>NZ_JBKOUC010000001.1:0-325202 GCF_046764815.1 Aphanothece stagnina RSMan2012
CAGAGCACGTTCAAGTATCTGCCCCGCAACGACTGGCCTTACGCCGAGATCGCCGCCCGCCACCCTGAGGCGCTGATTCTGCTGGTGGGTCCGATGGGCTATCCGGCCATGGCGCGGCGCCTGGCCGAGCGGCTGCGGCCCCACTTCGAGCACCGCGGCCTGGCGATGGACGACCACCTGCGCATCCTGCCCCGCCTCGACTACGGCGATTTCATGGGCCTCTTCGACATCGCCCATCACACCCTCGACACCATCGACTGGAACGGCGGCAACAGTTCGCTGCAGTCCTTCAGCCGCGACTGCCCGGTGCTCACCTGCCCCACCGCCTTCATGCGCGGCCGCCACACCGTGGCGATGCTGCAGGAGATGGAGATCCCCGAGCTGATCGCGGCGGACCGCGACGCCTACGTGGCCACCAGCGTGCGGCTGCTGCAGGATCCGGCCTTCCACGCGCACGTGAAGGGCCTGGTGCGTGAGCGCAAGGGCCGGCTGTTCAAGGACCCCCGCGTGGCTCAGGCCTTCCAGGTGACGGTGGAGGAGGTGTGCCGCAGACCTCCAGCCCGCGGCCAGGCCCCGGCGCCCGGGTACCCGGCCGCTTTGGGGGCGGTGGCCCGGGGCGATGTTGTGGCCGATGGCGTGGCCCCTGCGCCGGAGACTCCCGCCCGCGAGCCGGCCCTGCCCCATGCTGCCGATGTCGCCTGAGCTGGCTCCCACGCCCGATCACGACTGGATCACGGTGCAGGTGGCGATGCAGGCCGGCGAGTCCATGGCGCCGCTCTTGCCGCTGGGCGATTCCGCCGCCTACCTCTGGATTCCCAAGAACGGCTGCACCACCCTCAAGCGCGCCTGGCTGGTGGCGTTGGGCCCCTGGAGCGTGGATGCGGCCGCCGAACCCATCCACCTCGACGTGCACGGTGCCGTGCTCCCTTACACCCACTGGCGCAGCCCGGACCAGCTGGCGGCGACGGCGCGGCAGCGGCAGGTGGTGGCGGTGTGGCGCGACCCGGTCGAGCGGTTCGTGTCGGCCTGCCGCAGCCACCTGGTTGAACTCACCACGTCCCGCATCCTGGCCAAGCTGCGCAACGCCAGCAGTTCTGGCCAGGACTTCGAGCGGTGCGTGGCCGTGCATGATGCCCTCTTCCGCCGTCACGGCGTGCGCAGCTACGACGACGACTCCGATCCGGCGGCGATGATGAACCGGGTGGCGCTGGAGCTGCCCCGCTGGATTCCGTGTCACATCGACTGGAGCCACCACACCCTGCCGCAGACGGCCTTCCTCGGCGGCGATCCGGCTCTGATCCACGATCTGGTGCCGATGGAGGCGATCAACGATCTCGTACGCCACTGGAGCCAGGCCGCTGGACGGCCGATCCCGCCGGCGCCGCTGCACGTGTCGGCCGGCCAGGCCGCCGTCGATCCGTTCCGCCGTCTGGCGGTGAGCGATCTCACCCCGGAGGCTCTGACAGCGCTGGAGACGTTCTACGCCGCCGACCGGCTGTTCCTGCAGCGCTGGAGTGCCCTGCATGCTGGCCTCCCATCCGGTTGGACACCACAGCAAGCACGATGAGGATCCCCCGGGGCGATGATCTCGCCGCCTACGACGAGGCCTTCTTCGCCGATCACCTGGCCAACGCGGGCTTCTTCACCCACTTCGCCAGCGTGCTGCGCGGCCTGCTGATCGCTCCCGACCGTTGCCGCGTGGTGGATGTGGGCTGCGGCCATGGTCTGCTGGTGGAGGCCCTGCGCTCCGCTGGCCTGTCCGAGAGCTGGGGTCTCGAAGGCAGCGCCGCCGCCGAGCGGATCTGGCCGCCGCAGTGGCGTGATGCCTACCGCCTGGTGGATCTGCGCGACACCACCGCCGCCAGTTCCGCCATGCCACCCACGGAACTGGTGTGCTGCCTGGAGGTGGCTGAACACCTGCCTCTCGCCTCGGCGGCAGGCCTGCTGGGGGTGCTCACCACCCACCGCCCGGGTCTTGTGCTGTTCGGTGCCGCCAGCTGGCTGCAGGATCTTGACCGCAACCCCACCCACGTGAACGAGCAGGGGCCCGGATTCTGGATCGCGGCCTTCCGTGAGCTGGGCTATGTGGTGGATGTCCCCACCACCGTGGCGTTTCGCAATGCCCTCCTCCTCGGCTGCGACCAGACCCATGCCAACTGGTGGACGCCCAAGAACCTGCTGCTGTTTCAACCCGCTGCCGCCCCGTCGGTTGCGCTGCCCTACCAACCCGCCGAGCTCGATCCAGGCCAGCCGCCCCTGCTGGAGATCATCCGACCCTTCAACACGGCTGATATGGATCCGCTGGATGCCCAGGCCGCCGAGCTGATGCATCGGCGTGACCAGTGTGACTACATGCTCCTGGTGAACCGCCACATAGCCCGGCGGCGGCATGAGCTGTCGCTGTGATCTCGCCGCTGTCCCGGAGGGAGCTGGGCGAGAATCCTGCTCAGCCGTAAGGCTTTCGTGCCGCCCATCCCTATAGCGACCGGCCCTGGCGGCCAATGGCCCGGGTTGCTGGCCGGACATTCCGAGGCGGAGCGGCAGCAGTGGGCCCGCTGGGTGCTCGGCAGCCACAGCGACCAGTTCATCCCCGAGATGGTGGCGGCGGTGGGCGACCTCGACCGTGCCGATCCGGTGCACTTCGGCCAGCCGGTGGCCAATCCTGGGCCCTGGCCTGACGATGTGGTGGTGGTGGCCTGCCGCCGGGGCCGCCATTGCCTGGTGGTGGATCACCCCCTGCCCTGCCGTGTGGTGCTGTTCGACTGGACCGGCGAGGGGCTGGAGCCCGGCACCAACCCGCAGGGGTGGGAGGTGTTGAGCGTGGCCACCGAGTGCAAGGGGCATCTCATGGAGGAAGCCTGGCGGCGGCTGGATCGGCCGCCAGCGGATGCCTATCTCGGCTTCGTCGACGACGACGTTCTGATCGCCACCAGCGACGTGCAGCGTCTGTTGGCGGTGGCCCGCATCCATCGGCTCAGCGCTGCTCAACCGGCCGTGAGCTTCTCGAGCAGCCTCAGCCCCGAATACGGCTGGTTGCGGCAGCGGCCCGGTCTCCATCTGCATCGGGTGCCGATCGTGGAGATCATGGCGCCCTTCATTCGCGGCGATCTGCTCGAGCTGGCGATGCCCTTCGTTGCCGGGATTCGCAGCGGCTACGGCCTGGATCGCTTCGCGCTGCCCCTGGTCGCCGCCCACCTTGGCGCCTGGCGCTTCGCGGCCGTCGACCTGGCGCCGATGAGCCATGTACGCCGCTGCGGTTCGCTCGAAACCCGCTTCTCCAACGGACTGCTCAGCAAAGAGGAGGAATTGCTCGTGCGGACGCGGCTGATGCGGGCGATGGGGTTCGGGGTCGATGAGCAGTTTTGGCGGGAGCTGGAGGTGGCGGTGGGCTCAGGCTTGTGATTTGTCCTATCGATGAGAGCTCAAAGCTTCAGAATCGGCCGGGAGAAGACATGCGAAATGATTCCGGGACTGTCTGCGCCCCAGGGGGCACCCTCGCGGGATGAAGCGATGAGGTGATCGAGCGGTAGCTCTGGCGGAGCCATGCTGTCCTGCGCGGTCGCTGGCTTGAAGAGCAGCAGGTTGCGCCGTAACCATTGGAAGGTGGACATGGAGCGCAAAAGGAGGCTATCAATCACGGCGCAGTTCCATCCAGCCTGGTGAAACTGCCTGATCCAATACTCCTGGGGCTTCCCATTGATGTGTCCATCACCAGGCTGGTCGGGCTGCGCGGCGGAGAACACGACGAATCTTTCGGCATGTCGAAGAATCGTACCGATGAGTGTGGATTCCGAGCCTGGAGGTAAATGTTCAGCTACTTCCAGGCAGAGAACGCCTTCGTAGGTTCGATGCAGGGATAATGGCTGGCGGAGGTCCGACCGTTGATACATCGAGGACGGGATCAGGGCGTGTACGTGCTGGATGCCATCCACGCCGTATGTCTCTTCCACACCGAGCCAGCGCAATGCCGAGAGGCAACTGCCTGATCCGCAACCAACGTCCAGCACTGACCGGGGCCGGTAGCGCTTCACGATCCATTCCAGGAAGGGCAGATCCAAGAAAAGTTTCTGACTATGCCAGTCTGGAGAGAATGCCCCGGGAATCTTCTTGTCCGGATTTGAGTCCGTGTGCGGTGAACCGGCGTGATCATGAAGTTCCGGAGTGAATTCGTGCGGAGGTTGCAATGAGCGTTCCCAAGCGGCGCAGACCGCCCTCAGCAGCTTTAACGCAGGGGCATCCGGCTCTCCTGGTCCGCTGATAGTATGGTTTGCAGTTGCAAGCGCGCTTTCGGGTGGCTCAACCCTGAGGGGATTGTCGCAGCTGAAAACCTCGCTGTTCTCCGCTGGGGGGTCTTGGGCGTAGCGAAGTGCGAGAATTCGTGTCTCATCTTCCGATAACAACCCGTTGGCAAGGACCTGCCTATAGACATGGCCCCATTGTGCTCCCGAAGACCTTGGATCCCCCTGAAATTGTGCCAGATTCGCCATCCAAGCACTGATACCCTTCTTGCCGATTTGAAGACTGGAGCGGACAGGCAAGTGTGCAAGGGCTAGGGGGTCTATCGGCCTTGCGCTCACAGGATCAAGATCACACAACAGGTTGTGGGAACCCTGATCGAGATAGAGTCTGAATACCTCCGTGGTACGGATTGACCGCACCACAACTTTGTAGTACTGAGGGTGCTCGGCAGCCCTGTGACAGCTAAATCGTTTCTGAAGCACGGTTGTTCTCTGATCCATCGGCAAATAGGTTCTCCACGGCAAAAGTCCACAACCGCCAAGTGGTATCTGCTGGAGTTGGGCTAGAAACTCAGATCGACTTTCTGCTTGTATAAATTCATCGGCATCGAGTGGGATGAGGAAATCAGCGTCAGAGGCAAGAGCGAGCCTGTGCATTAGTTCTGTCATCTTCTGAGACTGGGCATGGGGGAAGACTGGATCCTGCACGACTGCCAGTGGCAGGCCTTCCTCGATGAGTCGGGTTAGAATCTCGGCCGTGCAATCTGATGAGCCGTTGTCTGCGAGAAAGAGTGCTGTGCAGTAATGTAAATTATGGCGTACGAAGGCCTCAATGATGTCTTCTTCGTTCTTGACTAGGCCAAAGCCAATCACTAGCGAATTAGGGATCACGGCGGCCTGCTGAACTTGTCTTTGATTCTATCAATGCCGCTACCGAATGCTGTAATGGCTGGCATGTTTGTTGGAATCCTGAGATAATGGATACAATGTCTGCGCGTTTCCTTCATGTCTCTTGCTGTTGACCTGGGCAGCGGACCGAACCCCGCCAACCCCCTCGGTGCGGAGCGGGTCATCGGCATCGACAGCCAGGCCGGCGGGGAACAGGTGATGAACTGCTGGGTCGGATTTGATCCCCTTCCCCTCGGTGACGCCTGTGCTGACGCCGTGACAGCCTTCGACTTCCTCGAGCACCTTCCTCGCGCCATCTGGAAGGAAGGACTGTTGGTCAATCCCTTTATCGAAGCCATGAACGAGGCCTGGCGGATTCTCAAACCCGGTGGCATCTTCCTGGCCCGCACGCCGGCCTACCCCCATCCGGAGGCGTTCCAGGACCCCACCCATGTGAACGTCATCACCGACACCACCGTGAGTTACTTCGCCCGACGGGTGTCTGCCGATGGCACCCCGATCGATCCCTGGGGACCTGAACTCGGCCGTCGCTATGGCTTCACGGGGTGTTTCGATCTGCTGTACCAGGCCTGGGACACGAGCCATCTGATCTGGAAGCTCCGTGCTATCAAGCCATTTCCGCCCGGATACCCAGCCGATTCCTGAGCCTGCGCTCCTATCCGCACGTCTTTTCAGTTGCCGAGCCGTACCAGGGGCTGGCCATGCTGGGTTGACTCGCCACCGGCCCATGCGTGCCATCGGCTATCAAGCCGCGGCTTCCCTGGAGGATCCGCTCTACCTGCAGGATCTTGAGCTTCCGGACCCCTGCCCCAGCGACCTCGACCTGCTGGTGGCGATCGAAGCGGTGGGGGTGAACCCCGTAGATGGCAAGGTGCGGGCCCGCGAGCATCCCGAACGCGGCGGCTGGCGCATTCTTGGCTGGGATGCCGTGGGGCGAATCGAGGCCGTGGGGCCGGGGGTGGAGGGCTTCCGGCCCGGTGAGCGGGTCTGGTACGCCGGCGCGCTGCAGCGTCAGGGCTGCAATGCGGAGCTCCACTGCGTCGACCACCGCCTGGTGGCCAGGGCGCCGGAGCGGTTGGGCCCCGCCGAGGCCGCCGCCCTGCCCCTCACCAGCATCACCGCCTGGGAGCTGCTGTTCGACCGGTTGCGGATCCCCCAGGATCCCCAGACCTCCCGGGGAGAGTGCCTCCTGGTCGTCGGCGCGGCCGGTGGGGTGGGGTCGATGCTGCTGCAGCTGGCTCGCGCCCTCACCGGGCTCACGCTTGTGGGCACAGCCTCCCGGCCCGAGAGCCGCGCCTGGGCCCTGCGCATGGGAGCCCACCATGTGGTGGACCACCACCAGCCCCTGCGTCCCCAGCTCGAGGCCCTGGGGATTCCGGCGGTGCAGTGGGTGGCCAGCCTCACCCACACCGACCGCCACTTCGAGGCGCTGGTGGATCTGCTGGCCCCCCAGGGGGCACTGGCCCTGATCGATGATCCGGACCCGGCCGCGATCAATGTGCTGGCGCTCAAGTCCAAGAGCCTGGCCCTGCACTGGGAGCTGATGTTCACCCGCTCCCTCTACGGCACGCCGGATCTGGCCGCCCAGGGACGCCTGCTCCAGCGGGCGGCCGACCTGGTGGATCGGGGCGTGCTGGTCAGCACCCTGCAGGAGCATCGCGGTGCGATCACCGCCGCCCATCTCCATCAGGCGCACCGGCGGATCGCCTCGCACGGGATGGTCGGCAAGCTGGTGCTGGAGGGGTTTGACCCGCCCTGACCCCTCAGCGGGAGCTTGGCGGCACCACCACCTCTCCGTGACGCACCTGGCAGGGGTTGGCGGCAAGGGCATGGTCACAATGCCCCACGCTGGAGCCGTTCTCGGGGTTGAACACCAGCCGATGCCAGGGGCACACCAGCCCTTCGGCGTTCAGTTCCGCGGCCGCCAGATCGGCGCCGCGATGGGGGCAGTGCCGGCCCACCACCGTGTAGGTCCCTTGGAGATCCCGGCAGACCAACCGCTGGCGATCCAGCACGCGAACCGTGCCGGGTGCCATGGCCTCCGCCGCGAAGGTCGCGGACCCATCCTCGTGGATGTGGACCTCCAGCGGCTCCAGGTGGTCGTGCACCACCTGCGGACCCCGGTTCACCTCAGGGCCGCGCCGGGGGCCGCGCCAGTGGCGCACCACTCCGCGGATCGGATCGGCGGGATGCTGCAGCGTCCAGAACTCCAGGGGGCTGTCGGCGTAGCGCGAATCCACGAACGACTCGGTCCCCGATCCGGAGAAGTACGGCTTGCTGAAGGTGAGCCGGAAGCTGATCGCCACCCGGGTTTCATCCGAGGCGTTGAGGATCGAGGTGTGGAGCAGATCACCCGGGAACAGCCAGGCATCGCCGGGCCGAAGATCGGTGTCCACCCCCGTGCCGAACCACTGGTCGCCCGCCACATCGTGGGCGTGGTCGCGCTGCACCAACGCGCGCCCGTGGGTGTCGGGGAAGGCCGTCATGCCATTGCGGGGGGTCACCCTCCCCAGGGCGATCCACAGGTTCACCGAGTTCACCGGACAGTGATGCCAGCTGTCGAGGTGGGGGTCGTGGGCGTCGACCTTGCCATGGCCCCGGCGCCGGGCGTAGTCCTGGAAAACCTGCCGGTCCTCCTCCAGGGTTGCCGACGGTGGGTGGAAGCGAACCTTGGGCCGGCGATCGAACCAGAAGCGCTGCTCCATGCCGAGACGGCTGCGGAGCACATGCTTCAGCAACCGACCGCTCAGCGGCTTGATCTGGCGGATCGACGCATCCGCCGCCCGCACGATCTGCTCGCCGCTGTAGTGGCGGTGCATCTCCTCGAGCCGGATCGTTCGGCTCAGGGCGGGGTCGCCACCGGCGAGCCGCAGGCCGTCCCGGACGATGCCCTGGAGGCGGCCCAGCCAATCGTCGTCCGTGATGCAGCGTGGAATGGACAGGATCTGGCCGCTCCGCACCAGATCCCTGGCGGCGCAGGCCATCCCGGTGGGGGAGGGTTCGAGGCCGGCAGGGTGGTGCGTCGTGCCCTGCAGCATCACTGGCATCAGCGGCATGGAAAGGCGATGAACATCACGTGGCTGGGCGGAAGGCTGGGATCCCCAGGGATGGCTGAGCTGGCCCCATCCAAGCGCGGCAACGCGGCCAGCCTGCCAGGATCAGCGCAGCGCCGCCAGGCTGGCCAGCACTTCGGCGCTGTGGCCGGCCGGGCGCACCGCCACCCAGCGTGCTCGCAGGGTTCCCTCCGGATCGATCAGGAATGTGTGCCGCTGGGAGAAGGGGGGAAGCCAGCTGCCATAGGCCTGGCTGACGCGCCCACCGGGATCGGAGAGCAGGGGATAGCTCAGCCCTTCGCTGCCGCAGAACTCGGCGTGGGAGCCTGGATCGTCGGCGCTGATGCCCACCACGGTGGCATCGAGAGCCCGGTAGCGGCGCAGATCACGCTGAAAGCCGCGGGCCTCCAGCGTGCAGCCTTCGGTGAAATCCCGCGGGTAGAAGTACAGCACCAGCCAGTGCCCGGCGAAGTCCTGCAGCCCCAGCTCAGCCTCCTCCAGCTCACCCCCGCGGCCTGGACGGATTCCCTGAAGCCGGAAATCCGGGGCCGCATGATCCAGATCCGGCAGGGTTCCCCCCAGGGCCGCAGCCTGCCGGGGAACCGCCAGAAGCCCACACGCCAGGGAGGCTCCGCCGCAGAAGGCAAGACGGAGCACATCCCGGCGCTGGACATGGTGCCGGCGATGGTCGGAGGGGTGCATCGATCGGACCTCAGCCCGGGCTGGCGCCTGGGCTCCAGGGCTCTGCTGACGGCAGGCCGCTGGCTCAGAGTTTGGCCAGGTTCACACCCAGTTCCTTGGCATAGGCCCCCAGACCCTTCTTCTGGATGGTCTTGAGGGCCCTGGTGGAAACGCGCAGCTTGACGAAGCGGTTGCCCTCGGCCCACCACAGACGCCGCTCCTGGAGGTTCACCTGCTGGAGTTTCTTGGTGCGCACGTGGGAGTGCGAGACGGCCATGCCGTTGTTGGCGCGCTTGCCGGTGAGCTGGCAGACCCGGGACATGACCTACAACCGTTCAGAACAACATCTGGGCATCAGCCCAAGCGGAGACTTTACCAAATGGAAAGGGAGCCTCGTTCAGAGGCCCCGCTCCATCAGCTGCCCCATCAGATCGCAGCTGCGCTGCTGGAAGCCGGCCAGCTGGTTCGGCTCCAGCCCCCCCACCGCCAGCCGCGCCATCTCGTAGATGTGACGGCCGAGGGCGTTGGCCAGCTCCTGGCTGGGCGAGCTGCCGCTGCCGGTGATCACGGAGCCGGCGCTCAGCTTCAGCAGCCCCTCCACCAGCTTGTGGCGCCGGTTGATCAGCAGCACGTGGTGATCCGGCAGGCCGGGCAGCCGCTGCTCCATCAGGGCGCCCATGTCGTTGATGCGGCGCATCTGCTCCGGCAGCAGGATCAGGGCGGCGGGGGCGTTCTCCCCCTTGAGCGCCTGGACCTGAAGCGTCACCTTGTCATCGGCCAGGGCGGCCTTGAACAGCTCGCGGAGCTTCTCGGAGGCATCCTTGCCATCGGCATCGGCCAGTTCACTCTCCTTCTCCTGGAGCGAGTCGTCGAGTTCGGCATCCACCCGCTGGAACTTGAGTTCCTCGTGCCGCATCTCCAGCCATGGAATGAACTGGGTGTCGATGAAGCTGTCCGCCAGCAGCACCTCGGCGTCCTGGCTTCGCCAGAGGGCCAGGGCTCCGGCCTGGCCGGCCTCATCGGTGCAGTAGAGCACCCGTTTGTCGTTCTCGGCGCTCAGCCGGGAGCGGTAAGCGGAGAGGGTGGTGTAGGCCCTGCCGTCTCCGGCGGGGATGGGATCGAGGATCTGCCCCTCGGCCGGATCGCCCTCGATTGCAGCTGCCGTGGTGCCGAACAGCACCAGGTCGGCCACCTGGTCGGCGAATTTCTCGTCCTCCATCGCGCCGATCTTGATGAACGGGGCCAGGGACTCCCAGATCTCGGCGTAGCGCTTCGGATCGTCGCGATGCAGCTCCTTGAGCCGATCGCCCACCTTCTTGGCCACGAAGCCGCCGATCGAGCGGACGCGCCGATCGGTCTGGAGGGCCGAGCGGCTCACGTTCAGCGGGATGTCGGGGGAATCGATCACCCCCCGCAGGGGCAGCAGGTAGCGGGGAACAACCTCCTTGATCGAGTCGCTCACGAACACCTGGTTGCAGTACAGCTTGATCTCGCCCTTCTCCCAGTCGGCCCGGCCGCTGGATTTCGGGAAGTACAGAATCCCCTGCAGGTTGTAGGGATAGTCGGTGTTGAGGTGAACCCACAGCAGGGGGTCGCCCTGGAAGGGGTAGAGGTAGCGGTAGAGCTCGATGTAGTCGTTGTCGCTCAGCTCGCGGGGGCTCTTGCGCCAGGGGGCCTCGCGCTTGTTGACCGTCTCCCCTTCCAGCTGCACCTCCACCGGCAGGAAGTCGCAGTAGGTGGAGATCAGCGTGCGGATCCGGGCGGGCTCGATGTACTCGAGCTCCTCCTCCATCAGATGGAGGATCACATCGGTGCCCGGTTCGCTGCGCTCGGCACTCTCGAGCGTGAAGCTGGGGGAGCCGTCACAGGTCCAGCGCACGGCCTCGGCCCCCTCGCGGGCACTGAGGCTCACCAGCTCCACCTGGCGGGCCACCATGAAACTGGAGTAGAAGCCGAGGCCGAAGTGGCCGATGATCGCGTCCCCTTCGCTCTTGTACTTCTCGAGGAAATCCTCGGCACTGGAGAAGGCCACCTGGTTGATGTAGCGCTTCACCTCGTCGGCGGTCATGCCGATGCCGTTGTCGGAGATCGTGAGCGTCTTCTGCTCCCGGTCGATGCGGATCTGGACCCGTCCCTGCTCGCCTTCGCTGCAGTCGCCCGCCATGGCGGCCATGCGGCGCTTGCTGATGGCGTCCACGCCGTTGCTCACCAGCTCCCGCAGGAACACCTCGTGGCCGCTGTAGACGGCCTTCTTGATGATCGGGAAGATGTTCTCGGTATGGATCTGGATCTGACCCTTCTCTTCCAGCACCGGCATGGCAGCTCACCTGACTGACGCTGACCCTACGGATCCCCGCCGCTCCGCCTCAATGGGCCGGAGGGAGGGGTCACCGAACCGACCCTCAGCCGCGCTGCTGCAGCTCCGGCTTCTCCTCCGGCAGGATCGCCCCCTCGACGGGGCACACCTGCAGGCAGATGCCGCAGTCAATGCAGGTGTCGAAATCGATCCAGTAAAAGCCGGTGCCCTTGCGGTTGGCTCCCTTGCCGGGGTGGATGCAGGCCACCGGGCAGGCATCCACGCAATCGGCCACCCCTTCGCAGACGTTGGTGACGATCGTGTGGGCCATGGCGGGCTCGGTGGGTCGCGGGGATCCTAGGGAGCGATCCAGTGCACCCCGGCGCATCCCCGCTCCGCCGCCCGGGTTTCGGCACTGGCGCGGCTGTCCACGGCGTGGCCGAGAAGTTCCGCGCAGCTGCCGGCCCTGTGCAGGGCCTCGAGGGCGTCAAGGGCACGGGGCAGATCCTCAGGCCTGCCGTAGGCCACCAGGGTCGGCCCGGCCATCGTCGGGGCCGTGAGTCCAGCGGCCAGCAGTTCGCGCACGGCTTCCACATCGAAGGCGAACCCCACCCCGGCGGCGATCTGGCTGTCGGCACAGAAGCGGCCCACCAGCGCGTCGTAGCGACCGCCGCCGGCGATGGCGACCGGTGCTTCCTGTCCCTGGCAGACCAGCTTCAGCACCAGGCCGTCGTACAGGTCGAAATGGGGTTGGAAGGTGGGATCCAGCTGCACCGTCACCCCCAGCCGCTCCGCCGCCGGGGTGATCACCGCCAGGGTCGCGCCGAGTTCGGCCAGCAGCGGGATCGGCCCCAGCCACTGCTCGAGCTGGTAGAGCACCCCGTCGGGCCTGCCCCGCAGGCGCATCAGGGCCGTGAGCCGCTGGCATTCGGTGCGGCTCAGGGGCAGCGCCGCCAGGGCGATCGGATCGAAGCCGGTGAGGGCGGCACGGGCCCCACCCTGCTGCTCGGGCGGCAGTTGCTGCAGCAACGCCTTCAGCACGCCGTGGTGGCCCACCAGCAGGCGCGGGCTGTGCTCCCGGCGCAGGCCGAGGCTGCCCGCCGCCGCCAGCAGCAGCCTGGTGAGCTCGGCATCGGCGGCGGCGGAACGCTCGCCCAGCAGCTCAACGCCGCTCTGGAGCTGTTCGTGGATCCGCTGGTGGCCGCTGTCGGCCACGCTGCTGCGGAAGGTGCAGCCCTCCGCCCAGAGCCGCAGCGGGCGGGGCCGCTCCGCCATCCGGGTGCTGGCCGCCCGGGCGATCGACGCGGTGAGCTCCGGTCGCAGGCCCAGGGGCTCGTCCGCAGCGAGCCGCACCAGCTCACGGCCGTCGATGCCCCCGCCGGCCTGCAGGGTGTCGAGCCGCTCGAAACCCGGTGGCGCCACCTCCTGGTAGCCCCAGAGCCGGTACACCGCCGCCAGTTCCTGGCAGATCGAGCGGTTGCGTTCCACCTCCCGGGGATTGAGATCCCTGGCGCCGGCGGCGGGTTGCAGGGCCATGGGAAGGGGAGCGGATCGCAGTCGGCTGATCCTATGGAGTGGGCTCTGAGGTGGGCTCACGCCCGGCCGTGCCGGCGTCGAGTTCGGGAGCTCCGAAGCTGGCTCCCGGCAGCGGCCGGCAGGCCGCCAGACCCTCCACCAGAGAGGCATGCAGGCCGGGTGCGGCGGCGATCAGACGCCCGCTGGCGAGATCGAGGGGGCCACCGTCGTAGGCACTCACCCGGCCGCCGGCCTGCTCCACCAGCACCACCCCCGCCGCCAGATCCCAGGGGGACAGGCCGCGCTCCCAGTAGCCGTCCAGGCGGCCGGCGGCCACGAAGGCCAGGTCCACGGCGGCGGCACCCCCGCGCCGCACCCCATGGGTGCGGTGGGTGAAGTAAGCGAATTCGGCGTAGTTGTTGTCGAGCCGGGTGAAGCGGTCGTAGGCGAACCCCGTCACCAGCAGGGCTTCGGCCAGTCGCTGGCAGTCGCTCACCTGGAGGCGGCGCTCGTTGCACCAGCTGCCCAGGCCGGGCGCGGCCCAGTAGAGCTCCTGCAGGGCCGGTACCGCCAGGGCACCCAGCAGGGGCTGGCCGCGCCAGCACAGGCCCACGGACGTTCCGAAGAAGGGGTAACCGTGGGCGTAGTTGGTGGTGCCATCGAGCGGATCGACGCACCACTCCAGATCGCGGGGCGGATCGCCGGGCAGATCGCCGGGCAGATCGCCGGGCCGCTGGCGTCGGCCGCTCTCTTCGGCCAGGATCCCGATCTCCGGGGTCTCGGCCTCCAGCAGCGCCAGCACGGCCGCCTCGGCGGCCAGGTCGGCCTCGGTGACCAGATCGCCGCAGCGACCCTTCTCCCGCACCTGGTTGAGGCGCCCCCGGTGGGCGGTGAGTTCGGCGCCGCCGGTCGCGGCGGCCTGCCGGGCGACCGCGGCCAGATGCTCCAGCTCCGAGGCGGAGAGTCCCGAGGCCTCGCGGGCCCGATCCGATCCCGCTGCCGTGCCGGTGGTGGTCTCACTCATCGTCGAGGGGGAGGCCAGGAAGCACCCTGCCCCGGCCGAAGTGGCGGCCGAACTGCAGCTCGTAGACCTCATCCTCATCCTGGGTCTCGACCTCGAGCGGCCCGATGGCGCGGGCCACGCAGAGCAGGCCGTAGCCCTTGTCGCGCAGCTCCCGCGACAGGCCGAGCGCCTCCCGATGGTCGATCCGGCCGTTCAGCACCCGCACGGCGCAGGCCGTGCAGCAGCCGTTGCGGCAACTGAACGGCAGGGGGTCGCCCTGCTGTTCGAAGCTGCGCAGGATGTAATCCCCCTCGGGGACCTCGTGGCGAATGGTTCGACCGGCCTGGCGCCAGTGGACCGTGATGGGGTGGGTGGTGGTCATGCTGCTACATTGCCACTCGATTGCCCCATTTTGCCGCTGGAGAGGTGGCCGAGTGGTCGAAGGCGCAGCACTGGAAATGCTGTATAGGGGCAACTCTATCGAGGGTTCGAATCCCTCCCTCTCCGTTTCTCCAGAGCCGACCTTATGGTCGGCTTTTTTGTTGGCTCCCTGGGGCCTCCCAGCCGCCTCCACGGCTGATCGATGGCGCCCTCGGCTGGGTTGGTGTCCAGCTCAGCCGAACCTGCCGCTCACATAATCCTGGGTGGCCTGCTGGTTGGGGGCGTTGAAGATTCGCTCCGTTTCCTCGAACTCCACGAGGTAGCCCACCTTGCCGGAACCTCCCTCCACCGCTTCCGCGTTGAAGAACGCCGTCATGTCCGCCACCCGCACGGCCTGCTGCATGTTGTGGGTCACGATCACAATCGTGTAGCTGCGCTTGAGCTCGTGCATCGTTTCCTCGATCTTGAGGGTCGAGATCGGATCCAGGGCCGAGCAGGGTTCATCCATCAGGATCACCTCCGGCTCGGTGGCGATGGCCCGGGCGATGCAGAGGCGCTGCTGCTGACCGCCGGAGAGGGCCAGGCCGCTCTCCTTGAGTTTGTCCTTGCATTCATCCCACACGGCGGCCTTGCGCAACGCGCGCTCCACCAGATCATCCATGTTGCCTCGGTAACCGTTGATCCTGGCACCGAAGGCGATGTTTTCGTAGATCGTCTTGGGGAAGGGGTTGGGTTTCTGAAACACCATCCCGATCCGTCTGCGCACCTCCACCGGATCCACGCGCCTGTCGTAGATGTCGTGACCATCGAACACCACACGGCCCTTGAGGTGGCAACCGGGGATGAGGTCGTTCATTCGGTTGATAGCCCGCAATACGGTGGATTTCCCACAACCCGACGGACCGATGAACGCCGTTACCTTGCCGCGGGGAATGTCCATGTAGACATCCCTTACGGCTTCGAAGTTGCCGTAGGAGATGGTGACTCCATCGAGCGACAGGCAGATGTCGTCGTTGTTGGGTTCGGGTGCGCTCGTGCCCATGCTGATGGAGGGAGCCGTGTTCATGGAGTGGAGTTCGGGAAGTCGCGATGAAGGATCAGGAGGGATGGGTTAGGTGCGGGTGAGGCTGCTGAGCCAGCGGGCCAGGAGATTGGCCAGCAGAATCATGATCACCAGCACGAAGGAGGCTGCCCAGGCGAGTTCGTTCTGGGCCTCATAAGGCATGATGGCGAAGTTGAAGATCAACACCGACATGGTGGCAATCGGGTTGAAGATCCCGTCTGGCCAGAAGGGTGAGAACAGGGCCGTGAAGATCAGCGGCGCGGTTTCCCCTGCCGCCCTGGCAATCCCGAGCACGATCCCCGTGGCGATGGGGGTGAAGGCGGCCGGCACGGTGATGCGCATCACCGTGACGAATTTGGAGGCCCCCACCCCGTAGGCCCCCCAGCGCAGTTCCTGCGGAACGAGCTTCAGCCCCTCGTCGGTGGTCTTGATCACGGTGGGCAGCATGAGGGTGGCCAGGGCGATACCACCAGCCACGGCGCTGTAGCTCTGGTTGAAGAAAATCCGGGTGGCCACCACCACCCCATAGACGAACACGCCGCAGATGATCGAGGGCACGCCGGCCAGCACGTCGTTGCCGAAGCTCACGAAGCGCGCGAACCAACCCCGCTGCGAATATTCGGTGAGGTAGATCCCTCCACCGACACCGATGGGGACGGCGATCAGGGAGGCGATCAGCGTCACCATCAGCGTGCCCAGAATGGCGTTGCCGATACCTCCACCCTCCAGCCCTGGCGCGGGCGGCAGCTGGGTGAACAGGCCCAGGCTGATCAGCCTCCCGCCTCGGATCAGCACGTACACCAGCACCAGGAAGAGCGGCAGTACGGCGCAGGCGGCGAAGAGGCCGGCGATTCCGGTGCAGAGGCGGTTGAGGCGGTTGCGGCCGAGCGACCTGTCGAACTGCAGGGGGCGCCGCACAAAGAGGCTCTCCGGCGGATCAGGTTCGCCGCCGGAGGGTTTGAACTCCCTTCTGTGCCTGGCCAGGGTGGGGCTGATCACGATCGCGGTGGTTCAGTAGCGGAGGCTGAGCCGACGAACCAGCCACTGGGCCAGCACATTGACGAGGAAGGTGAGCAGCATCAGAACAAGGGCTGCATACATCAGGGCCGACACCTGGATGCCGCTCGCTTCACCGAACTGGTTGGCGAGCATGGCGGCGATCGTATTGCCGGGAGCCAGCAGCGAGAAGCTGAAGTTCAGGGCGTTACCGATGATCATGGTCACGGCCATGGTCTCACCCATGGCCCGGCCCAGGGCGAGCATGACCCCTCCGGTGATGGCGGAAATGGCGGCTGGCAGGATGACACTGCTGATGGCCCCCCAGCGGGTTGTGCCAACCCCGTAGGCCCCCTGGCGCAGCTCCGCGGGTACCTGGTTGAGCGCATCCCGCGATATCGCCGTGATGATCGGCAGGATCATCACCACCAGGATGAGGATGGCCGGGGCCATGCCGGGGCCCTTGGCTGAGGTGTCGAACAGCGGAGACCAGCCCAGCAGTTGGTGCAGCAGGTTCAGCACTGGCCGGATGGCCGGCTCCATCACGAAGATCGCCCAGAGGCCCAGCACCACGGACGGGATGGCGGCGAGCAGCTCCACCATCAGGCCGATCGCCTCGCGTACCACGCGGGGCACCAAGTCTTCGGTGATGAAGATCGCGGTGCCCACGCCCAGGGGAACGGCGATCAGCAGGGCCAGCAGGGACGTGACCAGGGTGCCGTAGATGGCGATCAGGGCGCCGTACTGCTCGTTGACCGGATCCCATGCCGAGGTGGTGAGGAAGCCGAGCCCGAAGCTGGCGATGGCTTCGCGGGAACCCTGGAGCACCACCAGGAAGATGCCCAGCAGCACGATGGCCACCACCGCGGCCAGGCTCAGGGTGAGCTGGCGGAAGCCGATGTCCAGCAGTTTCTCCGCCGGTGGCCTGCGGCGCAGGGTGAAGGCATCGTCGCGATCCCCCGAGAGCGCCTCAGCTGAGGCCGCTGGTAGGAGTTCGCCTGTCATGGAGATCGGGTTGCGTTGGGGCCAGCCCGGGCCAGGCCGTTCCGCGCCGAATCTACGAAGGAAGGCATCTGCTTGCCTTAAGCCGTGATTAACGGCTGTCAGCCCGGTAGTTTTGGGGCGCCAGACGGGTGACGGGGCCGCACTGTTCATGGGTCGCATCGTCGGCATCGACCTGGGAACCACCAATTCGGTGGTGGCCGTGCTCGAGGGTGGCCGCCCCGTGGTGATCGCCAGTGCCGAGGGCAGCCGCACCACGCCGTCGGTGGTGGGGTTCAGCCGCGATCAGGAACTGCTGGTGGGGCAGCTGGCCCGCCGCCAGCTGGTGCTCAATCCCCGCAACACCTTCGCCAACCTCAAGCGCTTCGTGGGGCGCCAGTGGGAGGAACTCGAGGAGTCGAGCCTCGGCGTGCCCTACACCATCCGGGCCAACGACCAGGGAAACGTGCGGGTGGTCTGCCCGGCCACCGAGCGGGAGTATGCCCCCGAGGAGCTGGTGGCCAGCGTCCTGCGCAAGCTGGCCGACGACGCCGCCACCTACCTGGGGGAGCCGGTCGAGGCGGCGGTGATCACGGTGCCGGCCTACTTCAACGACGCCCAGCGCCAGGCCACCCGCGATGCCGGCCGACTGGCGGGCATCAGCGTGGAGCGCATCCTCAACGAACCCACCGCTGCCGCACTGGCCTACGGCTTTGATCGCTCGGCCGTGAAGCGCGTGCTGGTGTTCGACCTGGGCGGCGGCACCTTTGATGTCTCCGTGCTGCGCATCGCCCAGGGGGTCTTCGACGTGAAGGCCACCAGTGGAGACACCCAGCTCGGCGGCAACGACTGGGACCGTCGCATCGTCGACTGGCTGGCCGATGCGTTCGAGAAGGAGCATGGCCTCGACCTGCGGCGCGACCGCCAGGCACTCCAGCGCCTCACCGAGGCGGCGGAGAAGGCCAAGATCGAGTTGAGCGGTGTGCAGAGCACCCCCATCTCCCTTCCCTTCATCGCCACCGGCAGTGAGGGGCCCCTCCACATCGAGACCACCCTCGAGCGGCGCACCTTCGAGGCCCTCTGTCCCGACCTGCTCGACCGCCTGCTGCGCCCCGTGCAGCGGGCCCTGCGCGATTCCGGGCTGGCGGCCGACGAGATCGACGATGTCGTCCTGGTGGGCGGCTCCACCCGCATGCCGATGGTGCAGGAGATGGTGCGCACCCTCATCCCGCGGGAGCCGTGCCAGTCGGTGAATCCCGACGAGGTGGTGGCGATCGGTGCGGCGGTCCAGGCCGGGATCCTCACCGGGGAGCTGCGGGATCTGATGCTCAACGACGTCACGCCCCTCTCCCTCGGGCTCGAGACGATCGGTGGGGTGATGAAGGTGCTGATCCTCCGCAACACGCCCATCCCCGTGCGCAAGAGCGATCTGTTCAGCACCTCCGAGGCGAACCAGAACTCCGTGGAGATCCACGTGGTGCAGGGGGAACGGCAGATGGCGGCCGACAACAAGAGCCTGGGGCGTTTCCGCCTCTCCGGCATTCCCCCGGCTCCCCGGGGTGTGCCCCAGGTGCAGGTGTCGTTCGACATCGATGCCAACGGTCTGCTGCAGGTGTCGGCCACGGACCGCACCACCGGCCGCCAGCAGAGCGTCAGCATCCAGGGGGGCTCCAACCTCAGCGAGGAGGAGATCGCCCGGCTGATCGAGGAGGCGGAACGCAAGGCTGCCGAAGACCGTCGCAAGCGGGCGGCCGTCGACCGCCGCAACAAGGCCCAGACCCTGGTGGCCCAGGCGGAGCGGCGCCTGCGCGACGCGTCCCTGGAGCTGGGGCCCTACGGCGCGGAGCGCCAGCAGCGCAGCGTGGAGATGGCCCTGCGCGATGTGCAGGATCTGCTGGCCCTCGAGGAGCGCGGCAGCACCGACCCCGGCGAGCTCGACATGGCGGTGAGCCAGCTGCAGGAGGCGCTCTTCGGCCTCAACCGCCGTCTGCTCAGCGAGCGTCGCTCCGAGCAGGGCCCCCTGCAGGGGCTGAAGAACACGCTCGGCTCGCTCAAGGATGAGCTGTTCGCCGATGACGACTGGGACGACTGGAGCCGTCCGGGCAGCGATCCGTGGGCGATGCCGCCGGGGCGTGACCGCGGCGCGCTCTCGGGCGCCGACCGCTACGGCAGCTGGGAGCGCACCCCCTCCCGCGCCCTTCCGGAGGACCGCTACCGGGAGGATCGTTACCGGGAGGACCGCTACCGGGAGGATCGCTACGGCGAAGCGCGTTACCCCGAAGCGCGTTACCCTGCAGACCGCTATCCCCAGGTTCGCGACCCGGAGTACGGCGACCCGGAGTACCGCGATGCCGGCAGCCGCTTCGAGGAGCAGCGCTTTCGGGGCGAAGCCCCGCCCGAGCGTCGCTACGGCGCCGAGCGGTCCGCTTCCCCATCGCGCCCGCCGGCCCGGGTTCCGGACGACGATCCCTGGGGTGACGTGTAGCCGCGGTGAGTCACAGCCCGATTGCGCCCCCTGACTACTGGCGTGTGCTGGGGATCGAGCCCGGCGCCGATGCCGCCACGCTGAAGCGGGCCTTCCGCACCCAGGCCCGCCGCTGGCATCCGGATCTCAACGGCAACGATCCCGTTGCCGAGGACCAGTTCAAGCTGGTGAACGAGGCCTATGCGGTCCTCTCCGATCCCCTGCGGCGGCGCGCCTGGGAGCGGGGCGAGACCCAGGCCGAGCAGGGCCCGGCGGATCCCTTCGCCACGGGGTTCCCCAGCTTTGAGGACTACCTGGCCGAACTGTTCGGCGAGCGTCCTGGACGGGGGGACGTGGCTGAAGCCGCCGAGGCCCCGGCGGAAGAGGACTGGCCGGGCCCGCCGCCCGCCGAGCCGGCCGGATCCGTGACCCCTTCCCCGGCACCCCCGCCCCCGGTGCAGGCCTCCAGCGATGACGAGAGCCTCGTGGACCTCAGCCCGGAGCAGGCCCTGCAGGGGGAGCGCGTGGAACTCGAACTGGCGGATGGCACCTGCGTCGAGGTCTGGACACCGCCCCTGGCAGGGGATGGCTGGCGGCTGCGGCTCGCCGGCGTCACCCCTGGAGGCGGTGACCACTTCCTCCACCTGCGGGTGCGCACCGCGGAGGGCCTGCGCATTGACGGCCTGCGGGTGCTCTACCCCCTCGAGCTCACCCCCGCGGAAGCGGCCCTCGGCTGCCGTGTGGTGGTGCCGACCCTGCGGGGCCCCGTCAAACTCACGGTGCCCCAGGGCTCCTCCAGCGGCCGGCTGCTGCGGCTGCGCGGCCGTGGCATGGAGTGGGGCAGCCAGCGGGGCGACCAGCTCGTGGAGGTGAGGATCGTCGTTCCGGACCAGCTCGACGACGCCGAGATCGCCCTGTACCGCCGTCTCCAGGAACTCGCCGAACTGGCGTCCCGGGAGGCGTCCCAGGAGGCTGCCGGAGCCTGAGCCGACGCCCCCTGTCCGGCTCTCGATCGGGCCGCGGTGACACACTGAGGGACCCGCCGCACTTCCATCACCATCCATGCCGGTGCACGTGCTGCTGTTCGACCCCGGGACCGATCAGGAGGGCATCCACTCCCTTGAGATCGGCGGCCGCACGGTGGTGCTGCTGTTCGAGGCCCGCGACGACGCCGAGCGCTATGCCGGACTGCTCGAGGCCCAGGACTTTCCCGTCCCCACCGTCGAAGCCCTGGACCGGGAGGAGATGGAGGCCTTCTGCCGCCAGTCCGGCTACGAGGCCCGCTTCGTCCCCGTCGGCTTCCTGCCCCAGACCCCGGAGGAGCGCCTGCTGATCGCCCCGCCCGAGCGCAACATGGACGTGGAGCACTGGCAGGACGAGCCTGCCGCCGGGGCCGCTCCGTCCTCCGGTTCGGCAGTCGCCGATCCGCCACCCGATGCGGCTCCGGAGGCGAGCCGTGAGCCGATCAGCTCCGGGGACCCCGAGCTCGAGGCCTTCCGCCGCCAGCTGGAGGGTCTGCTGTGACGGCCCAGGCCTCGGCGGGTCGGGATCGGGGCCACCTGCTCACCGAGCAGGCCAATCCGCTCAGCGAGCACCTCGACACCCTGCCCACGCCGGAGCTGGTGGCGCTGTTCTGTGAGAACGACCGCGAGCCCCAGCGGGCCGTGGCCGCCGCCGCCCCTGCCCTGGCCGCCGCCGTCGACGCCATCACGGCGCGTCTGCAGGCCGGCGGGCGCCTCTTCTACCTGGGCGCCGGCACCTCGGGCCGGCTGGGGGTGCTGGACGCGGCCGAGTGTCCCCCCACCTTCTGCACCCCGCCTGAGCTGGTGCAGGGGGTCCTGGCCGGCGGTGCGCCGGCGCTGCTGCGCAGTTCCGAAGGCCTGGAGGACCTCTTCGACGCCGGCCGCCACGATCTCGAGGCACGGGGATTCACAGCGGCCGACTGCCTGGTGGGCATCGCGGCCGGCGGTACCACCCCCTACGTGCTCGGCGGGCTCAGCCACGCCCGCGCCATCGGTGCCCTTGCCATCGCCATGGCCTGCGTGCCCGCCGACCAGGTGCCGATGCCGGCGGAGATCGACATCCGCCTGCTCACCGGCCCGGAGCTGCTGGCCGGCTCCACCCGGCTCAAGGCCGGCACGGCCACCAAGATGGCGCTCAACATCCTCTCGACCGGCGTGATGGTGCGGCTGGGCAAGGTGCACGGCAACCGCATGGTGGATGTGGCCGTGACCAACGCCAAGCTCGAGGATCGGGCCCTGCGCATCCTGCGGGACCTGGCGGGGGTCGAGCGGGAGCGGGGCGCCGAGCTGCTCGCCCAGAGCGGTGGATCGGTGAAGCTGGCCCTGCTGATGGCGGCGGCTGGGCTCGAGGCGCCCGAGGCCGCCCGGCAGCTGGAGCGCCACGGTCCCCGCCTGCGCGATGCGCTCGCTGCCTGCGGCGCCAGCTTCAGTCCGGGTACGGCCCCCAGTAGGGCGATGTGAACAGGTCGACCCGGCGGCGGGTTTCGGCCGGCACGTGCTCCGCTGGGGTCATCAGGGCATGGCGCAGGGCGTGGTGAGCGCTGCTGGCGGGGCGGAGCTCCCCGACCCGCGCGGCGGCCTGGCGCACGATCTGCTGGGCCAGGGCGGCATTGGCGCGCAGGTTGTCGATCACCAGCTCCACCGTCACCGACGCGTGTTCCTGGTGCCAGCAGTCGTAGTCGGTCACCATCGCCAGCGTGGCGTAGGCCATTTCGGCCTCCCGGGCCAGGCGGGCTTCGGTGTGGTTGGTCATCCCGATCACGCCGCAGCCCCAGCTGCGGTAGAGCTCCGATTCCGCCCGGGTGGAGAAGGCCGGCCCCTCCATGCAGAGATAGGTGCCGCCACGGTGCAGCTGGCGCCCGGGGGGCATCAGGCTGTCTCCCACATCGGCCAGCAGCCGGCTGAGCACCGGGCAGTAGGGATCGGCAGCCGTCACGTGGGCCACGACACCCCCGCCGAAGAAGCTGAGCGGCCGCTGGTGGGTGCGGTCGATGAACTGATCGGGCACCATCATGTCGAGGGGGCGGTACTGCTCCTGCAGGGACCCCACCGCGGACACCGACAGCACCCACCGCACCCCCAGGGACCGCAGGGCCCAGAGGTTGGCCCGGTAGGGCACCTCCGTGGGCGTGTAGCTGTGGTGGCGTCCGTGGCGCGCCAGGAAGACCACCTCCAGGTCGTCGATGCGCCCGAGCCGCAGCGTGTCCGAGGGCGGGCCGTAGGGCGTGTCCACCTGGATCTCCCGCACCTCCTCGAGCCCGTCCATCGCGTAGAGCCCGCTGCCTCCCAGCACCCCCAGCCGGGCCCCGCCCAGATCGGTGCTGACGGGTTGGGCTGGGGAGGTGCTGCTCATCGGCGGATGGCGGGCGGAGGGAGAACCGACCCCCCATTTTCATCACAGCCCCATACAGTCGGCCTTTGCTCTCCTGCCACCGTGACCAAAGCCCTGATGGAGACGGACGCCGGCACCATCACGCTCGAACTCTTCGAGGCCGATGCGCCCAACACCGTCGCCAATTTCACCAAGCTGGCGAAGGAGGGTTTCTACGACGGCCTCGCCTTTCATCGGGTGATCCCCGGCTTCATGGCCCAGGGGGGGTGTCCGAACAGCCGTGAGGGTGCGCGCGGGATGGCCGGCACCGGCGGCCCCGGCTACACGATCGACTGTGAGATCAACGGCCAGAAGCACCAGGCCGGCACCCTGGCGATGGCCCATGCCGGCAAGAACACCGGCGGCTCGCAGTTCTACATCTGCCACGGTGCCCAGCCCCATCTCGATGGGGTCCACACCGTCTTCGGCCTGACTGGAGACATGGATGTGGTGATGGCCCTCAAGAACGGCACCCGGATCAACAAGCTCACCATCCAGGACTGACCGGCCAGGATCCGGCGCTGCGCTGGGGCTCAGCGCCAGATCACAAACACCTCGGCCTGCAGATCGAGTCCCCTGGCGGCTCCGGAGCTGAGCTCCGCCAGGGGCCGCCGGGTCGGCTCGAGGTCCACGCTCGGGTGGTTGCCCCGCTGGGCATCGGGTCGGAGCAGCAGCCCCACGCTGCGGCTGTGGGGCCACCCGGCCAGGCGCTGCAGCAGCGTTGCCATGCCGGCCGCCGACAGGCTGCCCGCAGGCTGATCACCGGGGCCGATCAGCACCGCCAGGCTGGGATGGTTCAGCAGGGCCAGCAGGCGGGGATGCTCCTCCCGCTCCAGCAGCAGGCCCTGCTCCAGGGCCCAGGCCTGCAGTTGCTCCAGCCGCTGGGCGAGCAGCCGCTCATCCGGTTCCTCCGACCCGGTGTCCCCCGTCCAGGCCAGCACGGCCGTGGGGCCCAGGGGGCAGCTCGGTCCATCCCCCATCAGGTGCCCCAGCTTGGAG
Source organism: Aphanothece stagnina RSMan2012 (assembly GCF_046764815.1). Taxonomy (NCBI): domain Bacteria; kingdom Bacillati; phylum Cyanobacteriota; class Cyanophyceae; order Chroococcales; family Aphanothecaceae; genus Aphanothece; species Aphanothece stagnina. Next base: position 23,973 of record NZ_JBKOUC010000001.1, read on the forward strand.
CGCTTGACGGCCAGGTAGTCGGCGTTGTGGGCGCTGGCATCCATCACCAGCGGCACCCGGTCCTCCACCTGCAGGCCGTAGCCCCCCAGGCCGGCGATCTTGCGGGGGTTGTTGGTGATCAGCCGCAGCCGATGCACGCCCAGGTCGCTGAGGATCTGGGCTCCCACACCATAGTTGCGGAGGTCGGCGGGAAAGCCGAGGCGCTCGTTGGCCTCCACGGTGTCCAGGCCCGTGTCCTGCAGGGAGTAGGCCTTGAGCTTGTTGATCAGGCCGATGCCGCGGCCCTCCTGGCGCAGGTACACCACCACCCCTTCCCCGGCGGCCTCGACCATCCGCAGGGCGGCCTCCAGCTGGGGCCGACAGTCGCAGCGGAGCGATCCGAAGGCATCGCCGGTGAGGCACTCGCTGTGCACCCGCACCAGCACCGGCCCCGTGGCCTGCTCCGGATGGCCTTTCACGATCGCCACGTGCTCGCTGCCGTCCAGCTCGTTGCGGTAGCCGATGGCGCGGAAGCTGCCGAAACTGCTGGGCAGCGCCGCCTCGGCCTGCCGTCGCACGAACCGCTCGGTGTCCAGGCGGTAACCGATCAGGTCGGCGATGTTGATCAGCCGCAGTCCATGGCGGCGGGCATAGGCGGCCAGCTCGGGCAGCCGGGCCATGGACCCATCGGCGTTCTGGATCTCGCAGATCACCCCGGCGGGGTAGAGGCCCGCCAGCCGGGCCAGGTCCACGGCGGCCTCGGTGTGGCCGGCCCGCTTGAGCACGCCCCCCTGGCGGGCGCGCAGCGGGAAGATGTGCCCCGGCCTGCGCAGGTCCTCCGGCCGGGTGGCGGGATGGATGGCCACCTGGATCGTGCGGGCCCGGTCCTCGGCGGAGATGCCCGTGCTCACCCCGTTCTCCGGGCCGGCGTCCACACTCACCGTGAACGCCGTCTGGTTTTCGTCGGTGTTGCGATCCACCATCAGGGGCAGATCGAGGGCGTCGAGCCGTTCGCCCTCCATCGCCAGGCAGATCAGCCCGCGGGCCTCGGTGGCCATGAAGTTGATCTGTTCGGGGGTGGCGAACTGGGCCGCACAGATCAGATCGCCCTCGTTCTCGCGGTTCTCGTCGTCGACGACGACGATCGATTCGCCGTTGCGGATCGCCGCCAGGGCATCGGCGATGGCATCGAAACGGATCTCCCTCGCCGCGCCCGGCGCCGATCCCGGCGGCGGGGTGGACCCGGTGCTGGCGGACGACTGGTTGCGCAGAAGGGTCAACGCGGGCGGTGGGGCCGAAGGACCCGGGCGCAATCATCCTTTATAAAGCCCGGGACGTACTCCCCTCCGGGGCTTCGCCATGGCCAGCAAGCGCGTTGCGGTGATCGGTGCCAGTGGCTATGGCGGTCTCCAGACCCTGCGGCTGCTGCACGACCATCCGGACCTGAGCGTCACCTTCCTGGGCGGGGAGCGCAGCAGCGGCAAGCGCTGGAGCGAGCTGACCCCCTTCCTGCCCCTGCCCGGCGATCCGGTGGTGCAGAACCCGGACCCGGACGCCATCGCCGCGGCCGCCGACTTCGCCGTGCTGAGCCTGCCCAACGGCCTGGCCGCCCAGCTCGTGCCCGCTCTGCTGACCCGCGGCGTGCGGGTGGTGGACCTCTCTGCCGACTACCGCTACCGCTCCCTGCAGACCTGGAAGGAGGTCTACAGCAGTGAAGCCCTGGCCCTCAACCGCGGCGACGAGGATCTCTGCGCCGAGGCGGTCTACGGCCTGCCGGAGTGGGAGGAGCGGCGGATCCGCAGCGCCCGGCTGGTCGCCGCCCCCGGCTGCTTCCCCACCGCGTCGCTGCTCGGTCTGCTGCCCCTGCTCAAGCAGGGACTGATCGAGCCATCGGGCATCGTCATCGATGCCAAGACCGGCACCAGCGGCGGCGGGCGGGCGGCCAAGGAGCACCTGCTGCTGGCCGAGGCCTCCGAGGCGATCGCCCCCTACGGCGTCGTCGGCCACCGTCACACCAGCGAGATCGAGCAGATCGCCAGCCAGGTGGCCGGCCAGCCCATCCAGCTGCAGTTCACCCCCCACCTGGTGCCGATGGTGCGCGGCCTGCTGGCCACGGTGTACTGCCGCCTGCGGGATCCGGGTCTCACCGCCGACGACTGTTCCACGCTGATCCGCACGGCCTACCGCGACGCCCCCTGTGTCGAGGTGCTGCCCGTCGGCACCTACCCCTCCACCAAGTGGGTGCGTCAGACGAACCGTGCCCTGATCGGCGTGCAGGCCGATACCCGCACCGGCCAGCTGATCGTGATGGGTGCCATCGACAATCTGGTGAAGGGCCAGGCCGGCCAGGGGGTGCAGTGCCTCAACCTGATGGCGGGCCTCGCCGCCACCACGGGCCTCCCCCTACTGCCCTTCTACCCCTAGGGCGCGGTCCAGGTCGCGGGCTGCCAGCCGCACCCCCAGGGGCAGGATCCGATGTTCCTGGCGGCGGATCCTGGCGGCGAGCTGCGCGTGGCTGTCGCCGGGAAGCACGGGCACCGCGGCCTGCACCAGGATCCGACCGGCGTCGACGGCCTCGCTCACCAGATGCACCGTGCAGCCGCTCAGTTTCACGCCGGCCGCCAGGGCCTGCCCCACCGCATCCATGCCGCGGAAACTGGGCAGCAGGGAGGGGTGGATGTTCACCAGCCGGTCCGGGAAGGCCTGGATCAGGGTCGGCGTGACGATCCGCATCCATCCGGCCATCACCACCAGATCCACCGCCGCCTGGCGAAAGGCCTCGATCAGGGCCCGGTCGAGGGCCTCGCGGCTCGGCTGTTCGCGGTGATCGAGCAGCCGGCAGGGCACCCCGAGCCGTTCCGCCCGGACCTGGGCGCCGCAGCCCCGGTTGTTGACCACCAGCAGGGCCATCTCGGCGGCCAGCCCGCCCGCCCGGGCCGCGTTCACCAGGGCCTCGAAGTTGCTGCCCTCCCCCGAGGCCATCACCCCGAGCCGAAGCGGTCGGCCCTGGTGGAGCGAATCCGCCGGTTCCTGCGGTGGCAACGGCCACTGGATGCTGGGCCCGTGATCGCTAGGGTCGGTCAAAGCGGGCATCGGGTCCATGTCCCATCTCTCCATCCTGCCAACGGTGCTGCGTGACACCGAGGGCCTGGCCGCCAGCCTGCGGGCCCTCGGCCTGACGCCCATCCGGGGGGGCAGCCTCGCGGGTTTCGGCGGCGAACGCCAGCCGGTGCTGCTCCAGGTGGCTCTGGAGGACGATCTCGCCCTGGGCTGGACCCGCCAGGTTGATGGAACCCTGGCGCTGGTCGGGGATCTTCAGAAGATCAGCCGCAGCCGTTCCCTGCAGGAGCTGCTGGGGTGCATCACCCGCGGCTATGCCGCCCGCATGGCCCTCGCCGCGGCCGAGCAGTTCACGGATGCCCACGTGAGCGTCAGCCCCTGACCCTGCTGCGGTGCCCCTGTCGTCCTTGCCGGCCTTCGAATTCGATTTCCTCGGTGCCCTGTCCCATCAGGTGACTGTCCGGCTTCAGCACCGCCCCCGCCGTTCCTGCCTCCGCTTCTCCCTTCCCGCCTGGACTCCAGGCTCCTACCTGATCCGCGATTACGTCAGCCAGCTGGAGGGTCTGGAGGTCACCCAGCAGGAGCGCATCCTGCCCGTGAGGCGCACGGGCACCAGTGCCTGGCAGCTGGATCTGCCCAGCCTGGAGCCGGTGGAGATCCGTTACCGGATCCTGGCCAAGGATCTGACCGTGCGCACCTGCCACTGCGACGCCGACCATGGCTTCCTGGCCCTGGCCGCGGTGGCGCTGGAGCTCGAGGGCGAGCGCTGGAGCCCCCATCGGCTGCGGCTGTGCCTGCCCGAGGGCTGGCAGCCCTTCGTGCCCCTGCCCGCCGACCCGGACGGGGGGTGGACTGCCCGCGATTTCGACCAGCTGGTCGACACCCCGATCGAGGTCGGTCCCCATGCCGCCCACTCCTTCGGTGTGGCCGGCGTGCCCCACCGCTGGGTCAGCTGGGGCCGCACCCTGGGTGGGGCCGATCCGGTCGCGGAGGATCCCGGCTGGCTGGCCGATGTGGAGCAGGTGTGCCTGGCCTGCTGCCGCCTGATGGGGGTCGAGAGGCCGGCGGCGGACCACTACCTGTTCGTGCTCCACCTCAACGACAACGGCTACGGCGGCCTCGAGCACGACGCCAGCACGGTGCTCCAGTACGGACGCCGGCGCCTGGCCCAGCCCGATGGCCGCCGCAAGCTGCTCCAGCTGGTGGCCCACGAATACCTCCACCAGTGGAACGTGCGGCGGCTGCGGCCGGCCGAACTCATCCCCTACGACTACAGCCGGCCCGTGGTCATCCCGACCCTCTGGTTTGCTGAGGGAGTCACGAGCTATGTGGATCAGCTGCTGCCCCACGCCGCGGGGTGCTGCAGCGAAGAGGAGGTGCTGCGCGATCTCGCCAGCGACCTGAGCCGCTACCTGCTCACCCCGGGGCGCCGGGTGCAGAGCCTGCGCCAGAGCGGCGAGGAAGCCTGGGTGAAGCTCTACCGGGCCGATGCCCATGCCCCGAACAACCAGATCAGCTACTACCTGAAGGGGGCGGTGCTCTCCCTGGTGCTGGACCTGCACCTGCGCCGTCACGGCAGTGCCCTGCCCGTGGTGCTGCGCGACCTCTGGCGCCGCCTGGGGGCGGCCGGCCGGGGCTACCACGAGGAGGATCTGGTGGCCGCCTTCGCAGCGCAGGCCCCCGATCTGCAGCTGCTGCTGCCGGCCTGGCTGCGCGGCCTGGAGGATCCCCCGCTCGCGTCCGCCCTGGGCTTCGTCGGGCTGAAGCTCGAGCCCGCCACCGCACCGCTCCAGTGGGTGGGCTGGCAGCTGCAGGCCGCACCGCAGGGCTTGACGCTGCAGCGTCTCGTGCGTGACGCTCCTGCCCAGAGCGCTGGGCTGACGGTGGGCGACGAACTGCTGGCCCTGGACGGGTGGAGGCTTCGCCAGCCGGAGGATCTCACGGCCCTGCTCCCGCCGGACCGCCCGCCTGTTGCGCGCACCGTGCTCTACAGCCGCGACGGTCAGGTGCGCACCACCCGGCTGCTGCCGGAGCCGCCGGCCGTGGACCACTGGAGCCTCGTCTGCGATCCCGAGGCCTCCGAGGCGGCGGCGGAGCGGCGTCGCCGCTGGCTCACCCTGGAGCTGCCATGACCCTGCGCCGACAGCCGCTTGTCCTGGCAGGGCTGGCCTCCGGCATCCTCGGCCTCGGCGGCATTGGCTGGCTGGCTCGTGACCTCTCCAACTCCGAAGGGCGCCGGGGTCAGGCCTCCCTGCTCGAACTGCTGGAGGAGGTGCGCCAACCCCCGATGGCTCCGAAGCCGGGTCGCCGCAATGCCCCATCCCCCCCCGGATCCAGAGCCTGGGCCTCACCCCTGCGCCGCAGCTGCCCGCCGGGCGGGGACCAGGGCCGCAGACAGCGGCTTCAGACCCTGCTCACCGAGCTGCGCAGCGCCCCGGTGCGGGTGCGGATCGATCCCACCAACTACGGCAAGCGCTTCAGCCGGGATGCCTTCGGCAACCCGCTCGATCCCACCCCCCGGGTGGTGGTGCTGCACGAGACCGTGTACGGCATCGGCTCCGCGATCAACACCTTCCTCACCCCCCACCCCAGGGATGAGGACCAGGTCAGCTACCACGCCCTGATCGGCCTGGACGGCAAGGTGGTGCAGCTGCTGGATCCGAGCCAGCGGGCCTTCGGCGCCGGCAATTCCGCCTTCCGGGGCCAGTGGGTGGTCACCAATCCCGAGGTGGGCGGCTCGGTCAACAACTTCGCGCTGCACATCAGCCTCGAGACGCCCCTGGATGGGGAGGACGACGGCCCGCGCCACAGCGGCTACACCGCAGCCCAGTACGACGCCCTGGCCGTGCTGCTGGCCGACTGGATGGAACGCTTCCCCATCCCCCCGGACCACATCACCACCCACCGGGCGGTGGATCTGGGCGGCGAGCGGGCCGATCCCCGCAGCTTTGACTGGAAGGCCCTGGAGAGCAGGCTGGCCACGCTGGGAAGCCTGTGCTGAGCAGCTGGCCCCCTCCGGCTGGGGCTCCGCTTCAGATGAGCGGTGAGACGGGCGGTCGGCGCAGCCCGTAGAGCATGGCGTGGAGTTCGGGGTCCTGCATCGAGCGCAGGATGCGCCGGGGATAGTCGAGCTTGCCGTTGTGGAGATAGGCCAGGGTGGCCAGGGCCTTGGCCTCCCGCGGGCTGGCGCTGGCCTGGAGGACCCGGCCCGGAGGCAGCCCCAGTGCCTTGCTGAGCCGGGCGAACTTGCCCACCAGCAGGCTGATGTTCTGCCTGGGGTCGAGCAGCTGGCGGCGGGCCTCCACGATCTCCTCGGGGGAGGCCTCGGGACTCAGCAGACCCTGGTGCACCATCTCGCCCAGGCCGAGCTGGGCCGGACCGTGGGTGCTGAACAGTCCCGAATGGGCGGCCAGCGGCAGGTCCTCACCCGGCTTGGCATGCCGCATCTCATCGAACAGCACCGCCGTCACCAGCATCGGGTTGATGCCCTGACGGGCGGATTCGCTCAGGATGGTGGGCCGCAGTTCCTCGATGCGGGCCAGGGTGTGGTTCCGCAGCGGCTGGAGCTGGTCGATGCCGCTGGTGAACAGCTGGGCGATCCGCGGCTGGGGACCATGCACCCCGAAACGACGCTGCAGCTCCTGGAGTTCGCTGGCGGAGAACTGGAGCGGGTCGCCCCCCTCACCGGGCGTGGAGGGGTGGAGCAGGGGTGCCTGCGCCCCGTGCTGGAGGCGGGACGGCGTCTGCGGCTCCGGCCCTCGGTTGACGGGAAGGGCGGCCACCAGGGCCAGGGCCATCACCAGCCCCACCCGCCTCGGCAGCGCCACTCGCTTCGGCAGCGCCGGCCTCCGTTCCGGGCGCCCCAGTCCCCGCCGCCCGGGTCCCCGTCCGAGGCGGACCGGCAGCAGGGAGAAGGGTTTCCCCACAGCGGCGAGAGGGGGCACAAATACCTATCGAGAAGTTCCTGCATCTTAAGAAGGATTTCCAGATTGTTCCCGCCAGGCGGAACGGTCCATCGGCCGGCCCCACTTCTGGAGGTTGGCCGGGGTCAGCCCTAGGTTTCCTGCGAGAGAACAGCCGTTCACGGACGGCCCCGAAGCCGAGGACATGCCCGCCGATTTCGATGGCTCCAATCCCGCCACCCGGTGGGCGCGCTTCTGTGATCTGCTCTGGTACGACGAGGGGCTGGGGCTCTGGCTCGACGTGAGCCGGATGGCCCTGAACCAGCGGGACATCGAGGGGATGCAGCCCGCCTTCGCCAAGGCCTTCGCGGCCATGGCGGCCCTGGAATCCGGTGCCATCGCCAACCCGGACGAGCAGCGGATGGTCGGCCACTACTGGCTGCGGACCCCGGAGCTCGCCCCCGATGCCGAGACCGCCGGCCACATCGCCGGCGAAATCGACCGGATCGAGGCCTTCGGCCACCAGGTGCTGGCCGGAGGGCTGCAGGCCCCCGGCGGTGGGACCTTCACCGATGTGCTCTGGATCGGCATCGGCGGCTCCGGCCTCGGGCCCTTGCTGGTGATCGAAGCCCTCCAGGCCGAGGGCCAGGGTCTGCCCTTCCATTTCATCGACAACGTCGATCCCCAGGGGATCAGCCGCATCCTCGGCCGCCTCGATGACCGGCTCGGCACGACCCTGGTGATCGTGGTCAGCAAGTCCGGCGGCACCCCGGAGCCCCGGATCGCCATGGAGCAGGTCCGCGCCCGCCTGGAGCAGCGCGGCGGTCGCTGGGCCGGTCAGGCTGTGGCCGTCACGATGGTCGGCAGCCGGCTCGACCGACTCGCCGAAGCCGAGCAGTGGCTGGCCCGCTTCGACATGTTCGACTGGGTGGGTGGTCGCACCAGCATCACCAGCGCCGTCGGACTCCTGCCGGCTGCCCTGACCGGCACCGACCTGCGCGCCTTCCTCGACGGCGCCGCCGCCATGGACGCCGCGACCCGCGCCGCCGCGTTGACCGCCAATCCCGCGGCCCTGCTCGCGGCCTCCTGGCATGTGGCCGGCCATGGGCGCGGCCAGCGCGACATGGTCGTGCTGCCTTACCGCGACCGCCTGGCCGTGTTCAGCCGCTACCTGCAGCAGCTGGTGATGGAGAGCCTGGGCAAGAAGCTCAGCCGCGATGGTCAGGTCGTGAATCAGGGCATCGCCGTCTACGGCAACAAGGGCTCCACCGACCAGCACGCCTATGTGCAGCAGCTGCGGGATGGGGTCGACAACTTCTTCGTGAGTTTCATCGAGGCTCTCGATGATCCGGCCGACATCCCCGCCCTGGCGGGCGAGCGGCCCGGCGATGTGCTCGAGGGGTTCCTGCAGGGCACACGAACGGCCCTGATGGAAAGCGGTCGCCAGAGTCTCACCATCACCCTGCGCCGTTTCGACGCCCGCAGCCTTGGTGCTCTCGTTGCCCTGTTCGAGCGGGCCGTGGGCCTCTACGCCGAACTGGTGAACGTCAATGCCTACGACCAGCCGGGGGTCGAGGCGGGCAAACTCGCCGCCGCCTCCATCCTCGACCTGCAGGGCCGGCTCGAGGGACTGCTGGCCGATGGCGCCCCCCGCACCCTCGAGGCCCTGGGGCAGGAGCTGCAGACCGCCGATCCCGAGCCGCTCTTCTGGATCCTGCGCCATCTCAGTGCCAATGACCCGGCCTACCGGGTCAGCGGGAGCTGGGCAGAGCCGGCTTCGCTGGCCTTCGCCCGGGTCTGAGTGCCCGATCCCTTGCGTTGATCGGCTCAGTCGATCCCTTCAACTTGAGGCGGAGGTGTAGTACCGCAGGGCATGGCGCCAGAACCAGCGGCTGGCCAGGGCGGCGATCAGCGCCATCGCCATGGCCCCCAGGGTCCAGGGCACGGAGGCCCGGCCGAGGATGGCTTCGGCGGGCACCGTGGTGAGGAAGGCCACCGGCAGCACGAAGGTGAACACCAGCCGCAGGGCCGGCGGGTAGGCACTCACCGGATAGCGGCCGGCCACCAGGGTGTAGCGCAGCACCTCGGTGGCATTCCAGATCTTCACGAACCAGATGCTGAGCGCCGCCAGCAAAAACCACAGGCTGTACAGGATCACGGCGCTGCTGACCAGCATCAGGGCCGCCAGACCCACGGCCCAGGCCTCCCAGCTGGCGCCGGCCCTGCCGGCGGCCCAGAGGCTGAGCCCCAGCCCTGCGGCGATCCCCGGCACGCCCCAGGGCGAGAACATCCGGGCGGAGAGCCAGAACTGGCTGTCCACGGGCTTCAGCAGCACAAAATCCAGCGTGCCGTTCTGCACATGACCCACGATCCTGCTCAGGTTGGGTTGGAGCACGCAGCTGGTGAGGCCATCCAGCAGCGTGTAGAGCCCCAGCACCACCAGGGCCTGGTGCCAGCTCCAACCGCCCAGCCGCGCTGCCGGGTCCTGGTCGGCCCCGCCGAACAGCAGGCCGAGCACGAACACGCTGCCGGCGAGGTTGCCCAGCACCGCGATGGCCTCGATCCAGAAGTTGGCGGGATATTCCAGTTCCGCCTGCAGGGACGTGCTCCAGAAGCGCAGCAGGCTGCGGCCGTAGCGGGCCAGGCGGCCGGGGCCCGCCATCAGGCCCCCATGGCGCCGTAGCGCCGCAGGCCCCGGCGCCAGAGCCAGGCGATCGGCGGCAGCAGCGCCAGACACCAGAGGGCGATCGCGCCGAACCCCTCGCGGGCGAGCACCGGCTCGCCCGCCAGCAGCCGGGCGGGGAAATCCACCATCCAGGGAAACGGCGTGGCCATGGCGATCCGGCGCATCAGCGGCGGGAAGGTCTCCAGGGGGGCCACCAGGCCGGAGAGAAACAGGTAGGGAATCATCAGCAACCGATCCAGCGCCGCCGCCCGTTCCGTCCAGAAGCAGGCCATGGCGGTGAGCGTCTGCAGCAGGAAGCGCAGCAGGAAGGCCGCGCCGATCGCGAGCACCCCCAGCACCAGCGCCTCGGGGCGGGGCACCCGCAGCATCCCCGGGGCCACCAGGGCCACCCCGAGCAGCATCACCGCCACGAACGGCACGCGGGTGGCCTGTTCGGCCAGGTGGGCACTCAGGTAGCGCCACAGGGGAAGCAGGGGCTGGAGCAGGTAAGGGGAGAGCTTGCCCTGCAGGGTGTCCTCCTCGAAGACGTGGATCATCCACACCACCGTGAACTGACGCACCAGGAAGGCCGCCAGGAAGTAGGGCCCCAGCCGTTCGGGCCCCAGGCCCGCGGCGGCGGCCGCTCCGGAGCCGCTCCAGACGCCGAGCATGATCAGGGGGAGCACTCCGGAGAGGGCCCACAGGGCGATTTCGGCCCTGTACTCGAGCATGTAGGCGTACTGGGTCTCGAGCAGCACCCGGGCGATGCGCCAGGTGCGGCCAGGCCGCCAACCACGGCTCGGCAGCCCGCGCTGCCCGGGCCTCAAGCCGCCGCCTCCCGCCGGAACAGCTCGCCGATCAGCTGCTCGATCGGCGGGTCCGCCACCTCCAGGTCCACCACGGCGAAGCGTCCCAGCAGGGCCGCGACCCGTTCGGTGAGCTGCTCCCGCGGAATGCGCAGCCGCACCTGGTGGCCCTGGTGACTCTCCACCACCCCATAGGCCTCGAAGGTCCCGGCCGGCTGCAGGTCCTGGAGTTCCAGGCGCACCTCCCGGTGCGGCGCGAGCTCCTGGGTGAGGCGCTCCAGCGATCCGTCGTGGAACAGCTGGCCCTCGTGGATCAGCAGCACCCGGCGGCAGAGGGCGGTGATGTCTCCCATGTAGTGGCTGGTCAGCAGCACCGTGGCGCCCGTGCGGCGGTTGTAATCGGCCAGGAAGTCCCGCACCCGGGCCTGGGCGTTCACATCCAGGCCCAGGGTCGGCTCGTCGAGGAACAGGACCGCCGGCTCGTGCAGCAGCGCCGCCAGCAGCTCGGCCTTCATGCGCTGCCCCAGCGACAGCTTGCGCACCGGGCGTCGCAGCTCCTCCCCCAGCTCGAGCATCTCGGCCAGCTGGGCGATCCGCCGCTCCGCCACCCGGTCCGGAATCCCGTAGACCGCCGCATTGACCCGGAAGGAGTCGAGGGCGGGCAGGTCCCAGATCAACTGCTGCCGGTTGCCCATCACCAGGGTGATCTGCTGCAGGAAACGCTCCTGGCGGCGAAAGGGCACGCAGCCGGCCACGGCGACCCGGCCCCCACTCGGCTCGATCAGCCCGGTGAGCATCTTCAGCGTGGTGGTCTTGCCGGCGCCGTTGGGGCCCAGGAACCCCACCACCTCCCCCGGCGTGATGGCGAAACTCACCTCCCGCACCGCCGCCACATCGCGGTAGCGGCGGCGCAGGAAGTGGCGCAGCGTTCCCCCCAGGCCGGGACGCTTGTCGGCCACCCGGAACGTCTTGCTCAGCGCCCGGGCCTCGATGATCGGCATCGCGTCGCCGTTCAGAACCAGTGCCCCATCGAGACGCCGAGCATGTCGGCGCTCGGCCAGGCTCCCAGCCCCATCAGGCCGCTGGCCAGCAGGTCGAAGGCGCTGCTGCCGGTACCCAGATCCTGCCGGGCGGCCCACTCGGCCTCCTGCACGGCCTGCTCATCCAGCCCGAGGGCGTCCACCAGGCGCCGGTAGGCCAGCTTCTCCTGCAGGTTCACCGCCGAGGGTTCCCCGGCCGTCCGGCTGGCGTTCACCATCTGATAGGCCAGCTTGAGGGCGAGCTGGCGCTGGTCGTCGGACTCCAGCATCCCCACCAGGTGCTCCAGCGCCCGCGGATCGGGGCTCTCTCCCGCGAGGCGGGCGGCGGCATCCGCCGCCAGGATCGGGCTGGCCGCCTCCGGCATGGTGTCGGCGACGATCCGCTCCAGCAGCTGGCGCTCCTCCTCGGCGAAGTCGCCATCGGCCCAGGCCACCCAGCAGACGATCCGCAACAGGGCGCGCTGGGAGGGCCTGAGCTGCTCGGTGGGGCGGACCATGGCGCAGCCTGGGGTTCTGGAGCCATTCTGGGGGCCGCACCCGACCCCCTGCCATGGCCCCGATCCCAACGCGGCCAGGCCCCCGCTGGTGGGTCAGCGGCGATCTCGACGGTCTGCTGGGTCTGGGCCTCGACAATCTCATCCAGATCCTGCTGATCCTGGGCCTCTGCCGGGGCTTGCTCGGCTATCCCGACGCCCTGGTCTTCGGCACCGTGCTGCCGGCCACGGGGATCAGCCTGGTCGTGGGCAATCTCGCCTACGCCCGCCAGGCCTACCGGCTGGATCAGCGCGAGGGTGGTTCGGGGCGCACCGCGCTGCCCTACGGCATCAACACCGTGAGCCTGTTCGCCTACGTGTTCCTGGTGATGCTGCCGGTGAAGCTGGCGGCGCTGGCGGCGGGACTGAGCCCGGAGGCGGCCGTCACCCTGTCGTGGCAAGCGGGCCTGATGGCCTGCCTGGGGTCGGGGTTGATCGAGGTCGGCGGCGCCTTCGTGGCCGATCTGCTCCAGCGCTGGCTGCCCCGGGCGGCCCTTCTCTCGACGCTGGCCGGCATCGCCCTCGGCTACATCGCCCTGGGTTTCCTGCTGCGCACCTATGCCCAGCCCCTGGTGGGTCTGGCCGTGCTCGCGGTGATCCTGGTGGTGTATTTCGGCGGGGTTCGCCTCCCCCTGCCCGGGGGGCTGGTGGCCGTGCTGCTCGGCATCGCCCTGGCCTGGAGCAGCGGACTGCTCACGGTGGATCCGCTCAGCTGGCGCCAGGCCACCCAGCAGCTCGGTCTGCACCTGCCGCGGCTGCAGCTGGGCGCCCTCTGGTCAGCCCGCAGCGAACTGCTCCCCTGGCTCGGCGTGATCGTGCCGATGGGGCTGTTCAACGTGATCGGCTCCCTGCAGAACCTGGAGAGTGCGGCGGCGGCCGGCGACACCTACCCCGTGCGCTCCTCCCTGCTGATCAACGGCATCGGCACGGTGGCGGCGGCGCTGTTCGGCTCCTGCTTCCCCACCACCCTCTACATCGGCCATCCCGGCTGGAAGGCGATGGGGGCCCGGCTCGGCTATTCCTGGGTCAACGGCCTCGTGATGGGAGCCGCCTGCCTGGCCGGCGCCTTCGGCGTGATCGGCGAGCTGGTGCCGATCGAGGCCGGCATGGCGATCGTGCTCTACCTGGGGGTCGTGATGGCAGCGCAGGCCTTCCAGGCCACCCCGCGCCACCACGCTCCGGCCGTCGTGCTGGGGATGCTGCCGGGCCTGGCCGGCTGGGGTGCCCTGATGCTCAAGGCCGGTCTGCGTGCCGCCGGGGCCGGCACCCAGGCCCTGCCGTTCGGGCCCGCCCTGCTGCCGCCCCTGGAGAGGGCGGACGTCTGGGCCAGCGGGGTCTTCGCGCTGGAGCAGGGCCTGATCATCACGGCGATGCTGCTGGCGGCTCTGCTGGTGTACGTGATCGAGCAGCGCTTCCTGGCTGCCGCGCTCTGTGCTGCGGTGGCGGCCCTGGCCGCGTGGTTCGGAATCATCCACGCCTGGCGTTTCGACCAGGCCGACACCGTGCTGTCGCTGGGCTGGGGAGCGGGCAGCCCCTGGGCGGCGGGGTACGGCGCGATGGCCCTGGTGCTGCTGCTCACGGCGCTCTGGCAGCGCCGTCGGGGGATCGGTAGGCGTCCGCCTGATCAGGGGCCCACCCCGGCCACCCCGGCCAGGCCAGCCGCCACGGCAAGGCCCAGGTAGGTCCCCACCAGGTAGCCCAGCAGGCCGATGGCCACGGCGGGCAGCGCCAGGTCGGGGCGGCGCAGGGCGCTTCCCAGGGCCAGGGCGGTGCTGGGCCCGCCGACGGCGGCCTGGGATCCCACCAGGGATTCCACCAACCCCCAGCCGAGATACCGACCCAGCACCAGGACCACCACGCCCTGAACGGCCACGATCAGGGTGGCCAGCAGCAGCACCCAGCGGCCCTCCCCCAGCAGCCCCGCCACGGGGGAGCTCAGACCGATCACGGTGAAGAACGGCTGGATCAGCAGCAGGCCGCAGGGGTAGGTCAGGCCGTTGCGGGCCACGGCTGGCAGCTGGGCGGCCAGCAGCGCCACGCTGGTGAGCACGAGGATGGCGGGCAGTCCGGGCCAGAGGATCTGGGCCCAGCCGGTGAGCAGGTCGCTGACCAGCACCACCCCCACCCCCCAGAGCAGGGCGACGGCACCCTGGCGGCTGAGCAGCTGGCGAGGCTGGGCCTCCAGCCGTTGCCAGCCCGGGTGCGCCGCGGCCTCTTCAGGCCCGGGCCGTGGCACCGCCGCTGCCGATCCGGCCAGGCGGTCCTTGCGGCGGCCCAGGCCCAGGCTGATCAGAAACCAGACGCTGAAGACCACGTGGTCGGCCGCGGTGGCGATCAGCACCAGTTCCTGCGGGGGGTTCAGGGTGCGGGCCACCGAGACGAAGTTGAGGCTCCCCCCGCTGAAGGTGGCCGTGAACAGCCCGCTCAGGGCAGGCAGATCCCCTCCCAGCTGGGGGGCCAACAGCCAGGCTCCGAGCGCCGTGCCGGCCACGGTGGCGACCACGGCCACGCTGAAAGGCTGCAGCAACCGCTGGGCACCGGGCCACACCCGACGCAGATCGACGGCCAGCAGCAACAGGGCAATGGCCAGCGACGTGAGGGGACCGTTGATCCACCCCTCCGCTGCCGCCTCCGGCCGCCAACCCAGCAGGTTGGTGGTCAGCAGGCCGAGGAACAGCACCAGCAGGGTCATCCCCAGCTGCCGCCCCACGGGGGTGTGCTCCGCCAGCCACCAGCCCACGGCCGTGAGCAGGGCGATCAGCAGGAGGGAGAGCACCATGCCCGTGGCTGGCCTAGAGGCCTCCCACGATGGGCCACCAGCGGCTGGCGGCCAGCAGGGTGTCGTCGTCCCACCCCTCGGCCCTGCGGCACTCGGCCTGCTGCGAGTCCAGCAGCGAGCCGTGCAGCGTTTCCCCCAGGGCCGCCCGCAGCAGGCTGCTGCGGCCGAAGGCCTGACTGGCTTCGGCCAGGCCGGCCGGCAGCCGGGGTGGGGCCTCGGCGCCCAGGCGAGCGGGATCCCCTTCGATGGGCTCCGGCAGCGGGTAGCTCGTGGCCAGCCCCTCCGCCACCGTCGCCAGCACAGCCCCCAGCAGCAGGTAGGGGTTCGCAGTGAGGTCGGCGACCTTGAGCTCGAGGTGGGCAGCGGCCCCATCGCCGCCGGCCGGCACCAGGCGCAGGGCGGTTTCCCGGTTCTCGATGCCCCATGCCTGGAACGGTGCCGACCAGCTGCCCGGGGCCAGGCGTCGGAAGGAGACGGGATGGTTGCAGGCCAGGGGCAGCAGCGCCGGCAGGTGCTCCAGCAGGGAACCGAGCAGCGAGGCCCCAGCCTCCGACAGCCCCCCTGGTCCGCTGCCGCCCTGGAGCAGCGGGTCACCGTGGCGGCGGACACTGAGGTGGAGGTGGCCGCCGTTGCCGACCAGCTCGGCCATCGGTTTCGGACTGAAGCTGCAGTGCCAGCCGAACCGGCGGCTGACGCGCTGCACCAGCAACTTGGCCAGCACGAGCCTGTCGGCAGCCTCCAGGGGGCTGCCCGGCGCGAGGGACAGCTCGAACTGGCCCCGGCCGTATTCCGGGTGGAACTGGAGCCAGGGGAGTCCGGCGCTGTCGCAGGCATCGCCGATCGCGGCGGCGTAGTCCAGTCCCTCCACCAGCCGGTCGGCGCCGTAGGGGCCCCCTGCCATCACGGCCTCCAGCGCCCGGTCCTCTGCCGTTGGGAGACCCACCATCCACTCCAGTTCAAAACCCGCCTGCACGGTCAGGCCGTTGTGCTCCAGTTGCCGCTGAAGGCGCTGGCAGCAGCTGCGCTGATCACCGGCGTAAGGGGTCCCATCCCGATGGCGTCGGTTTCCCGGCGCCCAGGCCCAGCCGCTGCTGGCCTCCAGGGAGGTCAGGGCCTCCAGGTCGGCCACCAGCCGCAGGTCGCCATCGGGGCGGGCCAGGCCATGGGCCGGATCGATCACCCCATCGCTGCGGAAGGCGTCCGAGACCGGCGAAAACCCGACTCCGACCCGAGCCGCGGCGGCCAGCGCGCCGATCGGCACCACCTTCACCAGGGTCGCGCCCGCATGGTTCACCCAGCTGATGGCCAGACGCCGCAGACCGCTGTGCCGCAGCTCCCGTTCGAGAGCCGCCAGGTCGAGGGGGGCGTCAGCCATGGCCGGAGCCGATCTGTCCTCTCACCATGGTGGGTGCGCCTCCGTCCGCGCGCATGGACCCCGCTGTCGATCCCCTTCCGCGTCTCGATCCCGCCCGCACCGCCCTGCTGCTGGTGGACCTTCAGGAGGGCACCTGCGGCAGCTCCCAGCCGCGTCCGCGGCCGCAGTTCGATGCCCTGGTGCGGCAGCGCACCCTGCCGGCGGCCCGCCGTGCCCTGGCCCTCGCCCGGGGGGCGTCCCTGGAGGTGATCCACACGGTGATCGCCGATCTCACGGCCGATGGGCGGGATCGCAGCTTCGACTACAAGCGCTGCGGGATGGGGTTCGCCCCCGGTTCCCCGGCCACCCGGGTCATCGCCGAGCTGGCTCCCCTGGCCGATGAGCTGGTGCTGCCGAAGAGTTCCTCCTCGCCATTCAGCTCCACGACGCTCGACTACCTGCTGCGCAACATCGGCATCGAGGTTCTGGTGGTGATCGGCCTGCTCACCGACCAGTGCATCGACCACACCGTCAAGGATGCCGCCGATCGCGGCTACCGGGTGCTCTGCCTCACGGATGCCTGCATGGCCGAGAGCCTGGAGCGTCACCAGCAGGCGCTGGAGTGCTTCCGCGGCTATGCCCACCTGCTGGCGGTCGACGACTTGGCGCGGCTCTTGCCGGCGGCCCCCTAGCCGAGCCGGCAGCCCAGCTGGATCCGGCCGGTGTCGAGCAGCCGGCCCAGCCGGATGGCGGTGGCTTCCTCCACCCGGTTGAACTGCTGCTGGTGGCTGGTCACCCACTGCAGTTCGCCCGGGGTGATCACCCCGGTGAGCAGGGCCTCGAGGAAGAGCGTGCCGACGCACAGGTCGCTGCTGCTGGAGGCCTTCGCGCTGGCACGGAACGCGTTCGGGATGGTGCTAGGGGACATCACGTTGGCTCTGGCTTGGGGCAATTCTGGTGGGATCGGCGCTTCCGCCCAGCCCCCGGGGGGCGACTGACACAGTTGCCCTCCGGGGGCTGCAGACCGGGCCGGATCAACTGCGCCGCAACCATCCCGGTGCCCCCGAGAACCAGTCGCCGAGGTCATCGGGGTCACGCCGGGGGCCCGGTTCGGGATCCGCACTGCCCAGATCCAGATCGCGCAGCAGGCGATCCAGGCCATCCAGCGGTGCGCCCTGCTGCTCGCGCCGCGCCCGCCGCAGCCAACCCGCCACGGTGGGATGGCGATCGGCGTGCTTCTGGAGCTCGATCCGTTCCTGGAGGCTCACCGGTTCTCCCGCTGCGATCCGCCGCAGAACCGCGTGGAGCCGAAGCCGTACCTGGGGACTGAGCATGGAGGGGCAGCCGCTGGGCCAAGGGTTCCGAGCCCCCGTCCCGGCAGCGGTGTCGATCCACACCAACCGCCTGTTGTGTCAGGGCTCTCCCATGGGAAAACCTTCCGGCCGCCACGGCGGTACTGACTAGCGTGGATTCCACGGCACCAGCTCCGGCGCGATGCCGCCTCGCTTCTCGCCCCGCTGCTTGCCCCGCGTTCCCCTGGGCACCCTGCCTGCACGGCCCACCCTTCAGCCCGATCCCTTCGCTGCCCTCCGCGTGATCGCTCTCCGATGACCAGCATCGACTGGCTCTGGATCATCCATCCCGCTCTCGCGGTCGTGCTGGTCTATCCCCTGCTCGGCATGGTGCTGCGGCTGGCCCAGCAGACCCGCCAGCGCCGCATCGCCAAGGTGAAGCACCCCCCCAGCGTCGGTACGGACCATGCCGATCTGGGCCGCTGGCTGGCGGCGGCGGTGGTCGGCATCGAGCTGGTCGCCTTCGCGGTGGTGATCGTCACCAAGGTGCCTTCGGCGCTCAGCCCCGGCCGTGCCGCCCTGCTCCTGCTGGTGCTGGCCGGCACCGTGGCCGCCCTGCTGGCCCTCTGGCGCGTCAGGCAGGCGGCCTACCGCGCCGCCTTCGCCCTGCTCTGCTTCGCCGGGGTGCTCGGCCTCGGCCTGCAGCCGGAAGTCTGGCGACTCAGCGACAACCCCCTGGAGCCGGCCTTCTGGCAGTCCCATTTCTGGGGAGGGATGGGGCTGACCGGCCTGATGCTCTTCTCGGTGGCGGCACGGCCTGAGATCCTGCGCCAGCTGCGCTGGCGCAGGCTTCACCTCTCAGCCAACATCCTGGCCGCCCTGATCTTCCTGGCCCAGGGAATCAGCGGGCCCCGGGATCTGCTGGAGATCCCGCTCAGCTGGCAGAAACCCGCGGTCTACGCCTGTGATTTCCAGCGGCAGGTCTGTCCTCCGGCCGCTCCCGTTCCTCCCCCCGGAACCTGATGCGCCTCCCCTGGGCGGTCCTGCTGCTGGCCGTCCTGGCCGGCCGCTATCTGCACTGGCGGGTGACCAGCACCCTGGTGCTCGATGGCGTGCTGACCGGCAGTGTGAGTCTGACGATGCTGGTGGCCGAGGTCTGGCTGCTGGCCCACGGCTTTCTGCAGCTCCTGTTCAGCCTGGCCCCGGATCCCGGCTTGACCGACCGCTGCGCCCATGCCGCCGCACTGCTGGAGCGCCGCTGCCGGCTGCAGCCGGAGCGCCTCCCCGCCGTGGATGTGCTGGTGCCGACCTATGGCGAGCCGCTGGCCGTGGTCGAACGCTGTCTGCGCGGGTGCAACGCCCTCGACTATCCCCTCCTCACCGTCTGGCTGCTGGACGATGGGGCCCGGTCCGAGCTGCGTGAGCTGTGCGCGGAGCTCGGTTGCCGTTACCGCAGCCGGGAGGCCCGGGACCACGCCAAGGCCGGCAACCTCAACCACGCCCTCCCCGGTCTGGGCGGCGAGCTGATCGCCGTGTTCGACGCCGATGTGGTGCCGCTCCCGGGGTTCCTCTCCCGCACGGTGGGCCTCTTCGACGACGATCGGGTGGGCCTGGTGCAGACCCCCCAGACCTACATGAACGCGGATCCGGTGATGCGCAACCTGCGGCTGGAGCGTTGGCTGATGCCCGACGAGGAGAGTTTCTACCGCTGGGTCGAGCCGGTCCGTCAGGGGGTCGGGGCCGTGGTGTGCGCCGGCACCTCCTTCGTGGTGCGGCGAGAGGCCCTGCTGGCGGTGGGCGGTTTCGAGACGGCCACCCCCTCCGAGGACCTGGCCACGGGCATCCGGATCACCGCCGCCGGATGGCGTTGCCTGTTCGTGCCGGAGAAGCTCAGCGCCGGCCTGGCTCCCTTCACCGCCGCCGCCATGGCCCGCCAGCGCTGCCGCTGGGCCAGCGGCACGCTGCAGACCCTGCGCACGCGGGCCAACCCTCTCACCATCCCGGGACTGAATCCCCTCCAGCGGCTGGCCTTCCTGGAGGGGATCCTGCACTGGTTCAATGCCCTGCCCCAGCTGGTGCTCTCCCTGATGCCGCTGAGCATCGGGGTGCTGGGGGTGGCGCCCCTCCAGTTCACCGCCGCCGGTCTGCTGCAGCAGGCCCTGCCGTTCTACGGGGCGCAGCTGCTGCTGGCCCGCTGGTTCAGTGGCCAGGCCCGGACCGCGATCCTGCCCGAGCTCTACCGCTGGATCTTTCTTGTGCCCCTGATCGGGGCCCTGGCGCGCACGACCCTGAACCGGCCGGATCACTTCCATGTCACGCCCAAGGCCCTGGCCACGGGACGGCAGCTGGGCCCCGATCCGCGGCTGCTCCTGCCCCTGCTCACCCTGCTCACCCTGCAGCTGCTGGCCCTGGTGCACCTGCTCGCCCCGAGCCCGGCCACGGCCATGCGCCCCCTGCCGCCCCTGGCGGGCGGTGCCCTGGCGCTGGGGGTGAGCTGGGGGCTGCTCAATGGCCTGCTCCTGCTGCTGGCGATCCGCACCTGCTGGGACCGTCCGCGGCACTCCGACGTGCCCTGGTTCGCGGTGGCCACCGAGGCTGGGGAGGCTGCGCTGATCGCGCGGCTGGCCGATCGACCGGTTCGGCTGCAGGCGATCAGTGAAGAGGGTGTCGAGCTGACGGGGGCAGCCGGGACGGCCGCGCGTCTGCAGCCCGGTCAGGTGCTGCGGCTGTCCCTGGTGCTGGTGGAGTCGTCAGAGTCGTCGGAGTCGTCGGAGACGGATCCCGCCGCCTGGCCCGTGACGGTGGCGCTCACCCGGGGCGACCGGATCGGCTGCTGCTGGGGCCCCCTGACCTCTCGGCAGCGCGAGGCCCTGCAGGAGCTGCTGTACCGCCGACCGGGCCTGTGGCCGGTGCGGCGGGCTCCGTCCGAACCGCTGGCCCTGGCCGTGCTGGTCGGCAGGCTGTTCCGACCGGTTCCCCCCGAAGGCTGGTTTCGGCGCAGCCTGCTGCCGATCCGGCTCGGTGCCATCCCCGCCCGGAGGGCGTCCACGCTTCAGCAGTTGGCGGCCTAGGGCGTTGGGGCCTAGTCCAGGGGCGGGTAGCTCGGCTCCCAGCTGGCCCGATCCAGGCAGGCGAGCGCCTCGGCGGGGCTGGCGGCCAGCCGCGCCAGCCCCTGCTCCACCGCTGTGACCGCCACCGCTTCCGCCACGGCGCGGGACACGGCGCGGACCTCGGAGAGGGGCGGCATCAGGGGCTGGCCCGGGTCGCGGGCGGCGGGAATGGCCGCCGCCAGGGCCTTCAGGGCCGCATCGATCATCTCGTCGGTCACCTGCCTGGCCCCCACCGCCACGCAGGCGAAGCCGAGGCCCGGGTAGAGGAAGCAGTTGTTGCACTGGCCGATCACCCGGGGCACGCCTTCCCACGGCACCGGCGCAAAGGGGCTGCCGGTGGCGACCAGCACCCGCCCATCGGTCCACTGCAGCAGGTCGGCCGGGGTGGCTTCGGCGAGGCTGGTGGGGTTCGAGAGCGGCAGGATCACGGGCCGGGGGGTGGCGCTCGCCATCGCCTCCACCACCTCGCGGCTGAACGCGCCGCGGACGGTGGAGGTGCCGATCAGCACCGTGGGCCGCACCCGCCGGACCACCTCCAGCAGGCCGATCCCCCCGTCGCCGCCCGCCTGGAACAGGCCCCGCTCGGCGGCGGGGCGGGCGAAGGTCTGGGCCGCCGGCGGGATGTCGGGCTCCCCCTCGATGAGCAATCCGGCCCGGTCGATGGCCCAGAGGCGGGCGCGGGCTTCGGCCGGCTCCAGCCCCGCGGCCTCGAGGAGCCGCACCAGCCGGTCCGCGATGCCACAGCCGGCCGTTCCCGCCCCGAAGATGACGATCCGCTGCTGGGTGAGCTCCTGGCCGAGCCCCTGGCAGGCCGCCAGGACGGCCGCCGCCGCCACGCCGCTGGTGCCCTGGATGTCGTCGTTGAAGCTCGGCAGCTGCTGGCGGTGGCGTTCCAGCAGCCGGCGGGCCTGACGGTTGCCGAAGTCTTCCCAGTGCAGGAAGGCCCCGGGAAACACCTCCGCCACGGCGGCGACGAAGGCGTCCACGAAGGCGTCGTAGGCCTCGCCGCCCAGGCGCGGGCGGCGCAGGCCGGGGTAGAGGGGATCCTCCAGCAGGCTGGCCCGGTCGGTCCCCACATCAAGGGTCACGGCCAGGGCGCGGCCCGGGTGCAGTCCACTGCAGAGGGTGTACACGGCCAGCTTCCCCTGGCAGATCTGGATGCCGCCGACGCCCTGGTCGCCGAGGCCGAGGATCCCAGCGCCGTCCGTGACAAGCACCAGCTCCACCGGCCCCGGGGCCGCCTGGCGCAGCAGTTCGGGGAGCTGCCCCTGGTGCTCCGGCGTCAGGTAGACACCCAGGTCGGGTGGTTGGTGGGCATGGCCGAAGCCCTCGATCACCGCCCCCACGGTGGGGGTGTACACCACCGGCAGGGCCTCCTCCACGTGATCCCGCAGGAAGGCATGGAAGAGGGTGAGATTGCTGCGGCGCAGCCTGCTCAGGTAGGTGAAGCGCTCCAGGCTGCCCTGCAGCCGGCAGAAGCCCTCCCAGACCCGCTGCACCTGCACGTCGAGGGTCTCCACCGCCGCCGGCAGCAGGGCTTCGAGCCCGAGGGCCCGGCGCTCCCGGTGGCTGAAGCCCGTGTCCCGGTTCAGCAGCGGATCCGCCAGCACCGCCGTCCCCCGGCGCCGGTCGGGCTCCGAGGGGGTGGCTCGGATCCTGGTGGTGTAGCTGAACTCGGAGCTCACGCCGGTGCCGCGGTAATGGCCGCTCACCGGGGCGGCCAGGCGGTGATCGGCCGTGGCCGCCAGAACCACGTGGCCATCGGCCACAGCCAGGCCCAGGCTGGGGTCATATCCGCGCCAGCCGCCCCCCGGGAGCCAGACCTCCGCCCAGGCATGCAGCTCGTGCTCACTCACCTCCGGTGGATGGTGCATCGAGTAGCCGCTGACGAAACGGGCCGCCAGTCCGAGGCTGCGGCACGCGTCCACGTAGAGCACGGCCGTGTCGCGGCAGGCCCCCTGCCGCTGGGCCAGGGTCTCCGCCGCCGGCATGGGCTCCCCGTCGAAGCGCCCCACGTGGTGGAAGGTGTGGTGGATGCGGTCGGCCAGGTGCATCAGGACGTCGGTGGTGCGGTGCTCCACCTCCGCGGCGAGGGCGGCCGCCCAGCGGGCGACCGTGTCATCCACGGGATCGCCGGTGCCGCCTGCCAGGAACGGGGCCAGGGCCTGGGCCTGGACCGGGGGGTAGGCCATGGGCAGGGTCTGGCTCCCCGGCTCGGTCAGGATCCAGTCGAACGGGTTCTGCCGCAGGGTCTCCACCACAGCGGTCGAGCGGATCGACAGCCGCTGGCGCAGGTCGCTGAACCAGCAGACCGTGGCGTCCCCACCCCCCGGCTCCAGCACCACGGAGCAGCCGTCCGCGGGGTCGCTCAGCTGGAGCGTGTGGCTCAGCACCCGCTGGGTCCCATCCTGGCGGGGGGTGAGGCGCAGGGTGTGCGGTTCGAGAAACACCGGCCGCCCGTAGCGGTAGTGCAGCTCGTGGTGGATCTCAAAGAACATCGGGATGGCTCAGCTGTCCGGACCACGGCCGTTGCCGCTGTCGTATCCGCCCAGGGAGCGGAACATCAGACCCCCGCCTGCCGCCATCAGGACCACCATGGTGAGCAGGCTCCAGAGACTGGTCTCGCGGAAGCTGAAGAACAGACTCTGCAGCACCCCCACCCCGACGGCGGCCAGGGAGGCCCAGATCAGGAACCAGCCGGCCTTCGACCAGCGGCCGGCGAACAGAAGGCAGACCCCCACCCCCAGCGGCAGCATCAGCAGCCCGAAGCCATCGCCCACGCCGCGGGCCAGGGTGCCGGTGAAGAAGGCGCCGTAGCCGCCGCCCCGGCCGAGGCCGAAGCGCAGGGCCGAGCCCACCATCACCTGGTTGGTGAACAGGAAGATGCCGGCGCCGAAGAGGCTGCCACCGACCAGGAACAGCAGGAAGTCCTGGACCGGGTTGCGCTGCATGGGGCCGACCGCTTGCCGCCGCCTCAAGTTATGGCACGCCCATCGCCCGCGCACGATCCATCCGGCCAGCTGAACCGGCAACGCAAAGCGGCCAGGGCCTCATCCGGCAGCCCCAGGAAGCGATCCAGCCAGGCGTCGCCGCTGGGCTCCACCCGCGCCACCCCCACGAGCAGGGCGCTGCCGTCGGATTGGAGCGCGGTGCCCTCGGCCCGGTGGCGCTGGCCCGTGGCCCTCCCCGTGGCCAGGGTGGTGGCGATCCTCAGAGCCGGCGGCCGGTAGATCCGCCCGAAGCTGCAATGGAACAGGGCCGTGAAGCGGAGCTCCAGTCCGCCGCTGCGGGGGTCGAGGCTGCCGGCCAGTTCCTGGGCCTCGATGGCGATGCACAGCCCCGGCGGCAGCGGCAGGCCCAGAAACCGGGTCGTGCGCCAGGTGAGCGGGGGGATGGTCAGCCCGGCGGGGTCGAACACCACGGAGCATCGGCCGTCGCTCCCGCTGACGCCCAGCTGGGCCTGGCCACCACCGCCGCGTGCGTCGTAGCTGAAGCCGGGGTAGGCGCCGATCCTGAGGCCGCAGCCCCCGAGGGTGGCGAGCTGCAGTGGGGTCATGGCGTCCTGGATCGGCGTGTCAGGGGCGTGTCAGAACTCGCGGAGCACCTCGAGGCTTCCCCTGGCATGGAGATCGGCGAGGGCGTCGTAGCCGCCGATCAGCTGGCCGTCGATGAAGATCTGCGGCACCCGGCCGGGCTCCTGGGGATGGCTCACCCGATGCGGGATGCCGAGGGTGCGCAGCATCCGCAGGGCCCTGGCGGAGTAAGGGCAGCCCGGCAGCACGGCGATCTCCACCCGGGGCGGCTCGTTGCTCACTGGGGTGGGTGCGACTGTCGCCTGCGCCACCGGGAGAGCCGCATCCGGCTGGGCGGGGTCGAACATCCCCACCAGCAGGTCGGCTCCCTTGAGCACCTGGGAGCCCGGTTCGAGATGGCCGCCCCACACCTGGCAGGCACCATCGGAGAAGCTCAGGTGCAGGTGCACCCCCTCGGGGGCCAGGGTGCCCTGCAGGGTGATGATCTCCAGCTCCCCCCGCAGCACGGTGGGATCGGCCTGGCCGGGGCACTGGAAGGCCGCCTGGGAGAGGTTGCCCACCACACTCAGCACGAAACCGCTGCAGCCTTCCTGCCGGGCCAGCTCCTCGAGGGCCTGGCGCACGTCACTGCCGGGCTCGAGGTGGAGCGCCAGGAAACGCATCGGCGACAGGGCTGAACGGCCAGGCAAACCTACCCTTCGCCAGGGACGCCCGTGCCTGCAACCTCCCTCTCCCCGTTCCCTCGCCCCGATCGGGTCTCCGGCCCTGACCATGGCCTTCAACGCCCCCCGCTCCTACATCCTTCTCTCGATCGGGGCGGCCGTCGCCACGATCGTGCTGAAGACCGCCGCCTGGCAGCTCACCGGATCGGTGGGTCTCCTCTCGGATGCCATCGAGTCGGTGGTCAACCTGGTGGCGGCCCTGGCGGCCTTCGGTGCCCTCAGCCTGGCCGCCAAGCCGGCTGACCGGCGGCACCACTACGGGCATTTCAAGGCGGAGTACTTCTCCAGCGGTCTGGAAAGTGCCCTGATCCTGGTGGCGGCCGTGGCCATCCTCTACACGGCCGTGGGCCGCCTGTTCGAACCCCAGCCCCTGGGGCCCCTGGACGTGGGCCTGGCCCTCTCCCTGGTGGCCACGGCTCTCAACGGCCTGGTGGCCCTGTTGCTGCTGCGGGCCGCCCGGCGGTTCGATTCGATCACGCTGCGGGCCGACGCCCACCACCTCCTCACCGACGTGTGGACCTCGATCGGGGTGGTGGCCTCCCTGCTGCTGGTTCCCCTCACCGGGCTCACCCTGCTCGATCCCCTGGTGGCCATCGCCGTGGCGATCAACATCCTGGGCACCGGCTGGAGGCTCCTGCGGGAGACGGCCTCGGGCCTGATGGACCGATCCCTGCCGGAGTCCGAGCAGCAGCTGCTGGAAGCGGTGCTGGCCTCCCATGCCGGCACATCCGTGGCCTTCCATGCCGTCCGGACCCGCGTGGCAGGCTCCCGGCGGTTCGTCTCGCTCCATGTGCTGGTGCCCGGTGCCTGGAGTGTCCAGACGGGGCATGACTACTGCGAGGCGCTGGAGCGCGAGATCGTTGCCCTGCTCCCGCGGGCCCATGTGTTCACGCACCTGGAGCCGATCGAGGACCCCGTCGCCTGGAACGATGGCGGCTTCCAATGGGACCAGGGCTGAGGGCTGCCGTGCCTCACAGCGCCCGGGCCGGACCCTGCAGACCCGGCGTTCCGCCCGGTGGTGGCGGGGCCCATCGCGGCGGTTCGAGGCTGGCGAGCAGGGCAGCGATCCCCACCAGCCCCAGCAGCAGCCACCACCGCCGCGGAGGCCCCACCCGGCCCGATCGACGCGGCAGGCGCTGGCGCCGCTCGGCCTGCATGCCCAGCGGCCGGCCGCAGCGTCCGCAGACATAGCGGCCGCCCAGACTTCGATCGGCCTTCACGGACCAGCTGCCGCAGTTGGGGCACGCCATCACCAACCTCCCTGCCCGTGGGTGTGCATCCTCCGCTTCTAGCCCGCCAGCTTGAGCAGGTAGAGCACCTCCTCCAGGGCGTCAGCGGCCAGCTGGCCGGCGTAGCGCTGGGGGTGCTGCGCTGTGCAGCAGCTGGCGAAGGGCTGCAACAGGGTGGAGGGCCGCGGGTGGCAGAACTGCACGACGCTGAGCCGGGCCTGCTGGCTGCCAGGCGGGGCCACCACCCGGTGCCAGCCACTCGGGATCAGCCCGTTGCTGAGCCGTTCCAGCATCAGTCCACTGTTGATCACCACCTGGCCTTCCGGCGGGACGGCATCCACCCAGTCCTCGCCCACCCGGACCTGCAGGCCTGGTGCGGTGGCACGTGGCAGGGCGGTGATCAGATTGATGTCGGCGTGGGGGGCTGCCCAGGCGTGACCCTCCCTGGGCGCCTGGATGATCGGGGGGTAGTGGACCGCCCGGGTGAGGGTCGGGGCGTCGGCCACCATCGCCTCGAAGATGTCCTCATGGACGCCGAGCCCCACGGCGATCACCCGCAGAAAGCGGCGCTGCAGATCGGCGATCGCCCGGTGGAACGCCCCCAGCACGGCGGTGATCCCGGGCACGGCGGCCTCGGGCAGGAGGGGTTCGGGATAGAGAAGCGGGAAGCGCCGTCGCAGCGGATGGCTGGCCGGCAGCGGCGCAGCCCAGTTGAGCATTTCCTTCCAGTCGGCCAGACCCTCCCCGGCTGCCGTCTCCACCAGGGTTCCGGTGTACCCGGTCTGGCCGCAGGCAGCCTCGACGGTGAAGGCCTCCTTTTCTGGGCGGGGCAGCCGGAAGAACTGCTCCAGTCGTCCATAGGCCTCATCCAGCAGGGCTGTCGGTAGATCGTGGTTCGTGTACACGAATCCGGTCGCCAGGCTGCGACGCACCCCATCGACCACGGCCTCCCGGGCCGTGCGGTCACCCCGCTCGAAGCGCAGCAGGTCGACATCGAGCATCGGGAGGTTCATCGCGGTCGGGCGGCGCTCACGGGACTGGGCACTGGGCTCAGGCCACCGAGACCCCTTTCCAGAAAGCCACCCTCCCCTGGATCTCCCGGGCGGCCTGCTTCGGCTCGGGGTAGTACCAGGCGGCATTGGCGTTCACCTGGCCGTCGACCACCACGTCGTAATAGTGGGCCTCGCCCTTCCAACCGCAGACGGTGCGGTGATCCGACGGGCGCACGCAGGCCGGATTCAGGGCCTCGGCGGGGAAATAGGCGTTCCCTTCCACACGCACGATGTCGTCGCTGCTGGCGATCACCGCACCGTTCCAGCTGGCTTGCATGAAGGTCTCCCGGATGGGCGCCATCCTGGCCCTTCCACCGGGCCGGCGCTTGCCAACCCCGTCAGGTTCCAGTTCAGTGCAGCCACCGTTCAGAAGAGAGGGAGTCTGTGATGGATCACCCCACAGCCCTGGCTTCCTGGCGTCACCGTGGTTGCAGCGTCGATCTCTGCGCCGACGCCGGCCGTGTCGCCCCGTTCCGGATCACCCACCCCAGCGGCCTGTCGCTCGGCGAGGTCGCCAATCTCCGCGAGGCCAGGGACCTGATCGACGAGGAGCTGCCCCTGCTGCGTCAGCGCCTCGCTGCTTCGGCCTGACGCCCCCGCCGCGGGGGTGCCGTGCCGCTCCGCCATGCCGCTCCGCCGTGCCGCTCCGCCGTGCCGCTCCGCCGTGCCGCTGCCCCGCCGTGCCCTGGGCAGGACGTCATACCCATGGCCGACATTCGCTGTAGGACAGGTGGGTTGGTTGCGCCCGTTCGGCCTGGGTCATGATCCCCACCCTCTCGGAACGTCTCCAGGCCCGCAGCCATGACCCCTACTGGCGCTGCCATCCCCCCGCTCCCTGGGGGCTTCCGCTGGAAACCCCGGTGGCCCTGCAGGTGCTGCGCCAGCCGACTGACCCGACGACCAGTGACCCGACGAGCACCGACCAGCTGAGCAACGACAAGCTGAGCACCGACCAGCCGACTGCCGAAGTCCAGCTCCGGGATTTCGGGGGCAGGGATTTCGGGAGCAGGGACCTGGGGGGCAGGGAATGGGTTCTGCTGCTGGCCATCGCCCTGGTGTGGCTGCTGGAGGGCCTGGAGGCCCTGCGCCAGATTCTCGGGCGGAGGCGCCGAGCCAGCGGTTCACCTCCGCCGCAGCCGCAGCCGCAGGGCCCCGATTCCCGCTCCAGGCTGGGCAGGCCCCTGTTTTCAGGATCCCGGGCCGGCGACTGGCTGCCGGCTCGAGCCGCTGTTCAGGGTCGTTGACGGTGGGAAGCGTTGCTGTGACGGGATGATGCCCGAAGCCTCCAGAGGAGCGGGTGTGTTCGATCTGACTCAGCAGCTGCTGGGCTCTGTCAGGGTTTCTCCCCTGCATCGGGCCACGGCCGAGGGGCTGCAGGGTCAGCACCGGCAGAGGGCCCTCGTGGTGCGGCGCATCCTGCCCAATTTCATCATCATCGGGGCCGCCAAATCAGCCACGACGACCCTCACAACCATTCTTCCCCGCCATCCCCAGATCTTCATCAGCCGCCCGAAGGAGCCGAAGTTCTTCGGGCGGCATTACGCCAAGGGGTGGATGTGGTATCGCAAACTCTTTCTCCCCGGCCGGGGCTATCCCCTGCGGGGGGAGGCCAGCACGATGTACGCCAGTGCGCTTCCTGAGTTTCGCTGTGCTCCTGCGCTGATGCAGCGCTACCTCCCCGATCTCAGGATTGTCTATGTCGTTGGCCATCCCCTCGATCGTCTCGTCTCCCATTGGCGCCATCTCCGGGGCCGCAAGCCGGACTTCGTGGCCTTCGAGGACTTTCTCTCCAACCGCCATGCCGCGAATCTGCTGATCGGATGCTCCAGTTACCACGCCCGGATCAGCGATTACCGGGCCCATTTCCCTGAGGCTCAGATTCACTGCATGACCTTTGAGGATCTTCTGGCCGATCCCGCTGATGAGCTGGCCAGGCTGCTCGCGTTCCTCGGTGCTGCCTCGGTCGCGCCGGAACAGCTGCTCGACGACGGCAGCCTGCCCGCGGTCAACAAGGCTGGGGAGAAGGGGCGGACGCTCGTGCCCTCACCCCGCTGGCCCCCTGAGCTGCGCCGCCAGGTGATCGACCGTCTGCGCCCGGATGCCGAAGCCTTTCTTGCTTCCATCGGCAAAGCAACGGACTATTGGCGTTGGTGAGGGCCGAAGACCTTGAATGGTGGTCAGGGCCAACGGCCCCAGGATTCCGTCCTGTCCCCGCTGGTGTCCGGGGCGCCACCCTCCACCGTGCTGCCGTCCACCGTGGTCCCATCCGTTCCCATTCCGATGCTCCGCCAACCCCATCTCTCCTGCTGCCTTGCCCGTGCTGGATCCCTTGCGGCAGCTGGCCTGATGGCGCTGGCGGCTGCTTCCCCCAGCCCGGCGGCGCCGGCCGAAGCCGCCACATCCCAGGAGGCTGTGTACGGCTTCGGCTGCGTGCAGCAGGACGGCAACTATCTGGTCGGCCTCGGCCTGATCCCCCGGCCGAGCTTTGATCTGGCGCTCAATCCGATGTCGGTTCCCCCCCTGAAGGGATCGGGACTGCGTCCGATCGCGCAGCTTTCCGGACCGGTGGGCGGGGTCTCGGTCTCCCACCGCTGCACCTCCATCGCCACCCGGCTCACCAACCTGGCTCTGGCCACGGGCACGGCCTCCCCGGTGGGGATTCTCACGCTCACCCAGTTTCTGCAGGCCGGCATCGTGGCCGGTCAGCCGGTGATCGCGATCGGCCAGCTGGCCCTTCCCGATGTGCTGGCGACGCTGCCCCTCGGAACTGATCCCCAGCAGGCCCTCAACCGGGTGACCCAGCGGATCCAGCAGGTCGCCGCCGCTCCGGCCATTGCCGAGGTGCTGCTGCGGGAGGGGCTGGTGGAATTCGTCGAGATCGAGATTCCCTGATCAGGGGCGTCAGCGATCAGGGGCGCCAGCTGACCCTTTCCCGCCCGCTCCCCAGGCACCGCCTGCCTTGCAGGGGCTCCAGCCAGATGACCACAGCCAGCCAGTGGAGCAGCACTGCGGACCACAGGGAACCGCTGAGGACGTACTCCAGCACGCAGGCGCTGCCGAGCAGGGTGCACTGCAGCAGAAAGCGCGGGTCATGGAACACCGCCCACCCCTGGGGATACCAGAACCTTGCCGCCAGCGGGTGGTAGGCCACGAACAGACCCACGCTCAGCGCCCCCCAGGCCGCCATGGCGCCGCCGCCCACCCCTTCGAGCGGGTGGGGCAGCAGCAGCACCCGGAAGACCAGCTCCTCCACCAGGGCCGGCATCAGCAGCAGCCCGGCGGCACGCCGCAGCGTCAGCCGCCACGGCCCCCAGCGCCAGGGGCCCTGCAGAAAGCCGCTGCGAAAGCCGAGCGGCAGGGCCACGGCCGCATACAACCCCAGCACCAGCAGGGACCAGCTCAGCGGTGGACCCAGGATTGGCGGGAAGAGGGCATCCCCCAGCCGCTGGAGCAGGGTGCCGACCACGGGCAGCTGGCCGAGCAGGCTGGTGGGGGCCAGAGGTGCGAGGGTGTCGTCCTTGCCCGGGATCTGATTGGTGCGCAGGATCCAGATCGGCAGTCCTCCCCGCACGAACACCGTGGCCATGCCGTCATGGGCCCGGCGGGGGAGCATGGAGCGCCAGCTCAGCAGCACGTCCTGCGCCCGCTGGCTGGTCTGGAACGTCGCGCTGGCGGCGCCTTCCTGGCGTCCGGTGCCGGCGCTGGCAGTGACGCCGGCATTGTGGCGCCAGTCCTGACGCACCATGCCGAAGGGGGTGAGCAGGCTGTTGAGGGCCTCGCCGAGCCGCTCACGGCGGCTCCGTTCCCCAGGTGGCTGATCGGCGGCCAGGCTCCCCTGCCGGCGCAGCAGATCGAGGGCGATCCAGAGGGCCTGGCTGGAGTCCTGCACGCAGGAGGTGGCCGGCGTCACCAGGGCCACCCCGGTCCCGTCCCCGGAGCGGTAACGGGCGCTGAGGATCTCGCTCTGGACCGCGAGCACATCCAGCAGGGGGCCATCGAGGGGCACCAGCACATCGGCGATCGGTCGGGTGCCGACCCAGCCCCGCTGGAGGTTGCCGGCGTAGGCGCTCCAGTCCTGGCTGCCCGCCACGATGCCGTTCGGATTGTTGGCGTAGATCTGGTGGTAGCGGAGATCCAGCCGGGGATCGCCGCTGAACGGATCGCGCACCACCCGTGCCTCGCCGAAGGCGAAGTGGCCCGTCACGGTCCAGCCCGGGGTGGGCTCCCCATCGGCTCCCCCGATTCCGCCGAAGCTGTGCACCAGCAGGGCCCGCTGCCCGACGGCGGCCAGGGGCGGCCCCTCTGGGGCGCCCGGCGGGCGGGACCCCGATGCCGGCGGGTCCACGCTGTCGGGGAGCACGGCGATGGACTGGAGACTGCCCCGTCGCAACGTGGCCGCTGACCAGGTCTCCCGGTTGATCACCGCCAGAGCGGCACTGGTGCCCCGCACCACCCGCTGCGGGGTGAGGCTCAACAGGGCGCGGGGCTGGATCGCCTGCACGGTGAACACCCCATCGGCCGTGGGTGAGCCATAGAGCAGCCATCCCTGGGCGTTCAGCGGGGAGCCGGCCAGACCTGTGGGATCCAGCATCAACCGGCCGAACCGGTCGGGGGGCAGGCGGGGAATGCGGATGCGCTCCTCCGGTCCGTCGAAGCCCCCGCTGGCCGGGTCGAAGTGGCGCACCAGCACGCGGTCGGGATCATCTGGGGTCGGCACCGCAGCCACCACGGTGGCCAGGGCCATCCAGCGGCCGCTGGTCTGCACCGGCGGCCGGCCGATGCGCAGGGTGTCGCCCTCCAGGCTCACCTCCTCCAGCTGCACGGTCAGGTCGTCCACCGGTCGTGCCCCGGCCAGCGACTGCAGGGGCCCCACCGCCTTGCGACCATCGAGGCGTGTCGGCACCACGTTGGCCGCTGCTGCCGCCTGGCGGGCCGAGGCGCCCAGATGGATGTCCGTGGTGACGGCCGCCACCAGGGCCTGGAGCTCGGGATGTTCGGCCCAGGTGAGCCGCAGCCGCCGTCCGCGCAGCTGCTGTTGTCCGGCGGGGGTCTGCTCCAGCTCCACCCAGACCCAGTCGCCGCCGCGGCTGGCGGTCTCGGCGGGGGTCGGCAGGATCAACCGACCCATCCACGCGGCGTGGGGTCGGTACAGGAGCGGTGAGGGGCGTCGGTCGAGGGGATAGGCGCCCGGCTGGCTGTAGGGCGAGCGGCGCGCCAGGGCCTCGCTGCTCACGGGCAGGGGGTCGGTCGGGGTTCCCCGCCGGCCTGGCTCGGCCAGGAGCGGGCCCAGGAGCTGGGGCAGTCCCGTCAGCAGCACGACGGCCATGGCCAGCAGGCCGGTCAGCCAACGGCGCCGTCCCAAGGCGCTCCAGCTCGCGTTGCTCATGGTCCCTCCAGGATGCCGATGTCCAGCTGCGAGCCCCGCTCGGTGGCGACCACCGCGATGCCGCTGCGGATCCTCTCCCGCAACGTGCCGACGTGGCTGATCAGCCCGATCATGCGACCGCCCTCGCGCAGCCGGTCGAGTTCATCCATCGCCAGCTGCAGGCTGTCGGCGTCCAGGCTGCCGAACCCCTCATCGATGAACAGGGCCTCCAGGCGCACCCCGCCGCTGTGGGCCTGCACCGTGTCGGCGACCCCCAGGGCGAGGGCCAGGGAGGCCTGGAAGGTCTCCCCGCCGGAGAGGCTGGAGACCTCGCGCTCCTCCCCGGTGAACGCATCCAGCACCCTCAGACCCAGGCCGGCCTTGCTGCCGCGCCGCTGACCCGAGTCGTCCGAGAGACGCAGGTCGTAGCGGCCGCCGCTCATCAGGGCGAGGCGCTGGTTGGCGTAGCCGCAGATCTCCTCCAGGTAGGCGGAGAGAATCCAGCGCTGCAGGGAGATGTGGGGCTGGCTGCGTCCCCAGCAGCGGTCCGCCACGGCGTTGATCAGGTCGGCCGTGGTCTGCAGCCCGCGCAGCTGCTGCTCACCCTGGCGGTGGCGTTCCACCAGGGCCGAGATCGTCTGGCGAGCGCCAGCCGCCCGGGTGAGGCGCTCCAGGGCGGCCTCGCGGCGCGCATCGGCCTGCGCGCGGGCCTCGTAGGCCGCCGCGGGATCGGGACGCTCCTGCGGCACATCCTGCAGCTCCAGCGAGGCCAGCACCCCTTGCTGCCGCAGCCGTTCCTCAGCGTGGCGCTGGATCTCCGCCTGCCACCCCGCCCGCTGGTCCGGCTCGGCCAGAGCCTGCTCCAGGGTGGCCCGATCGCTGAAGCCGGCGCTGAGGAGATCCTCGGCGAGGCGCCGCCCAGCCTCCTGCTCGCGGCTGACTGCTCCGTGCCAGGCCTGGCTGGCCCGGGCCAGATGGTCCAGGGCCCGGGCCAGCTCCGTGGCGTCCTCGAGCAGGCGGCTGGGATCCTGCCCCTCGCCGAGCTCGGCCGTCAGACGCTCCTGCAGGCCCCGGGCCCGCTCCGCTTCACTGCGGGCCCGCTCCCGGTCCCTGGCCCCATCGAGGCGCAGCTGCTCCAGACGTTTCTCGTAGGTCAGCAGCTCCTGCCCCAGCTTCTGATCGTCCAGCTCCAGCTCGGGCAGGGCCTCCGCCTGCCGGCGGGCGGCCGCCAGCTCGTTCTCGGCGGCGGCGGCCGCCGCCTGGGCGCTCCGCTGGGCCCCGGCGAGATCGGGCTCCAGAGGGCCCACCTGCTCCTCGAGGCTCTGGCGCCGCGCCAGGCAGCGTGCCTGCTCGCCCCGGGCCTCGGCCAGGGCGCGGGCGGCGGCCTCCAGGTCCTGCTCCGCGGCCGCCACGGCCTGGTCGTCGACGACCGTCCCGTCAAGGGCCGATCCGTCAAGGGCGTCCCCGTCAGGGGCCGATCCGTCGAGACTGTGTTCGCCAACAGCCTGCCCCGCACCCGCCCCCTTTCCGGCGGTGGCTGGCTGCGGGTGTGTCCTGGAGCCGCAGACCGGGCACGGCACACCGCTCTGCAGACCGGCGGCCAGTCGGGCGACCATGCCGGCCAGCTGGCGTTCCCGCAGATCGAGCTGGTGGCGGCGGGCCCGTTGTTGCCGCTCCTCGACCGACAGCGCCGCGGCCGTGGCCTGCACGGCCTGCCGCTGGGCGGCCTCGAGCTGCTCCAGCAGGCCGGTCCGGGCCCGGGCCTGCGCGGCGGCCTGGGCCAGGCCGGTGAGGGCGTCGCGGCAGGAACGGGCGGCCAGGATCCGCGGTTCGAGCTGGCTGCGCCGCTCCTGGTGCGCGGCCACCAGGGCCAGCCCCCGGCTGATGCGGGCGGTGCCTTCCTCGACCGCCGCGGCGGCCTGGCGCTGGGCGGTGTGGGCCTCCCGCGCTTCCTGGCTCAGGCCCACCAGGCGTTTCAGCTCCCCTCGCCGGGCAGCCAGGCTGGTGAGGGCCGTCGTGAGTGCCCCCGCGTCCGGCGGCTGGAGCAGGTCCATGGCCACCACGACGTCCGGCAGCCCCTGGCCCCCGTCCCGCCGATGCCGCGCGACGCTCAGCGAAGCCTGGCAGGCCTGCTCCGCCCTGTTGCGGGCTTCCCGGGCTTCGCTGATGGCCCTGAGGCTGGGCCGCAGCTGCTCCGCCCGCTCCGCCAGGTCCAGCCTCAGCCGCAGCTGGGCGATCGCGGCGTCCTGCCGCTCGAGCTCCTGCAGCCGCTGGCGGGCGCCCTGGCGGCGGTCCCACCGTTCGGTGAGCGTCAGGCAGGCCTGCAGGTCGGCCTGGGCCTGTTCGAACCGGCGCACGGCGACTTCATGGTCCGATCGTGCCGTGGCCTCCTGGGTGGCGATGGCCGCCCCGAGGGCCTCGAGAGCGGCCTGATCCAGCTCAGGGCCGTCCGGCTGCGGTGCCGCGTCCGCCCGGATCGAGGCGTCAGGCTCCGACCAGGGTTCCCACGCCTGCCACACCTGCTCGCGCCATGTCGCCAGGCAGCGGCGCTGCTCGGCCAGGCCAACCCGGGCCTGGCGGGCCTGATCCTCCAGCCAGCCCATGGCGCGCTCGTAGAGCGTGGTGTCGAAGAGGGTCTTGAGCAGGGCTTCGCGCTCCTCGTCCCGGGCCCGCAGCACCTCGGCGAAGCGCCCCTGGGGCAGCAGGATCACCTGGCGGAACTGGGCTGCATCGAGACCCACCAGCCGGGTGATCTCCCGGCTGACCTCCGTCACATTGCCCGCCACCGGCTCGCGGCCCTCCCCCACCAGCCGCCAGAGGGCCGCCTTCGCCGGTCGGGAGGTGGTGCCGCTGCCGCGGGCCTTCGGCGCCTCGTGGGCCGGCTGCCGCTCCACCCGCCAGCGGCCGTCGGCCGCCGAGAATTCGAGCGCCACCCGGGGGACGGCCCCGGCTGGGGCATGGTCGGAGCGCAGACCCTTGACGCTGCGCTCACCGGAGACCTCGCCGTAGAGGGCGAAGCAGAGCGCATCGAGCAGGTAGGTCTTGCCCGATCCCGTGCTGCCGTGGATCAGGAACAGCCCATCGCGGGCGAGGTTGTCGAAGGGCACACGGACCGCTTCGGCATAGGGCCCGAAGGCCTCGATCTCCAGCAGATGCGGCCTCATCGTTCCGTCGCCTCCTGCCCAGTGGGGTGCTGCCGATCCCCAGGGGCCTCCCCGCCATCCCTTCGGCCGGCCGCCGCCAGGGCCTGGCGCAGCAGCTCGGCTTCGGCGGGCAGGGGCGGGCGACCCTGCTGGTCGGCGTAGAAGGCCAGGCTCCGCTCCAGAGGCCCCCGGGCGCTGCGGATGCTGAGCGTGCGGCCACTGGCCGAGGCGGGGGTCCCCTCCGGGCGACGGTGCCGCAGCTCCACGATGTGGGGGAACCGGACCCGCAGCCGCGCCATCGCCTGCAGGGGCAGCAGCTCATCCGTCAGTTCCACCCGCACCCAGGCCTGGCGGGCCGTCTCCAGTTCAGGATCGGCCAGAAGGGCCTCGAAGCGGCCGCTGAGGCTGCGCAGGGGGCGCCCGACCCCCAGGGGCACCACCTCGACCCGCAGTCCACCGTCCTCGGCCAGCTCCACCAGCCTCACCGACTTCACGTGCCGCTCCTCCGAGAAGGAGTAGGCCAGCGGCGTGCCGGAATAGGCCAGCCGCGGACCGTCCAGCTGCTGGGAGCCATGCAGGTGACCCAGGGCGACGTAATCGAAGCCCCGGAAGGCCTCCACCGGCACCGCATCGACACTCCCCACCGACAGCTCCCGCTCCGAGTCGGAGCTGCTGCCGCCGGCCACGAACGCATGGGCCACCAGCACCGAGCGGCCACCGCCCCGCTGCTGCAGGTCAGCGCGGATCCGCTCCAGGGCCAGGCTCGTCACTTCCTGGTGGCGCCAGCGCCCGAGCGGCTCCGCCCCCGTCGCCTGCTGGAGGCCCGGCCCGTCGAGCAGGGGCTCGAGGTAGGGAAGCGGGTACACCGCCACGGGGGAGCCCCCCCGCCGCGGCGCCACCAGCACCGGCTCGGCCGAGCGGCGCCAGCTGCCCCGGATCGTGACCTCCAGCGCCGAGAGCAGTTCGTCGTACACCGACACCCGCACATGGGAGTCGTGGTTGCCGGCGATCGCCACCACCGCGGTGCCGCTCTGGCGCAGTCGGGCGATGGTGTCGGTGAACAGCCGCACCGCCTCCGCGGGCGGGATCGCCCGGTCGTAGAGATCACCGGCGATCACGACCAGGTCCGCCTCGGCATCCCGGCTCAGCTCCACCAGCCGCTCCATGGCCTCCGCCTGGGCCTCCAGCAGGGAATGGCCGTGGAAGCTGCGGCCGAGGTGCCAGTCGGACGTGTGCAGCAGGCGCACGGCAGGCCCGAGGGAACGGCCATTCTGGCGGGGGGGGCTGTGGGGCTGTTCCCATCCCCCCGCCCTGTCCCGATGCCCTGCCGCGCACCGCTGCCCCTGGCCCAGCTGCCCCCCCTGCCGCCGCTGCGGCTGGCGGTGGTGGGCCACGTCGAGGTGGTCACCTTCCTGGCGGTGGACCGTCTGCCGGAGGCCGGGGAGATTCAGACGGCCCGCAGCTGCCTGGAGGTGGCTGCCGGCGGCGGTGCGGTCGTCGCCGTCCAGCTCGCCCGCCTCACCGGCTCCCCGGTGGCCTTCTTCACCGCCCTGGGGCGCGATGCCGTCGGGGAGCGGGCGGCGGCGGACCTCGAGGCCCTGGGGCTGGAGCTGCATGTGGCCTGGCGCGACAGGCCCACCCGAAGGGGGGTCACCTTCGTGGACAGTTCGGGTGAGCGCACGATCACGGTGATCGGCGAGCGGCTCAACCCCGGCGGTGAGGATCCCCTGCCCTGGTCGAGCCTCACGGCCTGTGACGGGGTGTTCGTGACCGCGGCCGATCCCATGGCTCTCCAGCACGCCCGCAGGGCCCGGCTGCTGGCCGCCACACCGCGGGTGCGCCTGCCCGTGCTGCGCCAGGCCGGCGTGCGCCTCGATGCCCTGATCGGCAGTGCTCTGGATCCGGCGGAGCGGGTCGAGGCTGGCGCCCTGCAGCCCGAGCCTGCCCTGCGGATCGCCACGGCGGGGGCGGCGGGAGGGGAATCCTGGCCGTTCGGACCCTTTGCCGCGCCACTGCGCCATCGTCCCGCCCTCGATGCCTACGGGGCCGGGGACTCCTTCGCCGCTGGGGTCACCGCGGGCCTGGCGGCCGGCTGGGGCGTGCCTGCGGCGATCAGCCTGGGCTGCCATTGCGGCAGTGCCTGTCTGGATGGGCGCGGTCCCTATGCCAGCCAGCTGCACCGCACCGCCTCGGGCGCCCTGAAGCCCGTCGGATGATGGCCTCGCGGCAGCAGCTGAGCCTTCTGGGCCCACCCGCCGGTCAGCCGTTGCGGCTGGAGCGCCCCGGCCTGGTGCTGCGCCACTGGCCGGCCTGGCTCGACGATGCCGATCTCTGGCTGGAGCGGCTGCTGATCGAGGTGCCCTGGAAGCAGGAGTGGATCGTCCTGCATGGCCGCCGCCATCCGCTGCCGCGGCTCACCGCGGCGATGGGTGACCCCGGCTGCCACTACAGCTACAGCGGCGTGGCCAATCCCCTCGAGCCCTGGAGCTCCGCGGTCGAGGAGCTGCGCCGGCGGGTCGAGGCCCTGCTGTACCCCCGGGACCCCACCCAGCCCAGCGACGCGGCCCCGGGCTTCACCAACGTGCTGCTCAACCTCTACCGCGACGGCCACGACCACATGGGCTGGCATGCCGATGCGGAGCCCAGCCTGGACCCCACCGCCCCGATCGCCTCCCTGAGCCTGGGGGCCAGCCGCTGTTTCCGGCTGCGGCCCCGCACCCGGCCGGCCCCGACCCCAACCCCGGCCCCGACTCCGAACAGCGACGCAGGCCCCCTGGGCGCGCTGAGCCTCGAGCTCGGCCGTGGCGATCTGCTCGTGATGGATCCCCCCAGCCAGCGCCACTGGCAGCACCAGCTGCCGCCGCGCCGCCGGATCCGCGACGCCCGGATCAACCTCACCTTCCGCCGCGTCATCCCCCGTGGGGGTTCGATGGCCGAGTGATCCGGGGCCCTAGGGCAGGGCGACCAGCACCCCTCCGAGGGCGATCAGGGCGATCCCCAGCCAGCTCCGCCCACTCAGCTGCTCCCCCAGCACCAGAACGCCCAGCAGGGCCACGAGCACCACACTGAGTTTGTCGATCGGGGCGACGCGGGAGACCGGACCCAGTTCCAGGGCCCGGAAGTAGCAGAGCCAGGAGACGGCCGTCGCCAGGCCGGAGAGTCCAAGGGCCACCAGGCTCCCCCTGGGCAGGCTGCCCAGCGCCTGTCCCTGCAGCTGGCCGGTGGCCAGCAACCCCACCGCCAGAGCGATCACCACCACCAGGGTGCGCAGAAAGGTGGCGAGGTTGGGCTCCAGACCGGCCAGGCCGAGCTTGGCCAGCAGGGAGGTGAGGGCGGCACTAGCCGCCGCCAGCACCGCCCAGAACTGCCAGCTCGCCAGCAGGCCCGCTCCCACCACCTCGTCGGCCCCGCTGCTCATGGCACCAGGTTCACGAGCTTGCCGGGCACCACGATCACGCGGCTTGGGGCCTTCCCCTCCAGCCACTTGGCGGCGATCTCGCTGTCGAGGGCGATCCGCTCGAGGGTGGCCTTGTCGGCATCGGCCGGCACGTCCAGGTTGCCGCGCACCTTGCCCTTGATCTGGATCACCAGGGGAATCGTGTCGCGCAGCAGCGCCTGGGCATCGGCGCGGGGCCAGCTCTGCAGATGGATGCTGGCAGCGGCGCCGCTGCCAGCGCCGAGCATGGCCCAGAGCTCCTCGGCCAGGTGGGGCGCGAAGGGCGCGAGCAGCAGCAGCAGGGTGCGCAGCGCCTCCCGGGCCACCGGCTCTGGGGCGGCTTCGAGGTGCTCGGTCATGGCGTTGCTGAGCTTCATCAGCTCCGAGACCGCGGTGTTGAACTGAAAGTCGCCGTCGAGGTCGTCACTCACCGCGGCGATGGCGGTGTGCACCGCCCGGCGCAGCTCCCTGGCGCCGGGGTTGAGCGCCGCGGCATCGATCGACACGGCCGCCGGGTTCTCCCCCGGGGCTGCCGTCCCGTCGCCATCGAGCCTCAGGCCCCGGGCGCGGGCCCCGTCCACCAGGCGCCACAGGCGCTGCAGGAAGCGGAACTGCCCTTCCACATCGGCGTCGTCCCACTCCAGATCCTTCTCCGGAGGTGCCTTGAACAGGATGAACATCCGTGCCGTGTCCGCCCCGTAGCGGTCGATCACCACGGACGGGTCGACGCCGTTGTACTTCGACTTCGACATCTTTTCGTAGAACACCTCCAGCACCTCGCCGGTCGTCGGGTCGCGGGGGTCGGTGGGGTCGGCCACATCGGCCGGGGCGATGTACTTGCCACTGACCGGGTTCTTGTAGGTGATTCCCTGCACCATCCCCTGGGTGAGCAGACGGGTGAAGGGTTCGGAGAAACCGAGCAGGCCCCTGTCCCGCAGCACCTTGGTGAAGAAGCGGGCATAGAGCAGGTGCAGGATGGCGTGCTCGATCCCACCCACGTACTGGTCCACCGGCAACCAGTCGTCGACCGCCTCACGGCGGAAGGGCAGGGCGTCGTTGTGGGGGTCGCTGTAGCGGAGGTAGTACCAGCTGGAGCACATGAACGTGTCCATGGTGTCCGTCTCCCGCCGGGCGGCCTGGCCGCAGCTCGGGCAGGCGACCTGCCACCAGCTCTCCAGCTGGGCCAGGGGGGAGCCGCCTCGGGCGCTGATGGCCGCACGGCGGGGCAGTTCCACCGGCAGCTGATCGGCCGGCACGGGCACCACTCCGCAGCTGGGACAGTGAATCACCGGGATCGGACACCCCCAGTAGCGCTGGCGGGAGATCAGCCAGTCGCGCAGGCGGTACTGAACCTTCTGCCACCCCCAGCCCTGCTCCGCCGCCGTCCGGGTGATCGCCTGCTTCGCCTCGCCGCTGGCCAGCCCATCGAAGGGCCCGGAGTGGATCATCACCCCGGGCTCCGTCCAGGCCCCACCTTCGTAGGCGCGCTCGTCACTGCCCTCGGGGATGATCACCTGCCGCACCGGCAGTCCGTACTGGCGGGCAAAGACGAAATCGCGCTGGTCGTGGGCCGGCACCCCCATCACCGCACCGGTGCCGTAGTCGGCCAGCACATAGTCGGCGATCCACAGCGGGATCAGTTCGCCGCTGAGGGGGTGGCGCACGCGGGCGCCGATCGGCACGCCGCGCTTGGGCTTGTCTTCGGCAGTGCGTTCCTGCTCGCTCTGGCGGCTCACCAGGTCGCAGAAGGCCTCCACCGCGAGCTGCTGCTCCGCTTGGGTGAGCGTGGCCACCAGGGGATGCTCGGGTGCCAGCACCAGGTAGCTCACCCCGTAGAGGGTGTCGGGCCGGGTGGTGAACACGGTGATCCGCTCTCCACTCTCCTGGCCCTCGCCATCGACGACGGCGAAGCTGAGTTCGGCGCCGGTGCTGCGGCCGATCCAGTTCGCCTGCATCGTGCGGACCCGCTCGGGCCAGCCCTCCAGGGTCGGCAGGTCGTCGAGCAGCTGGTCGGCATAGGCCGTGATCTTGAGGAACCACTGGCGCAGCTTGCGTTTCTCCACCAGGGCTCCGGAGCGCCAGGAGCGCCCCTCACTGTCCACCTGCTCATTGGCGAGCACCGTCTGATCCACCGGATCCCAGTTGACGGTGGCGTCCTTCTGGTAAGCCAGGCCGGCCTCCAGGAACTGCAGAAACAGCCACTGGGTCCAGCGGTAGTAATCGGCGTGACAGGTGGCCACCTCTCGGTCCCAGTCGATCGAGAGTCCGAGCCGTTGCAGCTGCTGCCGCATCGCGGCGATGTTGCGGTCGGTCCAGTCGGCGGGGTCCACCCCCCGCTCGATCGCGGCGTTCTCGGCCGGCAGCCCGAAGGCATCCCAGCCCATCGGGTGCAGCACCCGGTGACCGCGCATCCGCTGCACCCTGGCGATCACGTCGGTGATCACGTAGTTGCGCACGTGGCCCATGTGCAGGTTCCCCGAGGGGTAGGGGAACATCGAGAGGGCCATGAACGGCTTCGGGTCGCCGCTGTCGGCGCTGCCGCCGCTGTCACCGGTGCCGCCGCTGGGGGTGCGGTGCAGCTGCTGCTGGTCCCAGTGGCGCTGCCAGCGCTCTTCGATGGCCTGCGGTTGGTA
This sequence comes from Aphanothece stagnina RSMan2012, assembly GCF_046764815.1. Classification (NCBI taxonomy): domain Bacteria; kingdom Bacillati; phylum Cyanobacteriota; class Cyanophyceae; order Chroococcales; family Aphanothecaceae; genus Aphanothece; species Aphanothece stagnina. The sequence continues at coordinate 65,606 of NZ_JBKOUC010000001.1, forward strand.
GCGGCTGCTCTCGCTCACGTCAGGCCAGGACTCGGATCTGTGATGGTGCCACAGGCGCGTTCAGCCCAGGCAGCGGATCACGCTCACCTGCTCCCGGTTGATCAGGGTGAGGGGGCGTTCGCTGTTGGGTTCTTCGCCCTGGCGCAGCCCGATGTAATAGACGTCCTGCCACTGGATCACCCCCTCCAGTTCACCGCCTCCGACCACCTGGATTCCCACCGCCTGCTTGCGGCGGATCAGGTTCTGGATGTGGCGCACGCTGGGCTGGGCCGTATCCAGCGTCGTCGGCTTGTGATCGAGGAAGCTCTGCATAGGATTCGCTCCAGGCTGAGGTTGCCCCATCGTGCTGCAGTACAGCAAATATCAAGGTCTGGGCAATGACTTTCTGCTGGTCGACGGTCGCGACGCCGCCGCCAGCGAGGAGTGCTTCGGCCTCACCCCCGAACGGATCCAGCGGCTGTGTGACCGTCGTTTCGGCATCGGCGCCGACGGCGTGATCCTGGCCGTGCCTCCCCGCGAGGGCGGTGAGTTGCGGATGCGGATCTTCAATGCCGATGGCACCGAGCCCGAGATGTGCGGCAACGGCATCCGCTGTCTGGCCCGCTTCCTCGCCGACAGCGATGGTGATGCCCCGGGGCGCTGCTGGCAGATCGAAACCCTGGCCGGGCGGATCGTGCCCGAGCTGCAGGACGACGGCACCATCCGTGTCGACATGGGCGCGCCGTTCCTGGAGCCTGCGGCGGTTCCGACCACCCTGCCGATCGGCGACGCCGGGATCCCGCAGGGGCAGCTGGAGGCTTGCGGTGCCTCCTTCCTGGTGGGGGCGGCCGGGATGGGCAATCCCCATGTGGTGATCCCCGTGGAGGATGTGGACGCGGTGGATCTCGAGCGCTTCGGTGCGGCCCTCGAGGTGGATGCCGCGTTCCCGGCCCGCACCAATGTGCATTTCGTGCAGGTGCTCGACCCGGGCCATCTGGTGATGCGGGTGTGGGAGCGCGGCGCGGGCCCGACCCTGGCCTGCGGCACGGGGGCGTGCGCCACGCTCGTGGTCTGCCATCGCCTCGGCCTCGCCGAACGGGAGGCCCGGGTCGATCTGCCGGGTGGCCCCCTGTGGATCGCCTGGGACGGCGCCACCGATCACGTGATGATGACCGGGCCGGCCGAGGCCGTGTTCGACGCGGTGCTGGCGCCCTCGCTGTGGGGGGAGGCCCCCGAGACCTCCGGTCCTGACGCTTCTCAGGATCTGCCCTTCACGCCCGCCACCGCTGAGCCCTTCACGGCTGAGCCCGCCAAGGCCGGCCTCGCGGAGGAGGCCACACCGGCGCCGCCGCCCGTCGACTGCGCCACCGTGTGTGTGCAGGGCTGCATCCGTCCCGAGGCCTGCCCTTCTGCCGCGGCGCGAGCCCGGGTGGAGGCCCTGCTCAGCAGCAGCTCCCTCGATGATCTGGTGAACCTGGCGACCAGCTCGCTCGAGAGCCGCACCCGGGCCCGTTTCGAGCGGGACACGGGTCGGCCGGGCTGAGCCGTCGGGCGTGACGACCGCCGCTTCCGGCCACGGCCCGCTGTACCTCGACGCCTGTGCGACCACGCCGCCCGCGGCAGCGGTGCTGGAGGCCATGGCGTCGGCCGCCGCCACCGCCTGGGCCAATCCCTCCAGCCTGCATGGCTTCGGCCTCGCCGCCGCCGAGTTGCTCGAGCGCAGCCGGCTGGGCATCGCCAGCAGCCTCGGCTGCGATCCGGAGGCCCTGGTGTTCACCTCGGGGGGCACCGAGTCGATCCACACGGCCCTGCTGGGGGCCGCCGCTCCTCTTCCCAGTGGCCGTCTGCTGATCTCGGCGGTGGAGCATCCCGCCACCCTGGCTGCCGCGGCTGCCCTGGAGCGGCGCGGCTGGCAGGTGGCCGTGCTGCCGGTGGATCGGTTGGGCCGGATCGATCTGACGGCCCTCGAGTCCCTGCTGGAGCCCCCGACGCGCCTGGTGTCGGTGATCTGGGGGCAGAGCGAGGTGGGCACGGTGCAGCCGATCGAGGCGATTGGTCGCCGCTGCCGTCAGGCCGGCGTGGCGCTGCATGTGGATGCGGTGCAGGTGGTCGGTCACCGCGGCGTGGCGTTCAACCGGCTGCCGATCGATCTGCTCAGCTGTGCGGCCCACAAGCTGCAGGGGCCGCGCGGCGTGGGAGCACTGCTGGTGCGCCCCGATCTCCCCTTCGTGCCCCTGATCGGCGGTGGTGGCCAGGAGGGCGGCCGCCGGGGGGGGACGGAGGCCGTGGCGCTGGTGGCCGGCTTCGCCCGGGCCCTGGAACTCTGCGACGCCCGCCTTGCGGCCCATGGCGGCACCGATCCGGTGGCCGCGCTCAGGGATGGGCTGCTGCGCCGGCTGCTCGACCTGCCCGGCCTGCGGCTCAGTGGCCCGGATCCTCTCGGCGGGCCAGCCGCCTCGGACGACCGCCTTCCCCATCACATCAGCCTGCTGATCTCCGACACCGCGGGTGCCCCCCTCTCCGGCCGCCGGCTGGTGCCGATGCTGTGGCGGCAGGGGGTGGCGGCGAGCAGTGGCTCGGCCTGCAGTTCCGGTGGCGGCCCCGCCCCCAGCCCGGTTCTGCAGGCGATGGGCCTCACGCAGGCCGAAGCCGCCAGTGGCCTGCGCCTCAGCCTGGGGCCCTGGTTGCAGGCCGCCGACCTGGAGAGCGTGCCCGAGGCGCTGATGCGCTCCCGTGCGGCCCTGGCACAGGCCGATGGACGAGCGAGCAGTCGTTAAGGTCGCCCCAGGACCTGGTGATCCGATGCTTCCTGCTGATCTGCGCACGGCGGAGGCCGAAGCCCTCGAGGCCATCCAGGCGGCCCTGGCGGCCACCCCCAAGGGACTCTGGACGGTGGAGTTTCGCTTCCAAGGGCTGCGTCTGCTGCCCGTTGCCCTGCGCTTCCTGGCCGGGCTGGGCGGAGCTCAACCGGGCCTGCGCATGCTGTTTGCCGATGCGGGTGCCACGGCCCTGGCCAAGCGGGACGGACCCGACTTCGCCCCCCAGCTGGCCAGCCTGCGCGACCAGATGCGGCTGCAGCAGGCTGACGGAGGCAGCGAGGGGGTCCTGGTGCTCGTGGCCCCCGCCCCCGCCGATTACGACGACGTGGAGCAGGTCTGCGCCCTGCATCGCGGTGCCGTGGTGATGCTCAACGGCAGCCTCGAGGATGCGGCGGTGGGCATCGGCAGTGTGGCCCGCGAGCGCCGCCGCGGCTTCCTGTCCGGCTGGCAGAGCGCCTATGCCGTGATGCCCTTGGCCGAAGGCGCCCTGCGGCGCGCCTTTCCGGGACCCTGGCAGTTGTACCGGCGCGATGCCGATGGCCATCGGCTGGTGGGCACGTTCGAGCAGAAGCCCGACGGGGAGCAGCGTGCCGTGGCCCTGGCCGGCGAGGCTGGCGGCGGGATGGCCGGCAACCTCCAGGCCCTCGACAGCTTCCTGGAGGGCCTGCGCCACTGAGGTGGTCTGGGCAAGCCTGGGCACTCTCCGTAAAGTGCGCCCGACGCCGCTTGCTCCGAATGGCTCCCGAGACTCCTGCCGCCCAAGCACGCCGCTGGAGCCTGGTGGACCTCGGCGCCGCTGCCGCCGTGCTGCTTGCGGCGGCCGGCGTGATCTGGAGCCCCAAGCTCTCGGGGGCTGTCGCCCAGGCCACGGGTGGCCTGGTGCCGGTGACCGTGCTCGTGGATGTGCGCGGTGTGCCGGTGGCCGATCCTGAGGCTCTCGTCGCCGCTGCCCGCCAGGAGGGCAAGGTGGCGATCGTGATCCGCAACCAGCCCCATGGCACGGTCTCGATCCGGGAGATCCGCCCCCTGCAGCGGCGCCTGGTGGCCGTGCAGCCCGATGGCTCGGTGGTGACCGCCGTGGATCCCAGCGGCAAGGACTTCAGCAACCTCGATGCCCGCTTCGTGCTCGAGGCCCAGGGGCTCAAGGGCAGTGGCGGAGTGGTGTTCGGCAGCCAGAGCGTCAAGGTCGGGAGCCCGATCGAGATCGAGGGCGAGGGCTACCGGGTCACCGGCAACGTCACCGGCATCGCGGTTCAGGGAGGTTGATCTGATGCGCGGTGTTCCCCATCCCCTGCTGCTCGCGGCCACGCTGCTGCCGCTGAACCTCACGCTGCTGCCGGCCCAGGCCCAGCAGCGTCCAGCCATCACCAGCCTGGAGCTGGAGGCGGCACCCCTGGCCGTGCCTCCCCCGAGCCCGCCGCCGATCGGTTTCCCCCAGCTGCAGAGCCAGGTGAGCTGTCCGGCTCTCCAGCAGCGCCTGCAGGCCGTGCTGGGCGGGGAGACGGCCGTCTGGAGCGTCAGCATCGCCGATTCCCGCGGGCGCCTGCTGGCCGATGTCAACGGCACACGGCCACGGGTGCCGGCCTCCAACCAGAAACTGGTCAGCACCGCCTACGCCCTCGACCGTCTGGGCCCCGACTACCGCCTGGCCACCCGGCTCTGGCGGCTGCCGGACGGCAGTCTCCGCCTCACCGGAGAAGGTGACCCGGATCTGGCCCTGCCCCAGCTGCAGCGCCTCGCCAAGCTCGCCCTCGGCTCCGGTGGTTCCACCGGGAGCACGCCCTCCCTGGTGACCCTCGAGCTGGCGGAGGAGCCGAAGCAGGCCTGGTGGCCCCAGGGTTGGCATCCGGATGACCGCTATTACGCCTATGGCGCGCCGATCACCCGTCTGGCGGTGACCAGCAACGCGATCAACGACGCGGTGATGAACCCTCCGTCGAGGCTTCAGGCGCTGATTCAGAAGTCCGTGGATCAGCAGGGCGGGAAGGTGCAGGTGCGCATGGTGTCGGCGACCACGGCCCTCCCCCCCGAGGCGGTGCTGCTCCACCAGGAGTCCTCCGCACCGATGCACAGCCTGCTCAGTCTGGCCAACACCGAGAGTCACAACTTCACCGCTGAGGTGCTGCTGCGCCAGGCAGCCGGCACCTGGAACCTCGCTCAGGCCCAGCAGCGCGAGACCCTGTGGCTCGGCCAGCAGGGGTTGCCCATGCAGGGGGTCAGGGTGGCGGACGGCAGCGGCCTGGACCGGGCCAATCGCCTCACCAGCCGCTTCCTGGCGGCACTCCTTCTGCGGATGGACCAGCACCCCTACGGACGCAACTACCTCGCCTCGATGGCGGTGGCCGGCCAGCGTGGCACCCTGCGGCGCCTCTACGTGGGTACGCCCCTGCAGGGCCAGTTCTACGGCAAGACCGGCACGCTCACCGGGGTTCGCTCGATCAGCGGGGTGCTCCTCACCTCCGCTGGACCGCGCTATGTGAGCGCGATCAGCAATGGGGCCTCCCAGCCCAACACCACGATCGGCCAGGTGTTGCGTCAGGCTCAGCAGACCCAGTTGTGTCCGGGGTGATCCCGGTTGTGTTCGGGATGATCGGGGCGCTTCCAACCATCCGCTGAGGAGCGGGGCTCAGCCCGCCAGCCTCCTCAGGGCAGATGGGGTGCGGCGGCGGCGGCTGGGGGCTGCGGGCTGCTCGTCCATGGCAGAGACGTCCGGCTGCTCCGGCACCTGCAGGCGAACCAGCTCGCGGCGACCCGCCACCACCACCTGGCCCAGCTCCTTGAGGCGAGTCTCCAGTTCGCCCAGCACCTGCTCCGCGTAGCGGTTGGCGCCCTCGCTGATCGTGGCCGCTTCCTGGCGGCTGCGGCCCACCAGGGCGTCGCACTGCTGCTGGGTCTGCTGGCGAAACTGCAGGGCGTCGTTGTGGAGCCGCTCGGCTTCGGCCTGGCTCTCCCGCTGCACACGCAGGCCCTCCTGGCGGATCTGCTCCAGTTCGGCCATGGCCTGCTGGCGGTTGCGTTCGTGCTGCTCCAGCAGGCCTCGGTTCCGCTCGGCGACCTCCTGCTCCAGCTGCTGGCGGCGGGCGGCGAACTGCTGCTCCAGCTGGGCCATGCGGGACTGCTGTTCCTGTTCTTCGGCGGCGGCCTGCTGGCGGCCCTGCTGCAGCATCTGGTCACAGTGCTGACGGGTCTGTTCGCGCAGTTCGGCCACCTGCCGCTCGGCCTCCTGCCGCACGGAGGCGTTGCTGATCAGCTGTTCCCGCTCCCGCTTGGCCACCGCCACGATCTCCTCGGCCTGCTTGCGCGCCTGGGCGATGAACTCATCGCGCTGCCGCAGCAGCTCCACCGCCTGGCTCAGCTGGGGAGGGATCGACTCCCGCACGGCGTCGATCAGTTCGATGGCGTCCTGCTCGTTGACCAGCCTTCCGCCACTGAAGGGGATGCGGGTTCCGTCGAGGAGAAGATCCTCGATCTGATCGAGCTGATCAATCACCGTGATATTGGTTTCAGCCATCGCTGCCGCCTCTGCTTGCGTCCTGATTAAAAAGCCTCGCCAGGTCCTGCGCCACTCCGGCCGGCACCATGTGACCCACATCACCCCCGAAGCGGGCGACCTCCTTCACCACCGAGCTGCTGAGAAAGCTGTGATGCACGGCGGTGGCCAGAAACAGCGTCTCCACCCGGGGGTCAAGGCTCTGGTTGGTGTGGGCGATCTGCAGCTCGAACTCGAAGTCGCTCAGCGCCCGCAGGCCCCGCAGGATCACCTGGGCCCCGCAGCGGCGCGCGTACTCCACGGTGAGGCCATCGAAGCTGCCCACCTCCACCCCGCCCAGATGCCCGGTGGCTCCGCGGATCTGGGCCAGCCGCTGCTCGAGTGGGAATGCTGGCCGCTTGCCGGGGTTCTGCAACACGGCCACCACCACCGCATCGAAAAGGCGGGTTGCCCGTGCGATCAGATCCAGGTGCCCCAGGGTGAGCGGGTCGAAGCTGCCGGGGTAGAGCGCGCGCATCGGGCCACCTTATGGGCGGCATGGCCGCGTTTCTAGAGTCGGTTCCGTTCCCGCCGCCCTTCGGGGCCCCTGCCCGCCATGGCCTCCAACCCCTCCCTCAACGCCGACGCCAAGAAGACCCTGCTGCGCAAGATCCCTCACGGCGTCTTCATCTGCGGCGTGGCCGAGGGCGAGGAGGTCAATGGCTTCACGGCCAGTTGGGTGACCCAGGGCTCCTTCGAGCCGCCCCTGGTGGTGATGGCCGTGCGGGCCGACAGCACGAGCAACGGCATGATCCAGCGCACCGGCAGGTTCTCGCTCAATGTGCTCGCGGCCGATCAGAAGGACCTCGCCGCGGTGTTCTTCAAGCCCCAGAAGGGCATCGGCGGTCGTTTCGACGCCGCACCCTTCCAGCTGGGGGAGCTGGGTCTGCCGATCCTCGACAACGCCCTGGGCGCGGTGGAGTGTGAGCTGGTGGGTCATGTGGCCCACGGGGATCACACCGTGTTCGTGGGCGAGGTGAAGACGGCCACCCTGCACCGCGACGGGGCAGCCCTGGAGCTCGGCAGCACCGGCTGGCAGTACGGCGGCTGAGCGGCTCGTCCTCCTTCCGAAGGGCCCCGCTCCCACCTTGGCCGCCACCCCCCTGATTCAGCACCCGGAGCGGCTGCAGGCCCGTCTCCGGGAGGTGCCGGCCGAGCCGGGCTGCTATCTGCTGCGCGATGCGGATGACCGCATCCTTTACATCGGCAAGGCCAAGGTGCTGCGCAACCGCGTGCGCAGTTACTTCCAGAGCGGCAGCGGCCACGGCCACAGCCCCCGCATCACCCTGATGGTGCGCCAGGTGTGTGAGCTGGAGTTCATCGTCACCGACAGCGAAGCCGAAGCGCTGGCCCTTGAGTCGAACCTGATCAAGCACCACCAGCCGCACTTCAACGTGCTGCTGAAGGACGACAAGAAATACCCCTATCTCTGCATCACCTGGAGCGAGGCCTACCCCCGCATCTTCATCACCCGGCGGCGGCGCTTCCGTTCCCCCCTCGACCGTTTCTACGGGCCCTACGTGGACGTGGGGCTGCTGCGGCGCACCCTCGCGCTGGTGAAGCGGGTCTTTCCACTGCGCCAGCGGCCCCAGCCCCTCTACCGCGACCGCACCTGCCTCAACTACGACATCGGCCGCTGTCCCGGGGTGTGCCAGCAGAAGATCAGCTCAGAGGACTACCACCGCACCCTGCGCCAGGTCGCGATGGTGTTCCAGGGCCGCAACGAAGAGCTGCTGGCCCTCCTCCACGACCAGATGGAGCGCTACGCCGAACGGCTCGACTTCGAGAGTGCAGCCCGGGTGCGGGATCAGCTGCAGGGCATCGGCACCCTCACCGCCGACCAGAAGATGAGCATCGGTGACAGCTCGGTGAGCCGCGACGTGATCGCCCTGGCGGCCGATGAGCGGGTGGCCGCCGTGCAGCTGTTCCAGATGCGGGCCGGCAAGCTGGTGGGCCGCCTCGGTTACATGGCCGAGGTCCCCGCCCAGCCGCCGGGCGCCCCGGATTTCGGCCGCATCCTGCAGCGGGTGGTGGAGGAGCACTACAGCCAGGTGGAGCCGGCTGAAATCCCTCCCGAGCTGCTGCTTCAGCATCCCCTGCCCCAGCAGGAGCTGATCGAGGCCTGGCTGGGGGAACAGCGGGGTCGCCGGGTGCGCCTGGCAGTGCCCCAGCGGCAGCAGAAGGCCGAGCTGATCGAGCTGGTCGTGCGCAATGCCGGCTACGAACTGCAGCGGGCCCAGCGGGCCAGTGAGCAGAATCTGCTGGCCACCGAGGACCTGGCCCAGCTGCTCGAGCTGCCGGTCCCGCCCCGCCGGATCGAGGGGTACGACATCAGCCACATCCAGGGCAGCGATGCGGTGGCCTCCCAGGTGGTGTTCATCGATGGCCTCCCCGCCAAGCAGCACTACCGCAAGTACCGGATCCAGAGCAGCTCGATCCGTGCCGGCCACTCGGACGACTTCATGGCCATGGCCGAGATCATGCGCCGGCGCTTTCGCCGCTGGGCCCAGGCCAAAAGCCGGGGCGAGGACCTGCGTGAGCTGCGGCGCAGCGCCGCCACGGCCCTCCACACCGATGGGCTCAACGACTGGCCCGATCTGGTGATGATCGATGGCGGCAAGGGCCAGCTGTCGGCCGTGATGGAGGCCCTGCGGGAGCTGAACCTGGACGATGAGCTGGTGGTCTGTTCCCTCGCCAAGCAGCGGGAGGAGGTGTTCCTCCCCGGCGCCAGCCAACCCCTCGAAAGCGAGTCGGAGCAGCTCGGCGTGCAGTTGCTCCGGCGCCTGCGGGATGAGGCCCATCGCTTCGCCGTGAGCTTCCATCGCCAGCAGCGGGGAGAGCGCATGAAGCGCTCCCGCCTCTCCGACATCCCGGGGCTCGGGCCCAAGCGGGTCCGCGACCTCCTCGCCCACTTCCGCTCCATCGATGCGATCCAGCTCGCCACTCCCGAGCAGATCGCCGTGGCCCCCGGCATGGGGCCGACCCTGGCCCGCCAGATCTTCGACCACTTCCATCCCGCGGATGACCATCCGCTGGACCCCCAGGTGGACGAGCCCCCCGGGGAGAATGGCGCTCCCCTGGAGCTGGCGGGTTGAGGCGTGTGAAGCGGTGGCTGAGCCTCGGGGCCCTGCTGGTCCTGCTGCTGGCCGCGGGTCTGGGCGTACCCGCCCCTCTGCTGGCGGCGCCCGGGCTGTGCGTCGGTCCGGTCTGTGGCGACGAGATCACCCGCAGCGCCAAGCACCACTGGCAGCTGCGCCTGCGGGTGAATGACCAGCAGGGCCGGCACGAGCGCCTCGTGGTCGACTGCCGCAGCGGCCAGCTCAGCCCGGCCAGCGGCTCGGTCGAGCGGGGCTATGCCGCCGCGGTGGCCCGCCGCGCCTGCCGTCTGGCCTCCCGATGATCGGCATCTGGGTTCTGGGGGACCAGCTCCACCCCGCCCAGAGCGCCCTGGCGGCCCATCGGCCCGGCGGGGCCCGGGTGCTGCTGGTGGAGAGCCTCTCGGTGCTGGCCCAGCGCCGCTACCACCGCCAGAAGCTCGTGCTGGTCTGGAGCGCCATGCGCCACTTCGCCGAGGACCTGCGGGAGCTGGGCTGGCCGGTGGACCACCGCCGGGCGTCGACCTTCGCCGAGGCCGTCGGGGCCTGGATCGACGACCACGGCATCCGGGACCTGCACCTGATGGAGCCTGCGGACCGCCCCTTCCGCGCGGCGATCGAGGAGCTGCTGGCTCGGCTGGCTTCCCAAGGCACGGCTCCCCGGGTTGTCTGGCATCCCTCCAACGCCTTCCTCTGGAGCAGCGAGGCCTTCGACGCCTGGGCCGGCCGCTACCGGCAGCTGCGGATGGAGCGCTTCTACCGGGAGGGACGGCGGCGTTTCGGCGTACTGCTCGATGGGCAGGGCCAGCCGCTCGGGGGCCAGTGGAACTTCGACCAGGCCAACCGCCAGGCTCCCCCCAAGGGCCTCCGCGGGCCCCGTCCGCTGTGGTTCGATCCGGACCCCATCACCGAAGCCGTGATCCGTGAGGTGGAGGCCCTGCCCGACCTCCCCGGCCACAGCCGGCCGTTCGGCTGGGCGATCAGCCGCGGGCAGGCCCTGGCGGCCCTGGAGCACGCCATCGCCACCCGTCTCGATGGTTTCGGTCCCTACCAGGACGCCATGGTCGGCGGGGAGCCGACCCTGTGGCACACCCTGATCTCCCCCTACCTCAACCTGGGATTGCTCCATCCCCTGGAGGTGATCCGCCGCCTGGAGCAGGCCGGGCTGGAGCGCGGCACCCCCCTGCCCAGCCTGGAGGGTCTGATCCGCCAGATCCTGGGCTGGCGGGAATACATGCACGGCCTCTACGGCTGGTTCGGGGCGGACTATGCCGCCAGCAATCACTTCGACCACCGCCGGCCGCTGCCCCCCAGCTTCGAGGCCCTCGGCGGCAGCGGCATGGCCTGCCTGGACACGGTGTTCGCCGAGATCGAAGCCAGCGGCTACGCCCACCACATCCAGCGGCTGATGGTGATCGCCAACTACGGGCTCCTGGCCGGCCTCGACCCCCAGGCCCTCACCGCCTGGTTCCACCGCATGTTCATCGACGGGTTCGACTGGGTGATGCAGCCCAATGTGCTCGGCATGGGCCTGTTCGCCGATGGGGGGAGGCTCGCCAGCAAGCCCTATGCGGCCAGCGGCAACTACATCAACCGGATGAGCACCTACTGCCGCGGCTGCCGCTACGACGTGAAGCAGCGCGTCGGCTCCGGAGCCTGCCCCTTCAATGCCCTGTACTGGGATTTTCTGCAACGCCACCGCGATCGCCTCGGCGGTAACCCCCGCATGGCCCTGGTGATGCGGCAGCTGGAGAAACTGCCACCCGAGGAGCTCGAGGCCATCCGTGCCACGGCGGCCGCCCATCGGGAGGGATGGGGCGGCACGGGCGGCGATCCCGGGCCCGGCTAGCGGCTCAGCTGGGGAAAGGCTGCACGGAATGCGGCCAGTTTGGGCAGGTCGTGCACCACGACGTAGGGATGCAGGGGATTGCGCCGCACGAAGTCCTGGTGGTAGTCCTCCGCCGGATAGAAACGGTCGCTGGCTTCCACCCGGGTGGCGATCGGTCTGTCGAAGCTGCCGGAGCGATCCAGTTGCTGGATGTAGGCCCGCGCCACGCTCTGGAGCTGGGGATCGGTGGTGAAGATCGCCGAGCGGTACTGCGGGCCCACGTCCGGCCCCTGGCGGTTGTGTTCGGTCGGGTCGTGGGCGACGGCGAAGAACACCTTGAGCAGCTGGCCGTAGCTCACCTGGGTGGGGTCGTAGGTGATGCGGATCCCTTCGGCATGGCCGGTGGTGCCCCGGCTGACCTCGGCATAGCGGGCCGTCTCACCAGAGCCGCCCGCATAGCCGGTCTCCACGCTTCTCACCCCCTTCACCGCCTCGAAGATCGCCTCCATGCCCCAGAAGCAGCCGCCGGCGAGCACGGCGGTGCGGTCGGCTCCTGGCTGCCGGCCCGGGTCGAGGGCTGGATCGGGCAGGCTCGATGCCTGGGCGGCTCCAGGCCGCAGCGGCACCTCGCCGCCCAGCAGCAGCGGCAGGGCCAGCAGCGCGGCCAGGGCGGCGCTGATCGGAACCAGGACAGGCAGGCGCATGGCGATCGGAAAGCCTTCTCTGTCTACCGGCCACGGGGGCCAACGGATGGCCGTGCCGGCAGGAGGGAGGTGGTCAGCCGGTCTGTCGCAACGCCTCGGTACAGGCTGTGGAGCAGCTGTGATCCAGCAGATCACAGGCGACAAGACAGGTGAAGTAGGTGTCGACCGCATCCCAGCGGTGTTCCTTCTGCTCACAGCTCATCGGATTCGAATCCGTCGCGAGGATGCAGCGGTAGAGCATCTCCCTGGCGTCGTGGAGCGTGGGGGCAGGGGTAGAGGCAAGGGTGTTGGTGGAGGGGGTGGTCATGGCAGTGCGGCGGTGGAGGGGGGAGAGGTGACGCTGACGACTTTGCTGGGACCTGAGATGACCGGAATTGGCCAGGAATTAAGTGGGTATGGATACTCATTCACTCGCGTACTTTCAGCTTAATTGGGCTTCGCTACTTCGGGAAAACTATGGCGATGATCGTTACGGCGGCACGCACCCTGGGGCAGGGCCAGCTGCTGCCGCCCTCCCTGGCGAGGGCAGCGGGTCTGGTGAAGGATCAACCGAGCTCGAGACAGGCCAGTCCGTAGACATCGCCCAGCCCCACCGCCGGGGGCTCGCCGCGATACATCCGCAGCATCCTGTCCACCGGCTGGAAACCCAGCCGCCGCATCAGAGGATCGCCTGCCGCGTTGGCTCCGGGCACATCGATCAGCACCACCCCCGGGTGGCTGTCGAGCATGCGCCGCAGCAGCCGCTCCGCCAGCTGCGGGTTGTCCGCCAGGAGCGGACCGATCCGCCAGCCTTCGCCGCGTCTCAGCAGGCAGGGGCGGATCCTTCCGAAGCCGTGACACGCCCCCTGCCCATCGACCAGGGCCAGCACCCGACCGCCGCTCTGGTTCAGCCAGTCGGCCAGGAAATGGGGGCGCGGCGTCGGCTCCCGCTGCGCGTCGTAGGCCTGCACGGCCTGGCTGGGCAGGGCCGCACCCTCCACCAGCTGCAGGTCGTCGTCGGGGGCTGCCATGGCTTGGTGGCCGCTGGCCACCAGTTGCCAGCGGCAGGTGGGTGAGGCCGGCTCGAATCCCCATTGCCGGTAGTCCTCGACCCGCTCCTGCGCCGCCTCGAGGCCGATGCAGGGAAGGTCCTCGAGGTGGGCCATGGCATGCCGCCACAGGGCCAGCCCATGCCCCAGCCCCCGGTGGGCCGGATCGACCAGGAACAGGCCGATGAACCCGTAGGCCGCGTTGTAGCGCACACCGGCGATGCAGCCGATCGGCTGGCCGTTCAGCTCCCGCACCCACAGGCCCTGGCGGTCGGTGTGGCGGTAGACGGCCACATCGCCGAGGCCCGGGCAGAACCCCGCCTCCCTGGCCCAGCCCACCACCGTGGGGATGTCCTGACGGCGGAGCGGACGGATCGAGCCATGGACCATGCGGGCGCACCCGGTTCCTACCAGGATGGGGCCGCAGCGGCGGGCCGGGATGCTCAGCGGTTCCTCCAGGGCTCTCGAGATCGTGCGGGTGGTCTCCCAGCACCAGTGGGACTACCTGCGCAGCCTGCTGAGCACCCCGTGGGCAACCGATCAGGACCAGCAGCCCAGCCTGCCGGCACCCGAGGTGCTCTGCCGGGTGCTGACCGAGCTCGGGCCGGTGTTCGTGAAGGTGGGACAGCTGCTCAGCACCCGTCCGGACCTGTTGCCCGATGCCTACATCCGCGCCCTGGCCCGGCTGCAGAGCGCTGTGCCGGCCGCCCCGTGGAGCGAGGTCGAGCCGCGCCTGCTGGAGCAGCTGAACGGCCCCCTCGAGGAGGCCTTCGCCAGCTTCGACCAGACTCCGGTCGCGGCGGGCAGCATCGGCCAGATCTACCGGGCTGAGCGTCCCGATGGTCGTGCGGTGGCGGTGAAGGTGCTGCGACCGGGCATCGAGCGGCAGGTGGAGGAGGACGGTCAGCTGCTCCGCCAGGTGGCTGCTCTGGCGGCCCAGACGCCGCTGGGCTCCCGCTACGACCTGCCCGGGCTTGCGGACCAGCTGATGTCGGCCCTCGAGGGCGAGATCGACTTCCGCAGCGAGGCGCGCCACACCCAGCGGCTCGCGGAACTGCTGCAGCGCTCCTCCTTCGTGGGCGATGGAACCCTGCGGGTTCCGCGGGTCTTTGCCGAGATCTCGGGTCAGCGGATGCTGGTGCTGGAGTGGCTCGACGGCGATCCGATCCTGAGCGAGGCCGGCAGGGCTGCCCTGCGGGACAGTCCCAACGGTCTCGACGGTGCCACCAGCCATCTGCTCGGCGCCTTCGTGGAGCAGTTCTTCGTGGAGGGCTTCTTCGACGCCGATCCCCATCCCGGCAACCTGATGGTGGCGCCGGATGGCACCATCACCCTGCTCGATCTGGGCATGGTGGGGAGTTTCGATCCCCGCACCCGCACGTTGGTGCTGGATCTGGTGCTCGCCCTGATCAACGAGGACCCCGCCAGGGCGACCGACCTGCTGGTGCAGCTGGCCCCGCCCCGCGAGGACGCCGTCGACCGCCGCCGCCTGCGGCGCCAGCTGGATCAGCTGATTCGCTCCAACTTCGCCAAGCCCCTCCACCAGCTCAACTTCGCCCTGTTTCTGGCGGATCTGCTGCAGATCGCCAACGCCTGCGGTCTGCTGGTGCCCGGCAACCTCGGCCTGTTCGTGAAGGCCGTCACCAACCTCGAGGGGGTGGGCCGGGACCTCAACCCCGACTTCTGCTTCACCGAGGCGATGAAGCCCCTGGTCACCCGGCTGATGGCACGCGCCCTGCTGCTGCCGCAGCAGCGGGTGCTGCAGTTCGGCCTCGACCTGCGCAGCCTGGTGCTGGAGTCGCCCCGGCAGCTGAGTGGCCTGCTGCAGCGCTTCAGCGGGGACGACCTGGTCTTTGCCTTCCAGCTCCAGGGACTGGAACGCCTGCTCGGCAATCTCGACGTGCTCTCCCGCCGGATCGCCCTGGCGATCCTGGTGGCCTCCCTGTTGCTCAGTGCCACGGTGATGGCCACCCAGTCCGAGCTGCAGCTGCTGCGGCAGCTCAGTGAGGGGCTGTTCATCGCCGCCAACGTGCTCGGTGTCTGGCTGGTGGTCTCGCTGATGCGCTCCGGCCGCCGCTGATCCCCCTAGGGTCGCGGCGGTCGCCAATCCAGCCGTGGTCCAGTCCCCCAGCTGCATGGCCACCCGCCTGGCCTCCCTGGGCCTGACCTGCGCGGCGCTGCTCCCCGTCCCTGTGGCCAGCCGGACCCTCAGGGTCGGCATCAGCGGCACGGAGCCCTTCCTGATCCAGCAGCAGGGCGAGATCACCGGCATCAGTGCGGATGTCTGGCGGGAGGTCGCCCTCGAGCAGTCCCTCGACTACCAGCTGGTGCCGCAGCCGAACACGGCGGCCAACCTCCAGGCGGTGGCCCGTGGCGAGATCGATCTGGCCATCGGCCCGATCAGCATCACGCCGGAGCGGCTCAGCAGCGGCGCCGTGGAATTCACCCAGCCCTATTTCTTCGGCCATGTGGGTGTGCTGGTCTCCCAGCGCGAAGGTGGCCTCTGGCAGCGCATCCGGCCGTTCTTCCGCACGGCGGCTCTCACCTCGATCGGGGTGCTGCTGCTGTCCCTGTTCCTCGTGGGCAACCTGATCTGGCTGGCGGAACGGCGGCGCAATCCTGGCCAGTTTCCGCGCCCCTATCTGCAGGGCGTGGGCAATGGCATGTGGTTCGCCATCGTCACGCTCACCACGGTGGGCTACGGCGATCGCTCCCCGGTCACCCGCACTGGCCGCGTGATCGCCGGGGTGTGGATGATGATCACCCTGCTGGCGGTCTCCTCGATCACGGCCGGCCTGGCCTCCGCCTTCACCCTGGCGCTGGCCCAGGTTCCCGGCGACGGCATCCGCACGCCGGATGATCTGCGGAACCGGCCGGTGGCTGTGGTCCTCGGCACGACCAGCGAGAAATGGGGCCGGATCAGCGGCGCCTTTGTGAAGCCCCAGCCCACCCTGGAGACGGCGGTGGCCGAGCTGGAACGCCGGGCCGTCGATGCCGTGATCTACGACGCCCCGGCCCTGCGCTACCACCTGCGCCAGCACCCGCATCTCGACATGCGCCTGGCCCGCTTCATCCTGGCCCAGGAGACCTACGGCTTTGCCCTCAGAGCCAACAGTCCCCTGGAGCGTCCCCTGGATGTGAGCCTGCTGCGGCTGAGCCGCTCCGGCCGTATCGACGCCATCCAGCGCAACTGGCTCGAAGTGTCGGGCACGACCAGCGGCTGAGCCGCGATGGCTGAGGGGGCAGCCCTTCGCGGCTTCAGGCCGGCCCCAGGCTCTCCCCAGTCTCTCCCCAAGCTCTAGGTATTCCCTCCTAATTGGCTGCCTCGGTCGGCATCGCTACCGCCAGGGGGGGTGGCACAGGTCTTGGGTGGATTCACCCCTGGCCCCATGGCCTCGTTATCTGAATCCGCTGATGACCACCACCCTCTCCTCCCCCACCGCGCTCGAGACGAGCCAGCCGATGGATCCCGCCACCGCCTTCGCCGCCGTGGCCCTGGCGGCGGTCTCCTGGGATGGCGTGCTGACCATGGCCGGATCCCGTGCCCTGCGGCACTGCCTCGATTACCGCACGCCGTTTCGCAGCTACAGCCCCGAGCGGATGGTCGAACTCCTCGATGGACTGATGGCGACCCTGCGCCAGCAGGGGCCGCAGCACCTGATGGTGATGGCGGCGGAGGTGCTCAATCCGGAGCAGCGCGCCACCGCTTACGCCGTGGCTGCGGAGATCATGCGCTCCGATGGCCCCCTCGAGGATGACGAGCGCAACATCCTCAGCAACCTCGCCGCCGTGCTGGGTCTCTCCGACGCCGTGACCATCCCCGTGCATTCGGTCATGGACCTGCTCCATGCCGACCTGGCCTGAGGCCCGTGCTGGATTGATGACATCCGACCCCTGTCGGTCGGTCTGGTACCAGCAGCTACGCCATGGCCGGCGATGTTTTCGTGAAACTTCACGATATTCGGTGTCGTGCCATGGCGTTGTCCCGTCGTGTCGAGATCCTGCCGTTCAGTGGTAACCGCTCCGGTCAGGCCTACTTCTCCCAGCCCCAGCCCAGCGATGAGACCCTGATTGCCGAGATCGGCACCCAGGCGTCCTGCGAGCTGTTCTGCCACCGTCATCAGACCGACCAGCTGATGGTGCTGCGGGGTGCGATCGATCTGGTGGTGCTTCAGGAGCGCACCCTGCGCCGGATCTGCCTGCGTGAGGATGAGGGGGCCTGGGTGCGCATTCCGCCCGGTGTGCCCCATGGTGCGATCAACCGCGGCCGCACCCCGGCCCTGCTTGTCAATGCGGTTCTGCGCCACGGCCCCAGCGATGCCCGCGATTACCGGCCCCGGCAGGTCCCCCAGGCCCTGCTGGAGGACTGGAAGGCCCTCACCCTCGCCTAGATCGGGGAGAATGCGCCCCATCAGCACAAGGCACGAGATGCGTCGGCCCCCGGTTCTGGTTCTCTGTGCCGTGGCGGCGGCGCTGCTCTTCGGTCTGCTCCCTCACCCACCGCTGGCTGCCCAGGGTGCCGCGGCCGAGCCGTTCCGCGCCGCACCGGTGCGCGGGCCGGTGGCCGTGATCAGCGGTGAGGGGGGAAACATCGGGGTGCTCACCGGCCCGGAGGCCACCCTGCTGGTGGACGCCAAGTTCGAACGAACGGTGGCGCCGGTGCTGGCTGCCGTCCAGGCCCTGGGCGGCCAGGATCCGGCCTGGTTGATCAACACCCACTTCCACTTCGATCACACGGACGGCAATGCCGGGTTCGCCCGTCGTGGGGCGACGATCGTCGCGCAGGAGAAAGTCCGCACCCGTCTGGCCCAGGGATCCAGGATCGCGGCCTTTGACCGGGTGACCCCGCCTGCGCCGCCCGAGGCCCTGCCGGTTGTGACCTTCGAGCAGAAGCTGCGTCTCCACATCGACGACGAGACCGTCGACCTGCTGCATCTACCCGCGGCCCACACCGACACGGACGCGATCGTGCACTTCGTCAGGGCTGATGTCATCCATACCGGTGATGTGTGGTTCAACGGCAGCTATCCGTTCATCGACACCGGCCATGGCGGCACCCTGGCCGGGGCGATCGCCGGTGTGGATCGGGTGCTGGCTCTGGCCGGACCCGAAACCCGGATCATTCCAGGCCATGGCCCGGTGGGGGGGAAGGACGATCTGGAGAGCTACCGCGCCATGCTGGCCCTAGCCCTGGAGCGGCTTTCGGCCCTGAAGCAGCAGGGGCTCAGCCTCGAGCAGGTCGTCGCCGCCCAGCCCCTGCTGGATCTGGAGGCGCGCTGGGGTCAGGGACTGTTCCCGGGTGACCGCTGGATTGCGGTGATCTGGGAGGGCTTCTGAGCTGGCCGAGACCTGAGCCAGGGGGCAGGATCGGCCAGGGGACAGGATCGGCGACCACCCTGAAGCTTCAGTCAGTCGAGGGCGATCCGCTCGAGGCTGCGCGGAGCGGTCGTGAGCGATGCCCCCAGGGTTGGGGTCAGTTGATCCAGCAGCAGAAAGGCCGGCACCATCAGGATGGCGCCCACCGCCACCGAGGTGATGAGGTGAACCAGCACGGCATCGTCGGTGGATGCCCATCGCGAACCGGACCGAGCAGACGTCCAACCACTTCGCGGGGATGTCTGCTCGTTGCTCTGGTGGTTCATGGTGACCTGAAGCACCCGTGCGGCTTGACACGGCCCGATCAATCTGAACCTAAAAGTGCATCCCACCCACCACCAGCGAGCCCGGACGTTCTGTCGCCTCTCGTTTCACTCCTTAAGAAGAGGACACATCCTTCAGTACTGGACATCTCCACCCGGGCAGTACTGGACATCTCCAGTCGGGACGGGACACGTGCCATAACACCATGGCCGCCGTCCGGCGCTGCCCAGGCGGTGCGGAGTGCTGGCGTTGCTGTCGGCGTCTTCTGCGGCGCCTGTGTCCTGTGGAATGGCTGACACCACCACCCTCCTCCCGCCGGGATCTCTGCCATGGATGAAGCCAGCCTGCGCCTCCTGTTCAGCCGGGATTACGGAACTCCCGCTCCGGGTGAAGAGCTGTGGCGCTCCCACTACGCCGAGGACGTTCACTTCCAGGACCCCACCCAGGAGCGTCAGGGTCTTCAGGCCTACATCCGGGCCCAGGAGGGACTGCTCAGCCGCTGCGATGACGTGAAGCTCGAGCCCGCCGCCATTGCGATCGCGGGCAGGACCGCCTTCATCGAGTGGGTGATGGGTCTGAAGATCAAGGGCATCGAGTTCATCTATCCCGGCACGACCCGCCTGCTGCTCGACGATGCCGGCAAGATCGTCGACCACCGTGATTACTTCGATTTCGTGGGGCCGACCTTTGCGCCTGTCCCGGTCATCGGTGGGTTCGTGCGCTGGCTCTACGGCCGCTTCGTCGGCTGAACGTCCCAGTCACGCAGTGCCTCCAGGCCGGCGGCCACCGGCTCCCGGTCTTCCACCCGTGTGCCGTGGCCCCGGAGCAGCGGGATTTCCATGCTGTACCCCTCCCGGTGCAGCCAGTGGGCCAGGGGATTGATCTCGGCCGTCTGGATCGGGCCGTTGGGTCGAGGCGTTGGGGTCGAACTGATGGGCACGAGCCGATGAGTGAAGATACTCATCTGCGCCATTTGGTGCCAGCGACCACTGTCTTGCCGGTTCCGATCCCCAAGAGTCGAATCGCTGCTGCTGGGGGCCGCCATGCTCGACTGTGGTTATCGGAATGAGCGCGCCCATCTGGTGATCCTCTGCTGCATCGCAGCCGATGGCTTCCGACTGGAGCGGGTGATCTTCCCGTTTGAATTGCTCACCTTTCTGGCCCCGCCCGGCGCCACGGTGCTGATCTACGGCCCCACCGCCGACGACCCCGAGCTGCTGGAGCAGTTCGATGCCGACACGTTGTTGCTGGGCCTTCAAGCCAGCGATCAGCATCCCCTGTTGCCCGCCAGCATGGAAGCGATGCTGCGGGATCTGCGCCAGCGGTACGCCTGCGAGCCCAGCCCGGAGAACCGCCAGCGGTTGACCCAGCTGGAGCAATCGTTGATCCACTACCTGCCGGGCATGGCTTGATCTCTGCCGCGGCGGATGGACGGTTCACCGCCCATCTGAGCCCGTTCCCCAGGCGTTCTGTCCCGCCAGAATGGCGCAAAGTCCCTGCTGAGTTCGTCATGACCTCCATCCAGCCGATGAGGAGTGGACCTCCCTCCGCCCTCGTGGCGCCGGTGCTGGGTCTGGCGGCCATCGGAGCCCTGGTGGTGCTTCCCCTGGTCGTGCTCGCCGCGATTCCCCTGGTCGTGGCCACGGTGATGGCGGTCGGTGGTGTCCTGGTGCTCGGACTCACCGTCTGGGCCTGCATCGAGGGACTGGCTGCCCTGGAGCGGTGGATGGAGCGGGACTCCCGTTTCCAGCGCTGAGCCGGCCATGAAGGCCCTGACCGCTCACCTTCAGAGCTGCGGCCCCAGAGCTGCTGACCTTGAGAAACGGGCCAGCTCTTGAGATCCCGCTCCGTTCAGGTCGAGCCATCAGGGTCCAGCCCTGCAGCCTGGTCAACGGCTGGCCTCCCGCCGAGGGTGAGGCCCCGGCGCTGAACTTCAAGGCTGAATCCATGGCTGAGCTCCGAACCCGGGCGCTGCCGCCACCAGCGGATCAGGCCAGCCAGCTTGATCAGCACCATGCCGCACCACAGCACCAGGGCCAGGGTTTCGGCGCTGAGGGATCCCATGGCAGTGCTGCCGTGCTGTGTCCCACTGTGGCGTGTGCCGATCGCCGCTCGGCTGGGGCGGTGCCGGTACGATGGCAAGCTGCGTACGTCGCCGATCCCTCTGCGCCAGCCGTTCTCCTCAGGACGTTCTCCTCAGAACATGCCCCGCTGATCGTTCTGGCTGCCTCAGACTCTCGGCTCCAGCTTTCCCGTTGTGCCTCGCCTGGTTCCATGACCATGTCCCCAGCTGAACGGGTCCGACGGGTGAGCCGCGAAGATGCTCTGGAACAGCTGGATCTTTCCACCGTTGCCCAGGCCTATCGCTCCGGTGAGCCCGTGTACCTGGGCCGGGGCGATTTCTGGAAATGGGAGAATGACGGCATCCCAGGCTGGCTCATCCCCCAGCTTCAGGATCTCGGTTTTCTTCCCTGAGGCGCGGCACTGACATGCTGCACTGAGGTACGGCACTGAGTTGGGGCAGTGGGGTTCAGAACCTCGACATTGCCTCGATCTTCGCCAGCTTCTGCGCTTCGAGTCCCGACAGTTCGTCAAGGTCGAGCAGGCCCTCCTTCACCAGGCTGGCGAACACGAACAGAATCCCCTGCAGGCGGAAGTCGAAACGCCCTTCGATGGTGTGGCGTTCGATGCTGAGGTAGTCGTGGAGTTTCCAGACCGTTTCGGCAGTCTCAAGACCCTCCACACTGGCTCTGACCCGTTGAATCAGCTGGTCGATCGCTCGGCTGTAGGCACGGTCGAAGGCATCACGGGCGATCGACTGTTCGGTTTCAGTCCAGCCCTCCAGCGTGGTCTCCATGGCGTAGGGGCATCCCGGGATGATCGTGTATTCAAGGCTACCGAGGTTCCACGGCCCGCCGCGAGCCTGTGCTGCGGCAAGGCGAACCACGGCAGGCTCGGCTGCTCATGGTGCTCCCGGTGGTAGCCGAAGTGGTAACAGGCCAGCAGGGATGCCCACACCGGCAGGTCCAGACTCGTGGCTGCGGCGCCCTGGCCGTTACGCCCTGCCGAGCCGGCGCGCTGGTGGCGGTGGGGAAGATAGGTGCCGAAGGCAAACAACTGAAGCGAACTGAGCAGCAGGGGCAGCGTGCAGAGCAGCAGCACGGTGGTGCAGGCGCTGCTCCAGCTGTGCGCTCCGCCGAGACGGCAGAACAGGCCGAGCAGAGCCCAGCCGCCGAGTAGCCGGCCCATCTGGCGCGGCGAGAGGTAGCCCCCCATGAAGCGCAGATACCAGCGCAGCAGGCCTGCCTGCGGATCAGGGTGAAAGTCGGGATCCCCCGGCGTCGCCTCCGCCTGGTGGTGCTGATGGTGGTTCCGCTGGCATGGGCCATAGGGCAGGGCGGCATACAGCCCCAGGCAGAGGGCGCCCAGCCTGATGTTCCAGCGCGGGTGGTCCGGCAGCAGCACACCATGCATGGCATCGTGGCCCACGATGAACAGTCCGGTCTGGAGCATGGTGCGGCCGAGCACGGCCAGGGCCAGCAGGGGGAAGGCCAGCTCGAGCACCTCGAGTCTGAGCAGGCTGACCAGGGTGATCAGCCAGCCCAGCACGATGGCGGCGGCCGGCAGCAGTCCCCCGTAGCGGGTCGGGATCACGGCATCGGCCTGAAGCATGGGGGCTTCAGCGTTGTGCTCAACGGGCGAACTTCAGCAGTTCGGCTGGCGAGGCCAGCAGGTCGATGGCCACAAAGTAGATCTTGCCTTCCGGGTTCAGCAGAAAGCGCCAGGCCACGTTCATGCCCACACCGGCACCGAACCAGGGGGTCTGCACCTTGCCGGTCACCTTGATCTGGGTGAATTCGCCCTCGGTGGGCTCGGCATAGCCACGCTCCGGCAGAAGTCGGAGGTTCTGGCAGTCTTCCCGGAAGAACCGCAGGATTGCATCGGTTCCCACGATTGGCTTCTGGAAGGGCGGCTGCAGAGCACCGTCCGGCAGGAAAAGTTTGATCAGATTGTCGAAATCGTTCGCATTCAGCAGATCCATATAATTATTCACCGTCGGGTTGATCACGCCCTCGATGAACACCTTGACCCGCTTCTCCTCGGGCGTGGGGTTCACAACAGGCTCCATCACCCGTTGTCCTTCGCCCTTCTCGGGGTCGTAGCCCATGTCCACGACGAAGTTACGCAGCAGGGTGATCTGCTGCCCCTGATCCACTTCCTTCAGTGAATTGAGCACGGCGGTCGCATTGGCGGAGAGGCGGTAACCCTCAGGAATCGGTGCCACGATTCCCTGAGCCATCCACTCGCCCAGCTGGTACCAGAAACCCAGCTTGATGTTGACAGACCAGTTGGAGTAGGTGCGGCAGATCGGTGTGTCCGTGCGATTGGTCAGATCGCACATCGCCTGGCTCTGCTGGGCGAAGTCCATCGCCTTGATTTCATTCAGCACCCCCTCGGCAAACTGCATCCGGGCCGCGCCGGGGGCTGCAATGGTGATGGTACGCCCCATTTCGAGGTAGGCGAACCAGATCAGGGCAAGTTGGTCTTCGGCGCTGAGCAGCCTGAAGCGCGCCGTGATGGCGGGGACCACGTCCGCCTGCAGCGTTTCCGGAAAGATCTTTGTGGCCTTCTCAATTGTGAACATGGTTCATGTCTCCCAGTTGATGTGTAGCCCTCCCCAACCTAGACGTTGCGCTGAACCCGCTTGCAGCGGCTTCAGCCGGGCACCACGGCACAGGCGATGCGGGCACCCCCACCCCCAAGCGGCGGGGTGTCGCTGTAAGTGTCACCGCCGGCATGCACGATCAGGGCTTTGCCCGCCAGATCCCCCACCCGGAGTCGGGGGGCGCGCACCGGCAGACGGGCGCTGCCATCAGCGGCCACCACCAGGCGGCTCAGGTCTCCCCGGTGTCCGTTGCCGTCCGGGCCGAGGTGATGGCCGCTGCCGTCGGGGTCCCAGTGCCCCCCGGCGCTGAGGCCAGCCACCGGGCCCTCCTCAGCGTCGCCGGGGCCGCAGTCACCGAGGGCATGGAGGTGGAAACCATGCTCGCCGGGTGGCAGGTCCTGCAGATCCGGCAGGATCACCAGCCCCTCGGGGCTGTCCCGCAGGCTGAGCGAGCCGAGGCTTGCGTGCACCCCCTCCGCGTCGATCCTGCGCAGGGCAACCCGGAGCTCCTGATCAGCTCCCGCTGCCAGGGGGAGAAACAGCAGCAGGCTGAGCAGGCAGGCCAGGAGCACCGCCAGCAGGGCGGGGTTCCAGGGTGACTCGTGCCCAACACCTTGCCGCAGCTCCATGCCCTCGGCTCCACCGTGGTTCCGGGAAGACCCTAGGCAGTGGCGGCCTGCGCTAGGCATGGACCACGGGTGAGCACTGCCGTCCCGTCGCCCTGGGCCGTTCCGCCTCTCCGGTCCCGCCATTCCATTCGCCCTTTGCCGACCTGCCCGCATGACCACCGCCACCAAGCCGCAGATCCTGGCCGCGGCAAGCGTCTGGCTTGCCGTGGTGCTGAATCTCGTGCCGGGTCTGGGCACCGGTTACATCTACCAGCGACGCTGGAGGGCCTACTGGCTCACCTCGGCGATTGCGACACTCTGGTTCGTGGCCGGTGCCATGCAGACCCAGGGGTTGGATCCCGTGCTGATGGCCGATCGTCTTCAGCGCAGCCGACTGATCGGCCTGGGGGGATTCCTGCTGATCGCCGCCGTCACGGCCTGGGAGGCCGGCAGGGCGGGCGTCCGGGCCCGACAGGACACCGTGTGACGGCGCCAGCCACCGCCACGCCCAGCGGCAGAACACTTCCCCCTGAGGGTCGCCTCCTGGGCCTTCCCCTTCAGGGACGACCGTCCGGATCGACCGGCAGGCCCCGCCAGCCCAGGGCCGCGCGTCGAGCCAGCAGCAGCAGGGGGTAGAGCAGCCTGGCGCGGCCCGTTCCGGCCATCAGCGGCGCCAGCACCTGGAGGAGCGCTGAGCTGGGTCTCATGCGCGCGCTGATCCAGGCCAGCGCCTCGGCCCCGTGCAGGACCCGATCGCCGTCGAGCACCACGGCCCCATCCCGCAGGTGGAAACCGCGGGCGGCCAGTTGATGGCGCAGGGAGCCATCCGCCCGACCATCACGGATGGCCAGCCCTGGAATGCCGCTGCGCAGCTCGCTGAGTTCAGCGAAGTGGCGGCAGAACGGGCAGCCGCCGTCGAACACCAGAACCATGGGGGAGGAGGCCGGGGTCACGGGAGAAGGGGAAGCCAGGATTCGATCGTCCACCTTGCAGCACGTTCGCTCCGCTGCTGAAGCCTCCCCGTCAGAGGGGGCGCCTCCCCCTACCCTGAACCGACCCTTCCAGAGCGGCATGCTGCTCGCCCTCTCCTGGCCTCCGCAGGCCTATCTGTGGTTCAAGACCCTCCACATCGTGGGGGTGGTGGTGTGGTTCGCGGGGCTCTTCTACCTCGTGCGCCTGTTCATCTACCACCGGGAGGCCGCGGAGCTGGATCCCCCCCTGCGCGAGGCCTTCGAGGCGCAGTACGGCCTGATGGAGCGCCGGCTGGCCAACATCATCACCACCCCGGGCATGGTGGTGGCCGTGGTCTGTGCCGTCGGTCTGCTCACTGTCACGCCCACCTGGCTGCATCAGAGCTGGATGCACGCCAAGCTCGCCTTCGTGGCCGCGCTGCTCGCCTACCACGCCTTCTGTTACCGCCTGATGGGGCAGCTGCAGCGGCGGGAGTGCCAGTGGAATGGCCGGCAGCTCCGCGCCCTCAACGAACTGCCCACCCTGCTGCTGGTGATCGTGGTGATGCTGGTGGTGTTCAAGGACCAGTTCCCCACCGGAGCCGCCACCTGGTTCATGGTGGCGCTGGTGGTGTTCATGGCCGCCTCGATCCAGTTCTATGCCCGCTGGCGTCGGCTCCGCTCCGAGCGCCTGGCCGCAGAAGGCTGAGCGGCATGGCGGCTGCGCGTTCTGCCCATCCCCTTGCCGCCGTGCTGCGGCAGGTCGATCCCGCCAGCTGTCCGACCCGGTTCAACTTCCACTGCCACACCACCTGCAGCGACGGCAGCCTTGCCCCCGCGGCCCTCGCGGACCAGGCGCTCGCCCTCGGTCTGGAGCACCTGGCCGTGACCGATCACCATGCGACCGGAGCCCATGGCGAGATCCACGCCACGTTCGAGCGGGCCGCCGGCGAGGGCCGCCCGGCTCCCACCCTGTGGCGCGGGGTGGAGATCAGCTGCCTGCTCGAGGGATGCCTCGTCCACGTGCTGGGCCTGGGATTCGCCGAAGAGCACCCGAGCCTGCACGCCTATCTGCAGGGCCAGGCGGTGGTCGGAGCGGCTCTGCGGGCCGAGGCTGTGGTGGAGGCCATCCATGCGGCCGAGGGCCTGGCCCTGCTCGCCCATCCCGCCCGGTACCGGCTGCCCTTCCAGCGGCTGATCGCCGCCGCCGACCGGCTGGGCTTCGATGGGGCCGAGGCCTGGTACGACTACGGCCTCCAGCCACGCTGGTCGCCCACCCCCCTGGTGTGCGAGAGCATCGCCCGGGAGCTCTCGCAGCGGCGGCTATTGATGAGTTGTGGTACGGATACCCATGGTCTGCACCTCCACGGCCGCTAGGGTTTGCTGACGCTTTCCCCTTGCCTGTCGATGGGTCTGTTTGATCGCCTGTTCTCTTCCGGCTCCGGCGCGAACAGCGCCCCTGCCGCCAAGCCCAACCCCCGCAAGCAGTCGGAGGCAGTGTTCCTCGATGCCGATGCCTCCAGCAGCCTGGGTGACGTCAACCTGATGAAGCGGTCGAACACGATCCGCCACACGTTCCCGGGCACCGCCGCCAGCCCTGGTACCAAGGAGATGGTCGCGGAGGTCTCCTCGATGGAGGCCAAGGTCGAGAAGATGTCCGAAGGCCTGCCCGGCGCGGGCCGCGCCGAGGCCGACATCAACCTCACCGGCGGGGTGCCCAAGCCGGTGAAGAAGACCTTTGCCCAGCAGATGTCGCCAGCCCAGCTGGAGCAGCGCCGCAAGGGATCAGCCGTGGGCGTGAACGTGCCCGGTGGCCCCGCGGCCATCAAGAAGGAGGCCGACCAGGCCTCCAGCGCAGCGGCGTCCCAGCCCCAGATCGCCCAGCAGGCTCCGGCCAAGCCCGGTGAGATCGATCCCTTCCGCCAGATGGTGCGCGAGCTCAACAGCTGAACCGGCGCCCACCCCGCACCGCCCATCCGGCCGGCCGCCGTCAGGGCTCCATTCGGCGCCCTCTTCAGGGCCCTCTTCAGCGTCCCTGGCTGGTCAGGGGCGCTGCTCGATGAGGGCTTCGCTCTCCAGCACGAGCTGCCGCAGTCCCCGGAGCTGCGCTTCGGTGGCCCCCTCCCAGAGGCCCCGGTGATGGGCTTCCAGCAGTCGCTCGGCCATGTCCCGCAGGGCCCAGGGGTTGGCGCGCTCCAGGAAGCGGCGCACCTCTCCATCGCCCAGCCAGCTCTCCCAGAGGGCGCCGTAACTCCAGTCCGGTACCCGTCCGGTGCTGGCGTCGTAGGCGAACAGGTAGTCGAGGCTGGCGGCCATCTCGAATCCCCCCTTGTAGCCGTGCTCCCGCATCGCCTGGATCCAGCGGGGATTGAGCACCCGGCTGCGCAGCACCTTGTCCAACTCCTTCTCCAGCCGGTGCAGCCGCGGCCTGCTGCTGCGCGAATGGTCGCCGAACCACAGGGCCGGGGCTGATCCCTGCAGAGATTCGGCGGCCGCACTCAGCCCGCCCTGAAACTGGTAATAGTCGTCGGAATCCAGCAGGTCGTGCTCCCGGTTGTCCTGGTTGTGCAGCACCACCTGCACCGCCCCCAGTCGCTGCTCGAGGCCCTGCCGATCCGCTGCGGCATCGATCATCCCGGGGGCCCCGTCGCCCGCCGGCCCGTAACGCCAGCAGCTCCAGCTCAGAAAGGCCTCGCCCAGATCCGCGCGGCTGTCCCACTCCCCGCTGTGGATCAGCCCCTGCAGGCCGGCTCCGTAGGCCCCCGGCGCTGAGCCGTAGACGCGCGCGCTGTGACCGTCCTGCCGGGCGGCCTCGGCCAGGGGATTGGCGCTGCCCTCTTCGCTCAGGGCGGCCACCATCGCCGTGGCCCGGTTCATCCAGCCCACCAGCTGGGGAAAGGCGTCGCGGAACAGACCCGAGATCCGCAGGGTCACATCGACGCGGGGGCGCCCCAGCAGCCGCAGTGGAATCACCTCCAGGTCCACCAGGCGCCGGGTGGGTCCGTCCCAGACCGGACGGACCCCCAGCAGGGCCAGGGCCTGGGCGATGTCCTCGCCGCCGTTCCGCATCGTGCTGGTGCCCCAGACGGAGAGGGCCAGGTTGCGCAGATGTTCCCCCTCCTCCTGGAGGTGGAGCTCCAGCAGCAGCTCCGCGCTGCGTCGGCCCAGGTCCCAGGCGGCCTCGGTGGGCAGGCCGCGCAGATCGACGGAATAGAAGTTGCGGCCGGTCGGAAGCAGATCCGGGCGCCCCCGGGTGGGCGCCCCCGCCGGGCCGGCGGCAATGCGCCGGCCCTCCAGCCCCTCCAGCAGGGCCCGCCGTTCGGCATCGGCACAGGCCAGCAGCCGGGGCTTCCACTGCTGCTGCAGGTTGGCCACCACTGCCGCGGTGGCCGGGCCCGGCGTGCCCTCGTCGGCAGCTGCCCACTCCTCGGCAGGCCCTTCGCGCGGCGCCGCGAGCACCAGGCGGCAGAGCTCCAGGGCCCGCTCCTCCAACAGCGCCACCCCGTCTCCGACACAGCGCAGCCGGCTCGTGGCGTTCAGTCCGGCCGCCCGCAACCGCTGTAGATCGGCGGCCTCCAGGGGCTGCTCCTCCGGGTCCGTCCAGGGGTCGAACGCGAGGCCCAGGTCCCGGGCCAGGGCCTGGGTGAGACCCGCCACCCCGCCCTGGGGTGCGCGCGCCAGACACAGGAGCAGTTCGGCCAGCCGCTCGCTTCCGGGCAGCTGGCCGTAGGTGTGGAGCCCCAGGCGGATCTGGGCCTCCTTGAGCTCACAGAGGTAGCCGTCCGCCGCGTCGAGCCTGGCGTCCTGATCCGCCTCGGCAGCCAAGGCTGTCAGGGGCAGCTCCAGCTGCTGGAGCAGCTCCAGCAGGGTGGCCCGCAGGGGGGCGCTGCGGGCGCTGCCCAGCTGGCAGGCCTCCCAGTACTCATCGAGCAACGTTTCCAGCCGCTGCAGATCGCCATGCAGCCCAGCCCGGCCGAGGGGCGGGGTGAGGTGGTCGAGGATCACCGCCTGGCTGCGCCGCTTGGCCTGGGACCCTTCGCCCGGATCGTTGACGATGAACGGGTAGAGATGGGGCATGGGGCCCAGGGCCCATTCCGGAAAGCACTGCGGCGAGAGGCCAAGCCCCTTTCCAGGCAGCCATTCGAGGTTGCCGTGTTTGCCGACATGCACGACGGCATGGGCGGCGAAGGTCTGCCGCAGCCAGAGGTACTGCGCCAGGTAGGCGTGGGTGGGGGGCAGGTCGGGGGAGTGGTAGCTGAGGCTCGGGTCGCGGCCGTAGCCCCGTTCCGGCTGGAGCAGCACCACCACATGGCCGAAGGCCAGTCCGCGGACCGGGAAGCCCGGCGGCCCATCGGACGGCCTGGCCAGCCCGGCATCCCGTTCGGGCGGGCCCCACACCGCCTCCAGCCGCTGACGCCCCTCCAGGGGCAGGGTGTCGTACCAGCTCCGGTAACCGACCAGGTCCTGGTGGGCCAGCGCAGGGCGGTGAATGCTCTCGGGGTCGTTGCTCAGCCCGCGCAGCAGGCGTTCGATCAGGGCATCGCCATCGGCCGGCAGGTCGCAGCCCCCGGCGTCCGTCGTGCCGCCGAGGCTGTAGCCGGCCTCCCGCAGCCACTGCAGCATCAGGGCCGTGGAGGCCGGTGTGTCGAGACCGACCCCATTGGCCACTCGGCTGTTCCGGTTGGGATAGTTCGCCAGCACCAGCGCAATCCGACGCTGCGCTGGCGGGGTCTGCCGCAACCGCACCCACTGGCTGGTGAGGGTGGCGATCCAGTCGAGGCGTTCCGGATCGGGCCTGTAGCCCTGCAGTGCCGACACCAGGCGGTCACTGGCCCCCTCGGTCTCCTTGAAGGCCCCGATGCGGGTGGTGATGCGGCCGTCCAGTTCCGGCAGGGCCACCTGCAGGGTCAGGTCGGTGGGGGCCAGGCCGATGCTGCTGGCCTGCCAGAGCCGCTGGGGCTGGCTGCTGCAGAGCAGCTGCAGCACAGGTACCCCGAGGCAGTCCCAGAGCGGCGCACCGAGGCCGGCTTCCTCGAACTGCACCGAGGCGAAGGAGGTGCAGCACAGCACGGCCTCGACCCCTTCCCGTTCCAGCAGATCCCCTACCCCCTGCTGCACGGCCGGGTCCCGCAGGCTGCTGACCCACAGGGCCCGGGGAACCAGTCCCCCGCGCCGCAGCGCGTCCAGGGTCGCCTCCATCAGCGCCAGGTCACCGGCCTGCAGCAGGGCCCGGTAGGCGATGACACCCACCCGGGGGCCGGGCTCCGCACGCCAGTCGTGCGGCAGGGGGTCCGCCTGGCGCTCCACGCATGGCGGGGGGGGCTGTTCGCCGCGCAGGAGCCCCCCGAGGGCCTGCAGCACCGCCCGCACGTTCCGGCTCCCCCCCTCGCGCAGTCCCTGGGCGAGGGCCCGGGCCAGCTCCGGTGCCACCGTGCCGCTGCGGGCGAGGAGCTCCTCGTCGCCGGCCGTGCCGGCCAGCACCACCAGCTGCCGCCGGCCGGGCCGCTCGCGGGCCCAGTCCTCGAGCCGGGCCAGCCCGTAGCTCCAGTGCCCCCGCCCCCCCAGCAGCCGCACCACCACCAGCCGTGCCTGCTGCACGGTGCTGGCCAGGTAGTGATCGATCAGGGCCGGATGGCCCAGGGCGGCCAGATTCAGGCCCCGCAACTCCGCGCCCAGCAGGTCGGGCTCCCTGGCCAGGGCCCGATCGACGCTCACCAGATCGGTGTCGGCACTGGTCAGCAGCAGCACCGGCGCCGGTGGCTGCTCCACATAGCTGCCGCCATCGGGCTCGTCGCCGCCCCCCGGAATCGCCGCCAGTCTGTGCATGGACCCATCCTGCTGGCTGCGGTGAGAAGATCGGGGCCATCCAGCTCCTGCCCGTACCTCCCTCCGCCATGCACCAGTTCCTGCCCTACGCCTGGTTCCATGGCGAGTGCGTGCGGTTCGAGGACGCCACCCTGTCGGTGGCGACCCATGCGCTCCACTACGGCACCGGGGCCTTCGGCGGGATGCGGGCGCTCCCGAACCCATCGGACCCGGGCGAGATCCTGCTGTTCCGGGCCGACCGCCATGCCCGTCGGCTCAGCCAGAGCGCGCGGCTGCTGCTGACCGATCTGAGCGAGGAGACGATCCACCACGCCATCCGTGCGTTTCTGGTCGCGAACCAGCCGGCCTGCCCGGTGTATCTGCGTCCGTTCGTCTACACCAGCGATCTGGGCATTGCCCCGCGTCTGCACAACATCGAGACGAACTTCCTGATCTATGGACTCGAGCTCGGCGATTACCTCTCGCCTGAGGGGGTGAGCTGCCGGATCAGTTCATGGACCCGTCAGGAGGACCGCTCCCTGCCCCTGCGCGGCAAGATCAGCGGTGCCTACATCACCAGCTCGCTGGCCAAGACCGAAGCGGTCAAGAGCGGTTTCGATGAAGCGATCCTGATGAACAGTCGCGGCAAGGTGAGTGAGGCCAGCGGCATGAACCTCTTCATCGTGCGCGACGGCCAGCTGATCACCCCCGGCGTCGACCAGGACATCCTTGAGGGCATCACCCGGGCCAGCGTCATCGAACTCGCCCGGGCCATGGGCCTCGAGGTGATCGAGCGGGCCGTCGACAAGAGCGAGCTGTTCGTGGCCGACGAGGTCTTCCTCAGCGGCACCGCAGCCAAGGTCACCCCGGTCCGTCGGGTGGAAACCACCGACCTCCCCCTGGAACGTCCCGTGATGGAGAGCCTCCGCGAGCGGCTGACCCTGATCACGGAAGGCCGTGATCCCGCCTATGACCACTGGGTGACGCGGATCCGCATCGACAGCTGAGGCCCCGCCCGATGACCCTCGCCAACCCACCGGCCACCCCATCCCCCAGCGGTCAGGCGGAGCCGGGCCGCAGACCCGGCTTTCTCGAGCGCCTGCACGGCCCCGATCGGCCGGTGCTGGTCTTCGACGGGGCCACGGGCACCTCCCTGCAGCAGATGGACCTCACCGCCGAGGATTTCGGTGGGGCTGCCCTGGAGGGCTGCAACGAAGTTCTCGTGTTCAGCCGTCCCGACGCGGTGCAGGCTGTCCACCGGCAGTTTCTGGAGGTGGGTGCCGATGTGATCGAGACGGATACCTTCGGAGCCACCTCCCTGGTGCTGGCCGAATACGACATCGCCGACCAGGCCTTCGCGATCAACCGGCGGGCGGCGGAGCTGGCCCGCCAGATGGCCGATGCCTACAGCACTCCGGAGAAGCCGCGGTTCGTGGCCGGATCCATGGGCCCCACCACCAAGCTGCCCACCCTCGGGCACGTCGACTTCGACACGATGAAGGCCTCCTTCCAGGAGCAGGCCGAAGGCCTGCTGGCCGGCGATGTGGATCTGTTCATCGTGGAGACCTGCCAGGACGTGCTGCAGATCAAGGCGGCGCTGCAGGGCATCGAGGCCGCCTTTGCGACGACGGGCCAGCACCGGCCGCTGATGGTCAGCGTGACCATGGAAACCACCGGCACCATGCTGGTGGGCTCGGACATCGCTGCCGTGGTGGCGATCCTGGAGCCGTTCCCGATCGATGTGCTCGGCCTCAACTGCGCCACCGGGCCGGAGCAGATGAAGGAGCACATCCGCTACCTCAGCGAGCACAGCCCGTTTGTGGTGAGCTGCATCCCCAATGCCGGCCTGCCGGAGAACATCGGCGGCGTGGCCCATTACCGGCTGACACCGCTGGAGATGAAGATGCAGCTGCTGCACTTCGTCGAGGACCTCGGCGTGCAGGTGATCGGTGGCTGCTGCGGCACGACCCCGGCCCACATCGGCGCCCTCGCCGAACTGGCGGCCGAGATGAGCCCCGCCCCCCGGCCGGTGCGCCGCTCTGATGCCCGCGAGGATGGAGCGCCGCGGCCCCTGTTGCACTACGAGCCGGCGGCCGCCTCGATCTACGCCACCACCCCCTACCTGCAGGACAACTCATTCCTGATCATCGGGGAGCGGCTCAACGCCAGCGGCTCCAGGAAGGTGCGCGAACTTCTCGCCGAGGACGACTGGGATGGCCTGGTGGCGATCGCCCGCGGCCAGGTGAAGGAGAACGCCCACGTCCTCGATGTCAACGTCGACTATGTGGGCCGAGACGGAGAGCGCGACATGCGCGAGCTGGTGAGCCGGCTGGTCACCAATGTGAATCTGCCGCTGATGCTCGACTCCACCGAGTGGCAGAAGATGGAGGCCGGTCTCAAGGTGGCCGGCGGCAAGTGCATCCTCAACTCCACCAACTACGAAGACGGGGATGAACGCTTCTTCAAGGTGCTCGAGCTGGCCAAGGCCTACGGCGCCGGCGTCGTGGTGGGCACCATCGATGAGGAGGGGATGGCCCGCACGGCCGAACGCAAGTTCGCCATCGCGCAGCGTGCTTACCGCGATGCCCTGGAGTTCGGCATCCCCGCCCACGAAATCTTCTACGACCCCCTGGCCCTGCCGATCTCCACGGGAATCGAAGAGGACCGTCTGAACGGGGCGGCCACGGTGGAGGCGATCCGCCAGATCCGCGACAAGCTGCCCGGGGTTCACGTGGTGCTGGGGGTCAGCAATGTGAGCTTCGGTCTCTCCCCCGCCGCCCGGATCGTGCTCAACTCCGTCTTCCTGCATGACTGCTGCGAGGCCGGCATGGATGCGGCGATCGTCAGTCCGGCCAAGATCCTGCCGCTGGTCAAGATCAGTGAGGAACACCAGCAGATCTGCCGGGATCTGATCTACGACCGCCGGCGCTTCGAGAGCGAAGCCGCCGGTGCCATCTGCACCTACGACCCGCTCACCGTCCTGACCACCCTGTTCGAAGGCGTCAGTGCCAAGGAGGCCAGAGCCGCGGGTCCTTCACTCGCCGATCTGCCGGTGGAGGAACGCCTGCGCCAGCACATCATCGACGGCGAGCGCATCGGCCTGGAGGCCGCCCTGGAGGAGGCCCTGCAGAGCCATCCGGCGCTCCACATCATCAACACCTTCCTCCTGGAGGGTATGAAGGTGGTCGGGGAGCTGTTCGGCTCCGGTCAGATGCAGCTGCCCTTCGTGCTGCAGAGCGCCGAAACGATGAAGGCGGCGGTGGCCCAGCTCGAGCCCCACATGGAGCGTGTGGAAGGGGAAAGCAGCAGCAAGGGCAAGTTTCTGATCGCCACCGTGAAGGGCGATGTGCATGACATCGGCAAGAACCTGGTCGACATCATCCTCACCAACAATGGCTACGAGGTGATCAATCTGGGCATCAAACAGAGCTGTGAGGCGATCATCGAGGCCCAGCAGCATCACCAGGCCGACTGCATCGCCATGAGTGGTCTGCTGGTGAAATCCACGGCCTTCATGAAGGACAACCTGGAGGCCTTCAACGAGGTCGGGATCGCCGCACCGGTGATTCTCGGGGGAGCCGCTCTCACGCCCCGATTCGTCCACGGCGACTGTCGTGCCGCCTACCGGGGCCAGGTGGTCTACGGCCGCGATGCCTTCGCCGACCTGCGCTTCATGGATGCCCTGATGGACGCCAAGGCTGCGGGTCGCTGGGATGACCGGCAGGGCTTCCTCGACGGGGCACCCGAAGGGCTGGGGCTCGGGGATCCCCGGGCCGCCACCGACACCGCCACCGACACCGCCACCGACACCGCCACCGAGACCGCGACCGACACCGCCAGCGCCGCTGACCCTGCCGATCCGGACAGCCAGGAGGAGTCCGCGCCAGGGGCCCCGGTGGCGTCCACACCGAATGACCACCGCTCCGCGGCGGTGCCGGAGGAGCCCGCCCTGGAGCCACCCTTCTGGGGCAGCCGGGTGCTCACCGAGGCTGACATCGACCTCGAAGAGGTGTTCGCCTACCTCGATCGCTCGGCCCTCTTCGCCGGCCAGTGGCAGCTGCGCAAGACCCAGCAGCAGAGCCGGGAGGCCTACGAGGCGATGCTCGCCGAGAAGGCCGAGCCTGTGCTGCAGCAGTGGCAGCGCCGCTGCCTGGCCGAGGGGCTGCTGACCCCGCGGGTGGTCTATGGCTATTTCCCCTGCGGCCGGGACGGCAACGCCGTGGTGGTCTTCGACCCCGCCAGGCGCGCCTCCCCGGTGGGTCGTTTCGAGCTGCCCCGCCAGCGGGCCGGCAACCGCTACTGCATCGCCGACTTCTACCGCGATCTGCAGCTGACACCCGGCGCCGATCCAGCCCCCAGCGACGTGCTGCCGATGCAGGCGGTGACCATGGGAGAGGAGGCCACCCGTTTCGCCCAGCAGCTGTTCCGGCAGGATCAGTACACCGACTACCTCTACTTCCACGGCCTGGCCGTGCAGATGGCCGAAGCCCTGGCGGAATGGGTGCATGCCCGCATCCGCCGGGAGCTGGGCTTCGGTGCTCAGGAGCCCGCCACCCTGCGGGATGTGCTGGCCCAGCGCTACCGCGGCAGCCGCTATTCCTTCGGTTACCCCGCCTGCCCGAACGTGGCCGACTCGCGCCAGCAGCTCGCCTGGCTGGGGGCTGAGCGCATCGGTCTGACGATGGATGACAGCGACCAGCTCGAGCCGGAGCAGAGCACCACGGCCCTGGTGGCGCTCCACAGCAAGGCCCGCTATTTCAGTGCCTGAGGCCACCCCCTTCGGCCTAGCGTGGTGACCCTCCCGCCCTTGTTCCCATGGCCATCGCCGGTCCTGACGGTGTCGACGCTGCGATCAAGGCCGGGGTGGATCTCGATGGCTCGCCGATTCCTGCAGAGATGCTGGCCCTCTACAACGAGGTGATGGCGCTGGAGAGCCAGCGGGCCCGTTCCGGCGTCACCAAATCAATGCGCAACCGGGTGGTCAAGACGGGCTCGAAGCATCTGGATCAGGAGCAACTCGATGCCCGCCTGAAGGCCGCCGGATGGGACGGTCTGAAGGACAGGGAGATCGCCTTCTTCTACGGCTGACCCGGCTGGGCTGCCCCCGCGGCGGTCACGCCGAGCCCCCGGGGATGGAGCGACGCCGAGGGCAGAGCGCGAGCGGCTCAGCTGGATTGCAGTCAGCGGCTCAGCTGCACATCTCCTCAAGGGCCTCGATGACCTCCTGCTGAAACTCCTCGAGGTCGGAGGAGTCGCTGAGGTCCAGACCCTCGCCGGCGGCGTTCTGGGTCAGTTCCTGGAAGTGGAATGCGCCTTCACCGTGGGCGAGGAACTCCATGGCGGAGGGCTCCCCGCTTTCCTTGTAGGCATCGCAGAGGGCCAGGAAGGCCGCGTCTTCGTTGAATTCCCAGCTCATGAAGGGGGGCGCGTCGAACGACAGAGGGAACGCGGTCAACGACCTTTAACGCCTACCCCCCGGAAGCCGTCAACCTCCCGGGCCAACTTTCTTCGTCTGGCGGGCAGTCCGTCACATTCGCCAGACTGATGGGCCTTCGCGTTCCGCGCCGCCGTGAGCGAGCCCAGCGCCTCCGACACCTCTGCTCCGACCGCCCGCAATGTGCTGGGCGAACCGCTGACGATCTGCGGCTGTGAGCCGATGACCGGCTGGTTCCGGGATGGTTCCTGCCGCACCAACGGTGCTGATCTGGGCCTCCACACCGTGTGCTGTGTGGTCAACGACGCCTTCCTCAGCTACAGCCGCGCCCAGGGCAACGATCTCAGCACGCCAGCTCCCCAGTACGGCTTTGCCGGTCTGAGGCCCGGCGACCACTGGTGCGTGTGTGCGCCGCGATGGCTCGAGGCCTACGAGGACGGCATGGCGCCGCCGGTGCGTCTGGAGGCGACGGAGGAGAGCACGCTCGCGCTGATCCCCCTCGAGATCCTCCGCCAGCACGCCGCCTGAGAGGCCAAAGGCTCAGTGATACGCCATCGTCTCACCACGGAATCGGCTGGCCGTCCCAGGCCCAGAAGCCACCGCTCTGCTCTGGTCCGAGACCGTTCAGCACCGCCAGCAGGTGCCGGGCCGCGCGCTGGGGACTGAACAGCCGCTCCGGCGGGACGGAGGCCTGGAACGGTGCTGACAGCGGCGTGGCCGTCGTACCCGGATGGAGCAGGCTGACGCAGCCGAGCGGCAGGCGCCGGCTCCACTCCAGGGCCAGGGTGCGCAATAGCTGGTTCTGGGCGGCTTTGGCGGAGCGGTAGCTGTACCAACCGCCGAGCCGATTGTCGCCGAGGCTGCCGACCCGCGCCGAGAGGCTGGCGAAATGGAAGGGGGCCTGGCGGGGCAGCGCCGGTTCGACGGCCTGGGCCAGCAGCACCGGGGCGAAGGCGTTGACGGCGAAGCTGCGCTCGAGGTTGGCCCGGCACACCTGGGCCAGCCGCTTCTCGGGCCGCAGGGTTCCGTCGTGCAGCACCCCGGCCGTGTTCAGCACCAGCCGCAGCGGCGGACCATCCTGCAGGGCATCGCCCAGGCGGGCGAGGCTGCCGTCGTCGGTGAGGTCGAGCGGCCAGTGGCTCACCCGTTCCCAGGAGGCCTTCTCGCCGCTGCGAACGTCCTCGCGGGAGTCGCGGCGAACGTCACGGCGGAAGTCATGACGGGAGGCCCCCACCAGCTGCAGGCCGGGGGCCCGCTGCTCCAGCTCGGCGAGCAGCGCCCTGCCGATCCCGCCGCAGCCCACCACGAGGGCCCGGCCGACCCAGTCGGCGAGGGGGGGCTGGGGACTGGACACGGCCGCAGCCTCCGGGGATCCGCATGATGGCAACCTGGAGCTCCCCGACGACACGCGCTGTCCATGGGCCTCCGCCTGGGCCTTCGCATCGCCCTGCTCGGCCGTGGGGCCTGGGGGGAGACCCTGGCGGCGCTCTGGAGCGGCCAGGGGCACAGCATCCGCTCCTGGTCCCGCCGGGATGGCCCCCTCCCCCCGGACCTGCTGGCCGAGGCCGAGCTGGTCGTGGCGGCCGTCTCGATGGCGGGAATCGAACCGATCGGCCTGCAGCTGGCCGGCCACTGGCCTGACGCCATACCGCTGCTGAGCTGCAGCAAGGGCATCGACCTCGACCGGCTGGCCACCCCGACCCAGCTCTGGCGCCGCCACCTCCCCCCCCAGGTCCCCCTGCTGGTGCTCAGTGGTCCCAACCTCGCCACGGAGCTTCGGCGCGGCTTGCCGGCCGCGAGTGTGCTCTCCAGCGACCGGGCGGACCTGGCGGCCGATCTTCAGCTCCGGCTGAGCGGCCCCAGCCTGCGGCTGTACACCAATGACGATCCGGTGGGCACGGAGGTCGCCGGTGCCCTCAAGAACGTCATGGCGGTGGCGGCTGGGATTTCCGATGGCCTCAGCCTGGGTGCCAATGCCCGGGCCTCCCTCCTCTGCCGCGGCCTGGCGGAGATCGGCGTGGTGCTGGAGGGCCTGGGGGGGCGTTGCAGCACGCTGTACGGCCTGGCCGGGCTGGGGGACCTGCTGGCCACGGCGACCAGTGAGCTCAGCCGCAACTACCGCTTCGGGCTGTTCCTGGCCGAGGGCCTGGAGCCCGCCGAGGCGGAACGGCGCATCGGCGCGACGGTGGAAGGGCCGCGCACCGCCCGTGCGGCGGTGGGTCTGGCGCAGCGGCATGGCTGGTCCCTGCCGATCTGTGCGCAGGTGGTGCGGGTGCTCCAGGGCAGCGCGCTTCCCCGGGAGGCCGTCCAGGCGCTGATGGAACGGGATCTCAGGTCGGAGCGGCAGCCATGAGCCGGGCCGCCGACCCAGGCCTCCACCCTGCCGTGCTGGTGGAGGCCTTCGCCTCCAGGCCCTGTGAAGGCAACGGGGCCGCCGTGGTGCTGCTGGATCGTCCCCTGGAGGACGGGGAGATGCAGGCGCTGGCCCGCAGCCTCAACCAGTCCGAGACGGCGTTCCTGCTCCCGCACGGGGGGCAGTGGCTGCTGCGCTGGTTCACGCCCACCTGCGAGGTGCCCCTGTGCGGGCACGGAACCCTGGCGGCCGTGCTGGCCCTGGGCCACTGGGGCCGGCTCGCGGCCGGGCAACCGCTGACGCTTCACAGCCGCAGCGGTCCCCTGTGGGCCCAGCTGGACGCGGCAGTCGACGGCGTCGCCCAGATCGTGCTGCCCAGCTCCGGGCTGATCCCCGCCGGGCCATCTCCTGCCCTTGAGGTGTTCGTGCAGGAGCGGCTCCAGTCGGCCCTGGAGGGCTACTGGACGTCACCGCTGGGGTACACGGTGGGCCTGCTGCCCGCCGACGCTGCGTTGGCCACGGCCGTGCTGCCATCCCGCGACCTCCCCGAAGCCGATCAGGGAGGCCTGGTGCTGATGCAGCCCCTGGACCCCTGCACTGGCCCCAGGGTGCTGGACATGCCGTGCCGCTATCAGCTGCGGTTCCTGGCCCCCGGGCTGGGGATCGATGAAGATCCGGTCACCGGGTCGGCCCATGCCCTGGTGGCCCCGTGGTGGCTCGAGCGGCTGGCGCTGGAGCGCGTCGCGGGCTGGCAGTGTTCCCACCGTCCAGGAGGGATGCTGTGCGAACACGCATCTTCAGGCATGATCCGCCTGTGCGGATCGGGCCATCTCCTGTGGGACGGAACCTTGCATCTCGATTCCAGGGCTTGCGGGGGCGAATCCCCCGGCCAGCCCTCCCCTCCTGGTGCCATCCGGGCCGGCTGCGGCTGGGATGGCCTCTTGGCCTGAGGCTCAGTTCCCCGGTTGCCCGCCAGTTCCTGATCGCCACCCCCATGGCGGTGGTGGCGGTGACCGTGGGCTTCGTCGCCCAGGGGCACGCCCCGCGCCCCTATGCCGCGGTGGAGGGGGAGCTGCTGGACACCCTGATGGCGGTTCCACCCCCGCCGCCGGACACGACCGCCGCGGCTGAGCAGCTGCGCAACCTCGAGGCCCGCCGCGCCGCTCCCGGCGCTGCTCCACGCCCGCCCCAGCTGGGACTGGCCGAGCCGGAGGCGGGGGACCCTGTGGATCTCGAGATCCGGGTCGCACTGCTCAGGGCCGGCGGCAGCCCCAGCCTCTCCGCTCAAGGGCCCTGGCAGCTGCTGAGCCGCGATGGCCAGTTGCTGCAGCAGGGGGCGGCCGGTCAGAGCGTCGATCTGGGTGCCCTCTGGCAGGCCGGCCCCGAGACCTGGCTGCAGACCACCGGGCCGGCCCTGCTCGTCAACGGTCAGCCCTATGGCGGTCGCCTCCGGCTGATCCAGGAGAGCTCCGGGCTGAGGTTGGTGAACCACCTGGCGCTGGAGGAGTACATCAGCTCGGTGGTGGGCGCCGAGATGCCCAGCAGCTGGTCCATGGAGGCCCTGCGCGCCCAGGCGGTGGCGGCCCGCTCCTATGCCCTCGCCCACATGGCCAGGCCGGCCAACCGCCACTGGCATCTGGGCGATACGACCCGCTGGCAGGCCTACCGCGGCCAGGGGAGTGTCACCGACCGGACCCGGCAGGCCACGGCCGCCACGGCCGGGCTGATCCTCAGTTACCAGGGGGCCATCGTCGAGAGTCTCTACGCCGCCAACCGCCAGATCAGCCTGGAAGCCCACGGCCACCTCGGCGCCAGCATGAGCCAGCACGGTGCCCAGGATCTTGCCCAGCAGGGGTTCCGCTACAACCAGATCCTGGGTCATTACTACCAGGGCGCTTCCCTGGCCCGCCTCAAGGCCGGTGCGGGCTGAAAGGCTCTGGCGCGGCGCTCTTCAACGGGCACAGCATGCCGAGGCGGCCGGTGCCCTCGTGCCGCTGCAGACCGAGCTGGTCGCCCTGGCTGGGCTGGAGCCCTTCGTGCTGCGCCGGCTGCTCAGCCGCACCCCCAAGCACCTCCGGCCGGGCGGCCCGAGGCCCAATCCGTTCCTTCCCTGGGACGCGGAGCTCGAACTCGAGCGGCTCGGCACCACCCACGTCGTGCTGCTCAACAAGTTTCCGGTGCAACCCGGTCACCTGCTGGTGATCAGCCAGCAGTGGCAATCCCAGGCCGGCTGGCTGGATCCCGTCGACTGGCAGGCCGTGGTCCAGGTGTCCACCGACACGGGCGGGTTCTGGTTCTTCAACAGCTGCGCCGAGGCCGGCGCCAGCCAGCCCCATCGTCATCTGCAGCTGCTCCCCCGCCACGCCGGTCAGCCCAGCTGCCCCCTGGCCGAAGCCTTTCAACGGCATCTGCGGGGTGATCCGCTCCCCTGGCCCTGGAGCTTCCAGCTCAGCCGCCGGAGCGCTCCGGATGACCCCGATGAGCTGGACCGGCTGTACCGGGACCATGCCGAGGCCCTCGGGCTCGGTCGCCCTGGGTTGCATCCCCAGCCGCGCCATCCCTACAACCTGCTCTTCGATGACGACTGGTTCCTGATGCTGCGCCGCCGGCAGGAGCACTGCGCCGGCTACAGCGTCAACGCGCTGGGATTTGGCGGCTATCTGCTGGCCACCGAGCACTCCGACCTCGCCTGGCTGCAGGACCATGGCCCGCTGGAGTTGTTGCGCCGGGTGGCCACACCGCTCGCGGCCGGCGGACCCTGAGCCCGGGATCGGGACGGCAGGGTTCAGTGGCGCCACGGTTGTCAACCCGGGCCAGCAGGGGCGTGGCTGGAAGGGGGACGGCACCCACGCCGTCGCTCCCTTCCATCTCCTCCTATGACCACCTCTCCATCCCCTTCGGCAGCCATCGAGGCCCGCAACCTGCGGGTGAGCCGTTACCGCGACCTGGTGCGGCCGATCGCTCTGCATTACCGCCAGCGGTGCAACGAGCCCCTGGACGACCTCGTGCAGGTGGGCCTGCTGGGGCTGTTGCGGGCTGCCGAGCTCTACCGCGACGCGTCAGCCACCCCCTTCGAGGCCTTTGCCAGGCCCCACATCCGGGGTGCGGTTCTCCACTACCTCCGGGACGTGGCCCAGCCGATCCGACTGCCCCGGCGGATCGACGAACAGCGCCTGCAACTGGCCCGGCTGCGCCGGGACTGGCTGACCCTCCACCATCGGACGGCAAGCGAGGCTGAGCTACGGCAGGCCCTCGGTGTCGATCAGGTCCACTGGTGCCGCCTGATCGCCGCCGAGCTGATGCTGCGGGTCCAGTCGCTGGATGCCCCCCGGAACCACGCAGACCTCGAGCCGCCGCAGTCGGATCAGGATGGGCCTGCCGACGACGCGCTGGGATCCGGAGCCATGACCTGGCAGCTGGAGAACCCGGGGGACGGCGACGCGCTCGGGGACGGCAGCTCCACCAGCATCCTCCAGCTTCTTGAGGAGCCCCTCAGGAGCGTGGTGGAGCGGGTTGTGCTCGGGGGCTGGAGCTATCGCCGTACGGCCGAGGCCCTGCAGGTCAGCCCGATGACGGTGCAGCGACGTCTGCACAAGGGCCTGGGCAGGCTGCGCGAACTCCTGGTCAGTTCGAGGCCGCCGACTCGTCCCGCTGCATCTGCTGTTCCAGGGTGCTGATCGCGGCCGTGACGGCGGCCAGCTGACGCTCCACCCCGTCCCTCCAGAAGCGCAGCATCCGCAGCTTGCGTTCCTGGTGACGCCGCATGGAGTCGCGACCGTGGTCGCCGTCGCTGCAGCAGGCGAAGGGGGGGAACATGGGACGATGGAATCAACCCCAAGGTTCTAGCGGGCACAAGCCCGCTGCCGGGAGGCCGGGTCCCCTCCACCGGCTGGGTCGCCTGTCTCCTTCAGCCCTCCAGCCCACCCTGTGCCATGGCCGACCGGCCGTCCGCGGCGTGCTCAGCGTTCGTCAGTCAGCGGAGGTCCCGGGTAACCTTTTCCCCCAGCCTTCGGTCGGGGCCATCCAGTTCCGCGGAGCTCCCGATCGCCAGGTTCGTCCAGCCCTTCAACCAGGACGCCGCTCCCGAGTCCAGGGAACGTTCCAGGAAGGGATCGGGGATGACCTGCCCCTTGTCCCTTACCCCCGACAACATTTGAAATCCGCAGGCCCTGCCGGTTCCATGCTTGGAGCGTCCTGGCGCCCCCTGATGGTGCTGGGAGTGGCTGCGGCGATCGTCGCCCCGTGCCCCTCAGCCCACGCCGATGTCGCCCTGATGGCCGGCCAGAGGGCCAGGCCCCTCAATGGCATCTTCAACACCGTCCCGGTGCTGCATTCCAACCAGCCCGAGGAAGTGGAGGGCCCGGGGATCCTGATCAGCACGGCCCCCGGTGTCTCCTATGCGGCGGAGAACGGGATGGCCTTGCGCAATGCCGAATACACCTTCAACGGGGAGTTCGGCATCCACATGCACCACAAGTACTTCCCCACGTACCGAAGCCAGATCCGGCCCGGGGAACGGCGCACCGAACTCACCCTCGGCCTGATCCTGATCAACCCCGGCCAGCGAGCCGTGCAGATCAGTTTCGAGCGGGGTGCCGTGCGCAACAGCTTCGAGGCGCCCTACCTCGCCAACAACCTGATGGGTGTCAAGCCGCTGGGTGTCCGTCCCTGGAACAC
This sequence comes from Aphanothece stagnina RSMan2012, assembly GCF_046764815.1. Classification (NCBI taxonomy): domain Bacteria; kingdom Bacillati; phylum Cyanobacteriota; class Cyanophyceae; order Chroococcales; family Aphanothecaceae; genus Aphanothece; species Aphanothece stagnina. The sequence continues at coordinate 108,721 of NZ_JBKOUC010000001.1, forward strand.
CGGTCCCGGTGATGCCACGGCGGTGCAGATGCTGCGCGGCAAGCTGGATCAGCGCCTGAGCGACCAGGTGACGATTCCGCCGCGGAGCAGGATCGTTCTGTTCCATACCCAACTGCCCGCCCTCGGGATTGCCAATGCCCTGCTGCGGGGGCGCAGCACCGGTCCCTTCCAGATGGCCGTCGTGGCCGCCAGCGAACCCCGCAGCGATGCCGATCTGGTGGCGGTTCTCGACCAGCGGCGCCTGGCCCCCGGCCGGGTGTACCTCAACCGCATCGCCGAGATTCAGAACCGTCGCATCTTCTCCCGCGTCGGCGGCGTGGCCCTCGGGGACTCCTACGAAGCCCAGCTCAAGCACGATCTCCGCCGGGATGGCCCCCTGCACGTTCCCCTCACCAGCACCCAGCGTCACCACTTCGGTACCCGAGATATCCAGGTCAACCAGCTGGCCACCCGGATGATCGATTCCTCCCTCGACAACGTCGGTACCTATGGGGTGCGGTTTGACATCGACCTGAACCTTCAGGGTTCCGGTCCCTATGAGCTGGTGTTGAGCCACCCGGTCCCCGGAGGCAACTCTCCCCCGTTCACGGCATTCCGGGGCTCCATGCAGGTCCGCACCCCCGAGGGTCTGCAGGAGATCCATGTCGGTCTGCGCTCCGGTGAGAGCCTCTCGCTGGCGCAGCTCAACCTGAACCCCGGGGTGCCCAATCCCGTCCGGGTGAGTCTGGTCTATCCCGCTGACGCCACCCCCGGCCACCTGCTCAGCGTGGTGCCTGCCAGCCAGTTGGCCCGGGTGCAGCAGAGCCAGGCCCTGCAGGCCGCCGCCAGGGCAGCGGCCCCAGCCACCCCACCCGTCGCCCGACCCGCCACTGCTCCCCAGCCCAGAGCTCCCCAGCCCAGAGCCCCCCAGCCCAGGAGCCCCCAGCCGCCTGTTCTGCCCAGACCCGCGGCGCCTGTCGTGCGCGAGCCTTCTCCCCGCCCCACCACGGTGCTGAGGGCGACACCCAGCGCAACCTCCCCCAATTCCCGGACCCCGTCGCCGGCCGTCAGCCAGAGCCTGCTCGATCGGTACCAGGAAGCGCTCGATGCCCAGCGCAAGATGATGCGGGATCTGATGCAGCGATGAGCGGGAGCAATCCGCACGACGGTGGCTGACGACGACCAGCAGGACCGGCGCAAGATCAGCCTTCAGCTCTCTGCAGAGCTGATTGAGCGGCTGGATGCCCTCAAGGGTGAACTGGGCTGCCGCAGCCGCGGCGCCATCGTGGAGCGCCTCCTCCACAACCTTCTCGACGGCGAGGAGAACGGTGAGGACTCCCCTGATGGTCTGGCCGATGAAGGCGCTGGCAGTGCCGGCCAGACCCACCAGCTCGTGCTCACCACTCCGGCTGAGGTACCGCCCAGCCGGTTTGATGAAAGCAGCGCCCTGGTGCTGGTGGGACGCAGCTCGGGGGGGCAGCTGCTGGCGGACCAGGAGCGCGATCACCCTGATGACCATCCCGATCCGCCCCCCGGGCAGGGCGAGCGCGCGGCGCGCCGAACCAGCCGCGGCATCGATCTGCCTGGCTTCGTGCAGCGACGCACGGACCAGCTGCGCCGCAGTCTTCACCATGAACCCACCAGCGATCCGGGCCGGGTGGAGCCGCTCCCCCAGGTCTCGGCGACGCGAATCGACAGTGCCCTGCAGCGTGCCCGGGAACACTGGCTCGAGCTGTACGGCCAGGAAGCCAATGAGGCCGTTCTGGAAGCGGCCATGCTCTGGATGGCCCAGGAACTCTGGCCCCAGAGCGATCAGAGCGAAGGGCGGCCGTTCACCTGGTCGCTGGCCAGCGATGTGCTGCAGACCCTGGCGCCGAGCTGGCTTCCCGGGCCGGCCAGCTTCGAGCGGGTGATGGTGATGGCGGGGGTGCTGGAGGACCCCTTCAGCACCGCGACACTGGAGCTGCGCATCCCCACCCTGATCCGACGCTTCGTGCATCGCTTCCGGCGGCGCAGGCGGGGGACGTCGTTCCAGACCCTGGAGCACACGATGACGGTGCACGGCGCGCTTCGCCTCCTGCAACTGCCCACGGATCCGGGCCAGCGGTTCACCCTGCCCCAGATCCGTGAGGCCTACCGCCAGATGGCCCTCGCCCAGCATCCGGACGCCGGCGGCTCCGAGGAGGCGATGCGGCGGCTCAATGAGGCCTACCAACTGCTGAAGGAGTTGTACCGCACCGGCTGACCAGTCCTCTTGGTCAAGTCTCGGCTCGAGACCAGTGGTGCGTCTCATCTGTCCCTTGCGGGACAGACCTCAGATCCACCCGGATCTGCGCCGAGGCGCGTGTCCAATGGCAAGGATCGCAGAACGTCTCATGAATCGCAGAGCGGTCCTGCCCTGCTCCCTGCATACGGTCTCATCTGCGATCTCCGGGACTGCTCTTTTTCGTCGATTCTGTCTGCGCTGGGTATGCGGTCTTGGCCTCGGTGGATTCGCGGCTGACACGCTGAACTCGCCTCGACGGCTCTGGCCAACAGGTCCGTGAGCCTCTGTCCAGGAGGGCTGGTCACGTCGTCAGAGTCCAGTCATAGCCGTCATATGCCCCCTTCGCGTATCTGTGTCTACTGCAGGTACGCAGCTGGAACACCACCGCGCTTCAGGCCCGGCGCTGCAGGCTGGCGCCCAGGATGAGCCTGCGCCGAGACCCTCCAGCCCTCTTGCCTATCCCGTTCAGGTGTCTGGCTGAGACCAGTACCTAGTCCTGGACAAGACCAGCAAGATCAATTTTGCTCTTGGCTTCCGCGCCTTTTGCGTGGGTTCGCCTCCTCCGTGGTCGGAGGTGATGGGTCCGCCAGGAGGCGAAGCCTCAGCAGCATTCCCGAGCTCCGTCCCCGCCCCCTCGTGCAGCCGTATCCGCTGTCTCAACTGGCCCGGGTGAGTCGTGCTCCGTGTCCAGCTGCGCCTCGTAGCTGGGACTCCTGGCTTGTGGCCGCGTGGGTCGCCCTGGGGCTTGCGGTCTTTCGGTGGCCCAGCCAGGGTCCTAGAGAGGGTCTAGGCTTGGATCCATGACCGCCTCTGCACCTGGCGGCCCCTGGATCGCTCGTGACAGAGCTTGAGCCCCGGGCCCCCTGCGCCGATTGCCCCAGAGCTCGCCAGAGGGCCTTCCAGGCCGCTGATCGGTGTCACCACCTGAGCGCTCTGACCACACCTGTCCGAGGGAATCCACCATGACTGAACGTACCGCCTCTGACGATGTCACGACCCTGCTGCGGCGTGGTTCGGATGACGATTCCTCGTCGTCCTCGGGCTCGGATGACTCTTCCAGCTCGGATGACAGTTCTTCCTCATCGGGGTCATCGAGCGATGACGACATCGTCATCATCGACGGTGTACCCGTCAAACTCCGGGGTGATGGAACAGTCGATGATTCTCAGCCCACCGGGCTGATCAGCACGTCCTCAGGTCTCAAGTTGCGCGGGGATGGAACCATCGATGACAGCCAGCCCGGCGTGCTGCGGATCGTCGGCACCCGCCGTGCCGATCGCATGGTCGGTACGGGCATCTCGCGGGAATGGCTGCGTGGTCGCCGTGGCAAGGATGACTTCGTGCTGGGCTCGAAAAAGGGAAGTTTCTATCTCAAGAGCAGCCGACGCGCCAAGGATGTCACCTTTGCGATCATCGAGGACTTCCGAAAGGGTGACGAGGTCGTGCTGCACGGCTCCCGGTCGGAGTATCGGTTTGCGATGACCAAGCGTGCCGGCGACGTTGGCCTTGGGATTTTTCACAAGGGCAACAAGGGTGATGACCTGGTCGCCCTTCTTGCTGGCAGGGAAACACTGGGAGCCTCACGCCTCGATTTCGTCGGTTGAGGCGCTGACTGGTGGTGGCCCCATCGGCTGTCTCGGTTGAGACAACGGATGCGGCCAGCGCGAGTCTTGAATGAGACGGATAGACTGGCCGCTGGCCGGATTGCGGCGATCAGCAGCCTCCGAGCTGGATCAGGTGGGTGTCTGCATCCCCTGGATGAGGAAGTCGAAGTAGGGGGCAGCCATGCTGGCCTCCTCCGTGCTCAGCAAGGCGAGAGCGGCCTCCTTGAGGCTGCGCATCGCCTCGACCATCCCCGGCATCGGCACACCCAGGCTGTTGTACATCTCCCGGGCTCCGACCAGCCCGATCTGCTGGATCAGCTCGGTGCTGCCGGCCAGGACCCCGTAGGTCACCAGCCGCAGGTACCAGCTGTAGTCCCGCAGGCACTGGGCCCGCTGCTTCTGGCCATAGGCGTTGCCGCCCGGGGCGACGTAATCGGGCTTGCGGGCGAAGAGCTGCTTGGCGGCCTCATCGACAATCTTTTTCTCGTTGTCGGTGAGCACCCGCACCACCGCAAGGCGCCGGGACCCTCCGCTGAGGAAATCGACCATCGAGCGCAGCTCGCCGCCGCTCGGATAGCGGAGCTGATCATCTGCCTGAAGGATCAGATCCCGAACGACGCTCATCGCTGCGACCACGTGCAGGCGTCAGTGTATCGAGTTCGCCGGGCTCCCCCCTGGCCCAGGAACAAGGTGTAACGGCACTTTGCAGAGCCTAGGGTCCCCTTCGGGAGCAGAGGCTGCAGATGAACGAACGGGTGGAGCTCCGCATTGATGGTCTCTCCCATGACGGGCAGGGCGTGGGCCGCCTCGATGGCCAGGCCTGCTTCGTCCCCGGTGCCCTGCCCGGTGAGCGGGTCGCGGTGCGGCTGCACAGCCGTGCCCATCGCCTGCGGCTGGCCGTCCTGGAGCGCGTTCTCGAGCCGTCCGCTGACCGGCGCCGACCTCCCTGCATCCTGGCCGACCACTGCGGTGGTTGCTCCCTCCAGCATCTGGACGACCCTGCCCAGGCCGACTGGAAGCGCAGCCGGCTCGTGGAGACGCTGCGTCGCCTGGCCCACCTGGATCCGATCGTCGCCCCCACCCTGGCCTCTCCGCAGCCTCTGGGCTATCGCAACCGCGCGATCATCCCCCTGGAGCGGCTTCCTGAAGGCCCGTTGCGGGCGGGCTACTACCGCCGCGGATCCCACCGGATCGTCAACATGAACCGCTGTCCGGTGCTGGATCCGCGCCTCGATGCGCTGATTGCCCCCCTGAAAGCGGACCTGGAGATCAGCGGCTGGCCGGTGGACCGTGATCTCCGCGATGGCGGCGGACTCCGTCATCTGTCGCTTCGGGTGGGCCACCACACCGGAGAGGTGCTGCTCACCCTGATCAGCAGCCATGATGAGTTCCCGGATCTCGCCGACTGGGCGCAGCGCTGGCTGGACCGCTGGCCCACCCTGGTGGGGGTCACCCTCAACCTCCAGCCACGACCCACCAACACCCTGATGGGGCCCCAGACCACGCTGGTGGCAGGCCGCAGCTGGCTGATGGAGCGCTTCAGTGGGCTGGACCTGCGGATCGCCACCGACACGTTCTTCCAGGTCCACACCACCCAGGCGGAACGGGTGGTGACCCTGCTGCTGGCCGCCCTGGCCGCGGAGACCCCGGGGGTGCTGGTGGACGCCTACTGCGGCATCGGCACCTTCAGCCTCCCCCTGGCTGCAGCGGGTTGGACGGTGCACGGCATCGAACGCAACGCCGAGGCGATCCGCCTGGCCCGGATCAATGCCGAGATCAACACCCTGACGGACCGCGCCCGTTTCGAGACGGCCAACGTGGCCGAGATCCTCGAGGCCCGGCTCACCGGCTGTGACGCTCTGCTGGTCGATCCTCCCCGCAAGGGACTCGACCCGACGGTGCTCCGGCTGATCCGGCAGTGCCCCCCCGCCAGCCTGCTGTACCTCAGCTGTGATCCGGCGACCCTGGCGAGGGATCTGGGCCAGCTGGTCGAGGGGGGGCTCTATGCCATCGCTTCGGTGCAGCCGCTCGACTTCTTCCCCCAGACCAGCCATATCGAGACCCTGGCGGTGCTGAGGCGCACCGGCTGAGCGGCGGGGCTTCCTCTTTGTGCTCAGCTGCGCAACTGGACCCCCAATTGCCGCTCCAGGGCCTGGCGGATGCGGCTGTGGGCCTCCTCCACATCGGCATCCGTGAGGGTGCGCCTGGGATCGCGGTAGCGAAGGCGGAAGGCCTGGCTGCACTGCCCCTCCCCGACCTGGGTTCCCTCGTAGCGATCGATCAGCTCCACCTGCTCCAGCAGGGGGCGGCCGGCCTTGCGCATCACCTGCAGCAGGTCGGCGGCCCGGGTGCTGGTCGGCACCACGAGGGCGAGATCGCGTTCCGACGCGGGCACGGTCGGGAACGGGCTGAAGCTCGGTTGCCAGCGGTTCCGGCGCGTGGCTGCCGTCACCAGGGCCGCCATCTCCAGCTGGAACACGTAGGTGGCCGCGGGGAGGTCCTGTTGCTCAGCCTGTTCGGGATGGAGCTGGCCGAACCAGCCCGCCGGACGGCCCTCCACCACGACCAGAGACGCCCGGCCGGGATGGAGCAGGGGATGATCGCTGAGCACCCGGTCCTCGGTGACGATCTGGAGGCCGGCGAGAGCCTGCTCCAGGCATCCCCGCGCCTCGAAATAGCCTGGTGGCCTGGGCTTGCCACTGCTGCTCCAGCGCTCGGCCCGTCGCTCACCGCTGATCACGCCGACCAGCAGTTCCCGCTGGCCGCCCTCCCGGTTGAACACGGCCCCGATCTCAAAGGCCCAGAACCCCGCCTGCCCTGCCTGGAGATTGCGACGGGCCGCCTCCAGCAGCTCCTGGTGGATCGTGTCCCGCAGGTGGCCGTAGTCGGCCAGGAGGGGGTTCGCCAGGGGAAGACGAGCCGGGTCGGCGTTCACCAGGGAGTAGGAACAGACCTCCTGCAGCCCGGCGGCGCAGAGGCCCCGGCGCAGCCGGCGTTCGGCCTGCTGCTCCGGCCGCAGCCCCCCGGGTTCGATCGGATCGGGCAGGTGGCTCGCGAAGTGGTCGTAGCCCACCAGGCGGGCCACCTCCTCGATCAGATCCACTTCCCGGCGCAGGTCCATCGCCCGGGATGGCGGCACCCGCACCACCCAGCCCTCCGGTTCGGCCGCCAGGCTGCAGCCGATCGCCGCGAGGGTCTGCTCGATCCGCTCGTCAGCGAGATCGTCGGCCTCACCATCCACCACAACCGGTCCGAGCAGGTTGTGAAGCGCATCACGGCGCAGGTGCAGCGGAGCGCTCTCGCACGCCTCACGCCGATGCAGCCAGCGCGACTCCACCTGGCCCCCACAGATCTGCTGCAGCAGCTGGCAGGCCCGGTCGCTGGCGGCCAGCGTGGCTTCCAGGGGCAGGCCCTTCTCGAAGCGGCTGCTGGCCTCGGTGCGCAACCCCACACTCCGTGCCGACCGTCGCACCGCCTGGGGGGCGAAGACCGCAGCCTCCAGCCAGATGGCCGTGGTGGCCTCCTGCACGGCCTCGTCGGCTCCTCCCATCAGTCCGGCCAGGGCGATCGGCCGATCCCCATAGGTCACCGTGAGGGCCTCCGGGCCGAGCACACGCTCCTCGCCATCGAGGGTCGTGAGGCGCTCGCCCTCGAGGGCGTGGCGGAGGCCGACGGCGGCTGGATCGGCTTCGGGACGGGCTGGACCTGGCGTGCCGGCGGCCGGAGCCAGCTTCGCCAGACGGTCGCGGTCGAAGGCATGCAGGGGCTGCCCCGTTTCCAGCATCACCAGGTTGGTGATGTCGACCACACTGTTGATCGGCCGAACCCCGGCGTTCTGCAGCCTGCGCTGGATCCACAGCGGTGAGGCCGTCACGGCCAGCCCCGTGAGGGCCGTGAGACTGAACAGTCCGCCCTCCTCGATGGCCCGGCGGGTCTCGGCGGTGCCGGGCAGCGGCCTGGCGTCGATGGCCTCCGGCGGCGCCTCGAAGCGGGTCTCCAGACCCAGCAGGGCGGCCACCTCCCTGGCGATGCCCTGCATCGAGAGCCCATCGGGACGGTTGGCGGTGATCGCCAGCTCCAGAATGGTGTCGTCGAGGCCGAGGCTCGGACCGACGGGACTCCCCAGCTCCGGGACCTCGTCAAGAAGATCGTCCAGCACGGCGATGCCGCCGGAGCTGTCGCCGAGGCCGAGCTCCGTGAGCGAGCAGATCATGCCGCTGCTGGCCACCCCCCGAAGTTCCGCCGGTTTGATCGTGAGCTGCACCGCCGGGAGGGTGGTGCCGACCAGGGCCACGGGCACGTGAATGCCGGCACGCACATTCGCGGCGCCGCAGACGATCTGCAGCCGCTGATCGCCGCCGACCTCCACCTGACAGACGCTCAGTTTGTCCGCGTTGGGGTGGGGGGCCCGTTCCGCCACGTAGCCCACGACGACCCCGCGGGCCTGGGCGGAGAGGTCGTCGATCGCCTCCACCTCGAATCCGGCGATCGACAGCCGTTCCGCCAGCTCCTCCGCCCGGAACTCAGGCCCGAACAACCCGTCGGCCGCCGCCGAGGCGGAGTCTGCGGCCGGGGCCCCCACCAGCTCCCTCAACCACCGGAGCGAGACCCGCATCGACCGCCGACCACATCACGAGGAGCGGATCCTAGAGATTGGTCGGGGTCCGGTCCCTCCGGGAGGTAAGGTGCGAAGTTGTCATCTCGCTTCGCACACGCGGCGCAACGTCCTTCATGGCTAAGAACAAGGGCGTCCGGATCGTGATCACTCTCGAGTGCACCGAATGCCGGTCCAACCCCGCCAAGCGGTCTCCTGGTGTGTCCCGCTACACCACCGAGAAGAACCGCCGCAACACCACCGAACGGCTGGAACTCAAGAAGTTCTGCCCCCACTGCAACAAGGCGACCGTTCACAAAGAGATCAAGTGAACCTGCCGTCCCGCCCGTCCCTTCGGGTTCGGGTCCATCGCAGCGGCAACTTCCACGTTCCTTCCCTTCCTGCCCCTTCATGTCCAGTTCCTTCTTCAAGAAGCGCCTTTCGCCGATCAAGCCCGGTGACCCGATCGACTACAAGGACGTCGATCTGCTCAAGAAATTCATCACCGAGCGCGGCAAGATCCTGCCCCGTCGTCTCACCGGCCTGACGGCCAAGCAGCAGCGCGATCTCACCAATGCCGTCAAGCGTGCTCGGATCGTGGCCCTGCTGCCGTTCGTGAACCCCGAAGGCTGACGTCGTCCTGAGCCAGGCTGCCCTCCATCCCGGGGATCTCGTCGGCGTCCGTGACGACCGCGGCGTCCACCTCGCCGTGGTGCTGCAGCCCAAGGGATCCAGGCTGGAGCTGAGCGTTGGTTTTCAGGGCCGGCGTCAGCAGCTTCCGCAGCGGGCCATCGAGCCCATCAGCCCCCTGCCCCCCGGTGCCTCCGCACCGGAGCGCCTGGGGGTCTTCCCCTGGCTGTTCAGTGCCGAGGACCTGCAGCAGGCCCAGCCCCGGCCCCGGGATTTCGCCGCCGCCTGGCTGCTTCTGCTCGAAGCGGACCAGGAGCTCTGCCTGGCGGACTGGGTGGAGCTGGTGGCGTCCAGCACCGATCCCGTCGTGCTGGCCTCCTGCTGGCTGTGGCTGCATGGCTCCCAGCTGCTGTTCCGGACGCGGCATCAGGGCATCGCCGCCCGGGCCCCGCACGACCTTCGCCAGCTCCGCCAGGACCGCCACCGCATCGCCCTGCAGCAGCGCCGCCAGTCGCAGTGGCAGGAGGCCCTCCAACGGCGACAACCCCTGGAGCGCAGCAGCCTGGATCCCCGGCAGCAGGCCGACCTGGATCTGCTGATCGACTGGGCCTCCGGTCGGGGGGTGGGGGAGCTGCCGGTGGAGCTCCGCCGGGCCCTCCAGGCCGCCCACTGCCCCGCCGACAGTGGCGCCATCCGCCACCTGCTGGTGGATCTGGGTCAGTGGCAGGCCCACCATCTGCCCTCCCTGCAGGACACCTGCTGGGAGACCGGTTTCAGTGCCGAGCTCGAGGCTGAAGCCCAGCAGCTGATCGAGCGTGCCGGCTCCGCACTGCCCGGCGATGACCAGCGGGTCGATCTGCTGCTCCAGCGCTGCGTGACCATCGACGATGCCGATACCCGTGACATCGATGACGGCCTGGCGCTGGAGCGTCTCCCCTCCGGGGATCTCCGGATCTGGATCCACGTGGCCGACCCCGGGCGCCTCGTGGCCGCCGGCTCTCCGCTCGACCTGGAGGCCCGCCGCCGCGCCAGCAGCCTGTACCTGGCCAGCGGCATCCTGCCGATGTTCCCCGAGGCCCTGGCCCTGGGTCCGCTGAGCCTGCGGGCCGGCCAGACCTGCGCCGCCTGGAGCGTCGGTGTGGATCTCGATGCCGCAGGTGCCGTGAGCGCCTACCGGCTGGTGCGCAGCTGGGTGCGCCCCACCTACCGCCTCTCCTACGAGGACGCCGACGAGCTGATCGAGCTGGCCCCTCCCCAGGAACGGGATCTCAGCGATCTGCACCGGCTGCTCGGCCGCCGTCGCGACTGGCGGGTGGCGCGCGGGGCCCTGCTGATGGACCAACCCGAGGGACGCATCCGGGTTCAGGCCGGCGAGCCCGTGCTGGAGATCACCGAACCCAGTGCTTCGCGGCTGATGGTGGCCGAGGCCATGGTCCTGGCGGGGTCGGTCGTGGCGGCCCACGGCATGGAGCATGGGCTGGCCCTGCCCTACAGGAGCCAGCTGCCGGCGACGCTGCCGCCTGGGGCCGAACTCGATGCCCTCCCCCCCGGGCCGGTGCGCCATGCCGCCCTGAAGCGTTGCCTCAGCCGCGGACACACCGGAGCGACCCCCAGCCCCCACTTCAGCCTGGGGCTGCCGGCCTACGTGCAGGCCACCTCGCCGATCCGCCGCTATGGAGACCTGCTGGTGCAGCGTCAGCTCCTCGCGCAACAGCAGGCCGGCCGGCCCCTCGAGGCCGAGGCGGTGCAGGCCCTGTTGACCGAACTGGAGGGGCCCATCCGCCAGGGCATCCAGATCAGCCGCGAAGACCAGCGCCACTGGCAGCAGGTGTGGTTCGAGGCCCATCGTTCTGGCCAGTGGATGGCCCAGTTCCTGCGCTGGCTTCGCCCCCAGGACGGCCTCGGTCTGGTCCATGTCGACGAGCTGGCCATGGACCTGGCGGCCCAATGTCCGGGCGGCTCGGAACCCGGCACGGCCCTGCTGGTGCGGGTGCACCGGGTCGACCCCCTCCGCGACCAGCTCCAGCTGGTGGCGACGGCCTGAGGCAGCCTCAGCCCCAGGGCGCCTCGAGCGCCCTGGCCTCCGGGGTCAGCCGTCGAGGCGCGAGATCCGCAGCCAGGGGCCCCAGGGGTTGCAGCACCCCACCACGGTCACCGTCCTGGCCCCGTCGAGGTCCTCGAGCCAGCGGTGCAGGGCCGGCTCCAGGGTGATCACGGGCCAGCAGTCGGTGGCGGTCGTGAGCCGATAGCCACCCTCCCCATCGGCGCTGAGGCTGCCCCGCCAGCTCTGCTCACCGGGCTCCTTCGGCGCCTGGCTCGGGAGCAGATCCTCACCGAGGCTCTGCCGCAGGCTGCCGGGGCACGCCAGGTGCCCATCGGTGCCCAGCAGGGCGGGATCCTCCAGGGCCGCCAGCTGCCGCTCCCGCCAGTTGGGATGGTGCCAGGGGGTGTCCCACAGGGGCATGGGAGCGGCCGGAGCCCGCGGGTCGAGCACGAGGGCCCGCTGCAACGGCTCCAGCGGCAGCTCGGCCGGCTCCCGGTTCCCCTGAAGGCACAGGGCGGCCGCCATCCCGGCGGCCTGGCCGAGATTGAGCACCAGTGGCTGGAGCCGTGTCGCCCCGTTCGCCATGTGGCTCACGCTGATCGCCTTGTCGGCCGCCAGCAGATTCACCACCGCCTCACTCACGAGGGCTCCGTAGGGGATGCAGAAGGGCGTGCCGCTCCAGCGCCCGCCCCAGCGGCAGCTCTTGGCCGCCAGCGGCCAGTCCGGCCCTGGATAGTGGTGGTCGTTGGCGTAATTACCCACGGCGACAGCGCTCGAGCGGCCGTCGCCTCCGGGGAGCGGGGCGATCGCTGCCCCGGCCCCCCGGGGCAGCAGGTCCTGCTCGATCACCGTGGACAGCCCCTGCAGGCGGCGTCCCTCGCGCCAGTACGGCATCAGGGCGAGGGGGGAGGGGCCTGCCAGGTCCGCGCTCCGGCCGTTGCGCGGAAACACCTCCGCCAGCTCCAGCCATCCCTGGCTGGCCTCCGTGAGGGCAGCGGCAAAGGCGAGGCTGTGCTCCTGCATCGCCAGCACCAGCTCGGCCTCCCGGGCCGCATCGTCACCGAAGGCCCCATCCAGGCCGCGGTGCCAGTCGTTGCCGTGCAGGGGCCAGTTCAACATCACGCGGTCGCCCGGCAGGCGGCCGTAGGTGAGGGTGCGCTCCAGCCCGAAGGCTGCCGTGGCCTGGGCGAAGGGTTCGCGCAGGCTGGGGGCTCCCGCGGGGCACACCCGGTCCTGACGCAGCTGCCCCATCGCCACCCAGGTCGGCGACTGCACGGGCTGCCGCCTGAAGAAGGGATCCTCCGCCAGGTCCTTGGCAGCCGGTGCGCTCGGCTCCTGCCACAGCTCCCTGGGCTCCCAGCCCAGCCGATGGGGCGCCGCGGCGAGGCCGATCAGCTCGCCGCGATCGCTGCCATCGACCACCAGCCGGGGCCGGAGCTCCACCCGTGCCGCGACCCGTCCCTCGCCATCGAGGCGCTCGAGTTCAAGTCCCTCGATCCGTGCTCCGATCCGGCGCACCCCCAGCAGCCTGCAGTTGGGCCACCAGGTGAGGGAGGGAAGCTCGGCCACCCAGGCCCGCAGGACCGCTTCGGCCGTTGCGGGCGCGTACCCGAAGCAGCTGACCCAGTTGTGATCGAGTCCGGCGGGCTCCCGGCGGGCCAGTTCCCGCAGCAGGGCTCCCCACAGCCCGGTCTGCCAGGGCGTCAGCTCGTTGCCGTCCGGGCAGCAGACCCCTGCGGCGCTGACCATTCCCCCGAGCCAGGCCCCTGGCGTGAGCAGGAGGGTCGGGGCACCGGCTCGGGCCGCCTGGATGGCTGCCGCCGCACCACCGGTACCGCCGCCCCAGACCGCCAGGGGCACCTGCTGCTCAGTCATCGGGAATCACGGGCACGATGGGTAGGATCCGGCCCCGGCACAGGGCCGCTCCGGCGGCGCAGCGAGCCCAGAGTCCCGCCGGGCCAATTCCCGCCGCATGTCTTACACCCTCACCACCCCGCTTTACTACGTCAACGACCGCGCCCACCTGGGCAGCACCTACACGACGCTGGCCTGCGATGCGATCGCCCGCTACCGGCGGCTGCGGGGTGAACGGGTGGTGTTCATCACCGGCTGCGATGAGCACGGCCAGAAGATCCAGCGCACCGCCGAGGCCGCCGGTCTGAGTCCCCAGGCCCACTGCGACAGCGTCAGCGCCGGCTACCGGGACCTCTGGGAACGCTGGCAGATCAGCCACGACCGCTTCATCCGCACCACCGATCCGCGCCACCGTCAGCTGGTGGAGCAGTTCTTCGCCCGGGTGGAGGCCAGCGGCGACGTCCTGGAGGGGCGTCAGCAGGGGTGGTACTGCGTGGCCTGTGAGGAATTCAAGGATGACCCGCATGAAGCGCAGGACCCCGAATGCCCCATCCACCGCAAGCCCCTGGAGTGGCGTGATGAGGTCAACCTCTTCTTCCGGCTCTCCCGCTACCAGGGGGCGATCGAATCGCTGATCGCCCAGCCGGACTTCATCCAGCCCCCCAGCCGCCGCCGCGAGGTGGAGAACTTCGTGGCCCAGGGCCTGCGCGACTTCTCGATCTCCCGGGTCGACCTGCCCTGGGGGATTCCGGTGCCCGGCCATCCCGGCCACACCTTCTACGTGTGGTTCGACGCCCTGCTGGGTTACCTCACGGCCCTGCTGGAGCCTGAGGCGTCGATCGAGCTGGAGCACATCCTCGCGCAGGGCTGGCCGGCCCAGCTGCACGTGATCGGCAAGGACATCCTGCGCTTTCACGCCGTCTACTGGCCCGCGATGCTGCTGTCGGCGGGCCTCCCCCTGCCGGAGCGGGTCTTCGGCCACGGTTTCCTCACCCGGGAGGGCCAGAAGATGGGTAAGTCGCTGGGGAATGTGCTCGATCCTGACGTGCTGCTCACCCGCTGCGGCCGGGACCCGGTGCGGTGGTATCTGCTCCGCGACATCCCCTTCGGCGATGACGGCGATTTTCAGCAGCAGCGCTTCACGGATCTGGTGAACAACGACCTGGCCAACACCATCGGCAATCTCCTCAACCGCACCAGTTCGATGGCCCGCAAGTGGTTCGACGGATCCATCCCGCCGGCTGGAGACGGAGCCGTGGCTGGGCACCCCCTGGCCGTGGCGGCCCTGGCAGCGGGCCAGCGGGTGCGGGAGGGGCTCGATCAGCTCGACTTCAGACGGGCGGCCGAGGCCACGCTCCAGCTGGCCACGGCGGCCAACGGCTATCTCAATGACCAGGCCCCCTGGAAGCGGATGAAGCAGCCAGGCCAGGAGGTCCAGGTGGCCGCCGACCTGTATGCGGTGCTCGAAGCGGCCCGTTGGGTGGCCGTCCTGCTGGCCCCGCTGCTGCCCGATCTCTCCGAGCGGATGCTCAGCCAGCTGGCCCTCGCGCCCTTCGCCAGCGGTCCTGTCAGCCCTTCGGAACCCAGCCCCTCGGACCCCAGCCCTTCCGCCGAGCCCTGTTCAGCGCCATCCAGGGGCGCCCCCTGGCTCCAGGCCCAGCAATGGGGTCTGCTTCAGCCCGGCCAGCCCCTGCCCGCGCCCGAGCCGGTGCTGGCGCGGCTGGAACTCGACGCACCGCTGTGAGACCCTTCGCGGCGGCAGGGCGGGCTAGCCTCGGGCTGGGGCTCCTGCTGCCCCTTCTGATCGCTGGTTGCCGCGCCCCCGAAGCGCAGGAGGAGCGCATCCAGCCCTTCGTCTTCCGCAGCCTCAACCTCCGCCAGCAGGATGCGGCCGGACGCCCCCTCTGGGAGCTCACCAGTCCCGAGACGCGCTATGACCTCAGCCGGCGGGTCGCCCAGTCGCGGGACCTCCGCGGCGTTCTCTACAGCCAGGGGCGGGCTCTCTACCGCTTCACGGCTGCCAACGGCGTGGTGCTCAATGATGGCGAGCTGGTGCAGCTGGAGGGGCCGACCCGGGTGCAGCGCCTCGATTCCGACCATCCCCTGGTGATCACGGCCCAGCGGGTGCGTTGGTACCCGGCCCGCAAGCTCATGGAGATCGACCGTTCTCCGCTGGCGACCCAGTCCGACCTGCGGCTCACCAGCCAGCAGGTCCGGTTCCTGATCGACCAGGACCGCCTGGAGCTTCGCGGTCAGCCCGAGCTGGTGCGAGAAGGCCAGGATCCGCTCCGGCTGAAGGTGGCCTCGCTCGACTGGTTGCCCGGCTCCGGAGACCTGCGCGCGGTCGGCCCCGTGCGCGGCCAGCGCCTCCAGCCGGACAGCTCGCTCCAGACCCTGACGGCCCCATCGCTGCGCGCCAATACCCGCACCCAGATCATCGACCTGGCGGGTCCAGTGCGCCTCAGTGACCCTGCCAAGGACGGTTCCCTGGAGGCCCGCCAGGCCCGGCTGGACCTCGCGGGCCGGCTCGTCTCCACAGCCGAGCCCTTCACCGGACGCCTGGGGCGGGCGACCCTCTCCGGTGACCGACTCCGCCTCGACCTGGCCGCCACCACGGCGGAAGTGGGCGGAGCCTGCCGGTTGACCCAGCCCGGCGACCTGCTGACAGCCGCTCGGTGCCACTGGAACTGGAGCACCGGAGCGGTGGAGGCCGTCGGCGGGGTCACGCTGCGGCGTCAGGACCCCGACCAGGTCACCCGCTCGGAGCGTCTGGCCGGTCGCGTCGCGAAAAATGGCTTTGTGCAGTTCGGCGGGAGCGGCGGGCGCGTCACGACGGAGTTCCGTCTGCCGCCAGGAGGTCAGCCCGGCCTTCCGGGTGCTCCCGCCGATCCTGACACCGATCGGAAACGGAAGCGTCCAGCAATCGCCCTGTGAGCCGCTGGGCCCAACCCTCCACCCAGGTCAGGTCGCTGCGGCTGAAGCAGCGCGTTGACCATCCACCCAGGACCACGACCCCGGCCTCCCCCAGCGGTTGAATCAGCACCGCCGGGAGATCCGGCAGCAGGCCCTGGAATTCCTCACGGCCCGGGTAGAGGCTCAGATTGACCAGGGAGAGGGGCTTCCCCCGTTCCATGGCGCGCCGGCAGATCGCACCGGGCTCGAAGCTCCCCTGCCCCAGCAGCCCGCGGCGCAGCAGGCACCGCCCCTCCCAGTGCACGGCGATCACCACGGCCGGCGTCGCCGTCAGCAGCATCTGGCTTCCCCAGCCCAGTTCCTCGTTGACCGCCTCAGGCAGGTCGGGCAAGCGCCACAGCCCATCGGTGCCCTCGAGGGGGGCCCGTGCCGCCGCCTCCGGCACGGCCCTGGTCCAGAGCACGGCGACGAGCATCAGCCCGACCGCCAGCAGACTGGCCAGCACCCCGGCGCGCTCGAGAGCTGGATCAAGCCGGGGGGCGGTGAGCTGGTTGGCCACCACCAGCGCCAGTCCCACCACCCCGAGGGACAGACAGACCCGGGCAGGGGTGGGGAGGTTCATGCGCCACGAGCGGATGGGGAGGGAGCGCCGCGATGGCGCGGACACTCCTGGCCACAGCAGGCAAACTAGGCACAAGCATGCCCCAGGCCCTTGATTCCCCACCTGCGCCGGCCCCACCCTGCGGTCCCCTTCGGCAGCGCCGCCGCCGGCCCCGGGCACTGGCTGCGCCGCTGCACCGGCTGGGCTGTGGCCATGCTGCTGCTGCTTGGTCTGGCTGCACCGGCCCTGGCCGTTTCGGCTGAGGGCTTCCCTGCGACTGCACCTGAGGAGAGGGTGCTCGATACCGCCGCCGTGCTGAGCCGTGCCGCCAACGCCGAGGTGAGCCACCAGCTCGAGGGGCTCACCGACCAGCGCATCGATGCGCACCTTGTCACGGTCAAGCGGTTGGATTACGGCCTGAGCCTTCCCCAGCTGGGCGAGCAGCTGCTGGAGCGCTGGCAGGGCAGCGCCGGCCTCCAGAACCAGTTGCTGTTCCTGATCGACAGCCAGACGAACACCGCTGCCGTGGTTGCGTCGCCCAGCCTGGAGGGGCAGCTGCCCCCCAGCCTGCTGCGCAGCACGGCCCGCACCACGATGGCGCTGCCGATCCGTGAAGGCGCCCGTTTCCGCCAGGCGAGTCTGGATGGCATTGACCGTCTGCTCAGCGTGCTGCAGGGCGGCGAGGATCCTGGCGAGCCCGTCACGGCGGAGATCGTCGCGGCACCCACCAACATCCCCACCCGTGAGGAGACCGCCGAGAGCAACGCCTTCACCTGGGTGATCGTGCTGCTCGTGGTCGGCACCATCGTGCCGATGGCCACCTGGTGGGTCTTTTCCCGCTGATCACCGATGGCCCTCACCGATTGGCTCGGTGCCTTTCGTCGGGCGGAGGCCCACGATGTCAGCCACGACCTGGATCGGGGCTATGAGGCTGCTCTGCTGATTCAGAGCATCGAGCTCGAGCACTACAACGACAGACCTGTCCGTCCTGAACTCGAGCTGGCGCTTCCCCGGGCTGCCCAGGCCCAGCTCCTGCGCCGCTTTCGGGCCGCTCTGGAGATCTGCCGGCAGAGCCTGGTCACCCTGGAGGCCCATCGCGGCGAGTTGATCGGCCAGGAGCAACGCCAGCTGCAGCTGATCGAGACGGTCGTCTCCCGTTACCCCGTCCGCCGCCAACCCCTGCCGGCGATCAGCCGTTCGCCGGAGGTGCTCCCCCGCAGCCTGCTGGGGGTTGTGGATCAGGTGCGCCGCCAGCTCGATCCTGAGGCCGAAGCCAACATGGTTGCGGGCTTCCGGCGGCGCCGCGATTCCACCCTGGTGTCGCTGCGGATCCTGCTGCTGCTGATCCTGGTGCCGGTGCTGGTCCAGCAGGTCAGCCGCACCTACCTGGTCTCCCCCCTGGTGGACCGCTTTGCCCCCGACCATGCCTTTCTGAGCTACCCGAGCCCCCAGCTCGAGGAGCGGGCCGTGGAGAAACTCAGGGTCTACCGCGCCGAGATCGAATTCGACTATCTGCTGACCGGACAGCCGCTCCCCTCCCGGGAGGAGCTCCACGCCAAACTGGCGTCCCGCGCCCAGGAGCTCAAGGAGCAGGCCGACCAGGAGAGCACCCACGCCATCAAGAACGTCTTCGCTGACCTGGCCGGGCTGTTCGGCTTTCTCTTCGTGTGTGTCGTCTGGCGCCGCGATCTGCAGGTTCTGCGAGGCTTTCTGGACGAACTGGTGTATGGCCTCAGCGACAGTGCCAAGGCCTTTGCCATCATTTTGTTCACGGACATCTTTGTTGGATTTCACAGTCCCGAAGGCTGGACTGTGTTGCTGGATGGAGTCGCGAACCATCTCGGACTGCCGGCTCGGCAGAACTTCATCATGCTGTTCATCGCCACCTTCCCTGTGGTGCTCGCCACGGTGTTCAAGTACTGGATCTTCCGCTATCTCAACCGCGTCTCTCCCTCCTCGGTGGCGACCCTGCGCAACATGAATGGAGGTGGCTGAGCTCCAGACTCCCCCCGGGCCGGCCCGCTCTGCCGCGGTGCCGCCCCGGCTTCAGCTGGTCACCGGGCCTGCCCGCAGCGGCAAGAGCCGCTGGGCGGAGCACCTGGCCTCCGCACACACCGGCCCGGTCAGCTATGTGGCCACCGGGCCTGCCCTGCCGAACGACCCCGCCTGGCAGGAACGTGTTCAGGCGCATCGGCGGCGGCGGCCGCCCCACTGGCGCACCCTGGAGCTCCAGGCCGAGCTGGCCCGGGTGCTTCAGGAGCTTGCCGGCGGCGAACTGGCTCTGGTCGATTCGCTCGGCACCTGGGTGGCCTGGGGCCTCGATCAGGATCGGGGAGCCTGGCAGGCCCGCTGCGATGCCCTGGAGGCTGCCCTGCTTGCCTCCCCGGGGCGCGTCATCCTGGTGGCCGAGCAGACCGGCTGGGGCGTGGTGCCCGCGACGGCCGTGGGAGGACTCTTCCGCGACCGGCTCGGTGCCCTCGAGCAGCAGCTCGCCGCCCGCTGCGACACCACCTGGCTGGTGGTGGCGGGGCGGGCCCTCGACCTCAGCGGTCTCGGTCTGCCTGTCCCCCGCTGATCAGCCTCGGGCGATGCCAAGGATCGTTCTGTTCCAACCCCAGATCCCACCGAACACCGGCAACGTCGCACGCACCTGCGCGGCGACGGCCCAGGAACTCCACCTGGTCGAGCCCCTCGGTTTCAGCATCAACGACCGCACGCTGCGGCGCGCCGGTCTGGATTACTGGCCCTACGTCCCGCTTCACCGCCATGCCGACTGGCCGGCCTTCCTCTCCTGCAGGACCGATCGGGGTGGTCGGCTGATCGCCCTCAGTGCCCAGGCCCAGCTGCCCTACACCGGCTTTCGCTTCCAGGCGGACGACTGGTTGCTGTTCGGTCGGGAGAGCGACGGGCTCCCGGCCGAGGTGACGGCGGAGGCCAGCACCTGCCTCACCATTCCGATGCGGCGTCCGCGGCAGCACCCTGACGGGGGCGTGCGCAGCCTCAACCTCTCGGTCTCGGTGGGTGTCGTGCTGTTCGAGGCCCTGCGCCAACTCGATCTGCCCGAGCCCGGAACCCTGTGAGGGCCGGGATTCTACTGGTCTTGGCCTGTCTCGCTGTTGCCCTGGCGACTTGATGCCGAAGGTTCCGTCCGCTACTGTCTGCGCGGTCCAGGGATCTCGGCTTCTCTACTGGGCTCTGTCGTTTGGGGGACACCGTATGAAGCCATTGCAATCTTTTCGAACCACCTTCCTTCTCGCCGCGGGTCTCGCCACCGGCGTGCCGGCGGTCAGTTTTGCCTTCGGCCCCGTCAACCAGGACGAGGCCCCCATCGAAACCCTGCTGGCTGCTCTCCCGAAGCCCAGCAACGACAAGCTCTGGGTCAAGGTGCGCCGTCCCGTCAGCATCGAGGAGCTCTCCTCCCAGCTGAGCCTGCAGGAGGAACGGCTCGCCCAGCTGAATGACGTCGATGAAGATCACCGCTTCGAGCGCGGTGACTGGCTGGTTGTTCCCACCCAGCAGACCCGCCAGATCAAGATGCTGGCTTCGATCGACACGTCTGAACTGCGCCGCAGCCCGCCGCTGCAGGCCCCCCCACCCGTCCAGGCCAAGGGAGAGGTCCGTCTGGGTGACACCGTCTTCAAGATCGCCCAGCGCTACGGCCTGACCATGGCGGAGCTGCTGCGCCTCAATCCCGGCATGCAGACGGCCCGGCTGGTGGCCGGCACCGAAGTTCAGCTCGTCCAGGCCGCTCCCCAGCGTCCCCGGGCCGTCCTCGGGCTGAAGCCCAGCACCAGCGGCGGCCTGAGCTGGCCCCAGATTCCTGGCCTCGGCACGGAGCCCGAGCCCTTCGACGGCTCCACGGCCGATGGCTGGATCTGGCCGGCCAAGGGGGTGTTCACCTCCGGTTACGGCTGGCGCTGGGGTCGCATGCACAAGGGCATCGACGTGGCCAACAACGTCGGCACGCCGATCGTGGCCGCGCGACGCGGCCGGGTCGTGTTCTCGGGATGGCATGACGGTGGCTACGGCTATCTCGTCACGCTCTCCCACCCCGATGGGAGCCGCTCCATCTATGCCCACAACAGCCGCTTGATGGTGTCGGTCGGCCAGGACGTGGCCCAGGGCACCCTGATCGCCCTGATGGGCAGCACCGGTCGCAGCACCGGTCCTCACCTCCATTTCGAGATCCACCCCCCCTCCAAAGGGGCTGCCAATCCGCTCCAGTTCCTGCCGCCGCGCGCCTGATACACTCATCCCACCGCGGCTCGGTAGCTCAGCTGGTTAGAGCGTGGGATTCATAACCCCAAGGTCGGGAGTTCAAGTCTCCCCCGAGCCATTGTGCTTTGTTCTGCTGTGATGCCCTGCTCACAGCTTCTGTTCACAGTCTTTGCGCATCGTTGCGTCGTCGCCATCCCTCCTGGACTGACCCGACGTTGCGCCGGGCCAGTGCCGTGGCGCCCTGCACCTCAGCGCAGATCAATCGCGTTCAGCCGGTCGCGGAACGAGCATGGACCGCTCCCCTGGTCGGCAGAGGCGCTGTCGGCGGGATTCCGATCCGCACGGTCCCAGTCCCCACCGTCCCAATCCCCGCTGTTCCAATCAGCATTGTGGTGATCAGCGCTGTGGCGCTCAGCTCGGCTCCCCTCCGCCGTGCTCAGCTCCGCCGTGCTCCGCGCGCCCATCCTCCGTTCCGAGGCCTTGCGTTCAGCGGCCTTCTGTTCAGAGCGGGCGCCATCCGCCTCTTCGGCGCTCACGACCACCGGAAAGGCAGCCGCTGCCATCGCGGCAGCGGCCGCCCTGCGGCTGCGCCCGGTACCCCGGGCTTCCATGGCGCGGATCAGGCCCTTGCTCCGGTTCACCTCCCCGATGGTCTGTCCATCCTTGGGCCGCACCAGGGGGTTCGACTTCAGTTCGCTGCGCAGCCGGCTGAGCAGCCGGAAATGCCCAGTGGTGTTGTATTTGCGCAGAACGCTCGGATCCCATCCCATCCCGTTGGCCCCGTGGTTCGTGCCAGCCTATGGCCCGGCCCGCAGCCGGTTGTGATAAATTGTTGCTCGTAACTGGAAGTCGATACGAGTTCGAGCACCCAGGCTCCGCGTCGCTTTCGGTCCACCCTTCGTCTACCCACCCCACTCGCGCATGTCCCGGCTCGTCGGTCTGCAGGCCCCTGACTTCACGGCCACCGCTGTGGTCGATCAGGAGTTCCAGACGGTCTCCCTCTCCCAGTACCGCGGCAAGTACGTGGTGCTCTTCTTCTACCCCCTCGATTTCACCTTCGTCTGCCCCACGGAGATCACCGCCTTCTCCGACCGCTACGCGGACTTCACCAGCAAGAACACCGAGGTTCTCGGTGTGTCGGTGGACAGTGAGTTCAGCCACCTCGCCTGGGTCCAGACCGACCGCAAGAACGGCGGCCTGGGCACCTGCAACTACCCCCTGGTGGCCGACCTGAAGAAGGAGATCGCCCGCGCCTACAACGTGCTGGACGAAGAGGCCGGCGTGGCCCTGCGCGGTCTGTTCATCATCGATCCTGACGGCGTGATCATGCACAGCACGATCAACAACCTGCCCGTCGGCCGCAGTGTGGATGAGACCCTGCGTGTGCTGCAGGCCTTCCAGTACGTCCAGTCCCATCCCGATGAGGTCTGCCCCGCCAACTGGCAGCCCGGCGACAAGACGATGAACCCTGATCCGGTGAAGTCCAAGGACTTCTTCGCTGCCGTGAACTGACTCCAGCGACCGCGTTCATCCAGTGACTCTGCCGGCGCCCTCCGCGCCCTGATCCGCAGAGCCGAGGCAGATCCACAGATGAAGCAGATCCACAGATCGGGGGGCCCCTGGCCCCCTTTCTGCTGTCCGGATGGAGCACCCCTCTGGGCGGATGATCTCCCCGCTACGGCTGGACGGCGGCGTCCTGCCCACGGCCGATCGCGAAGGGTGGGCGCAACGAGGTCAGCCCAGCAGGCTGGCCAGCATCCGCTGACCGTCGGTGCCGCCGGTGAGGGGATCGCAGGCCCGTTCGGGATGCGGCATCAAGCCGAGCACATTGCCGCCGGCATTGGTGAGTCCGGCCACGTCACCCATCGAGCCGTTGGGGTTGGCGGCATAGCGCAACACGACCTGGCCACGGTCCTCCAGAGCGGCCAGCTGCTCCGGATCGACCTGGAAGCGCCCCTCGCCATGGGCGATCGGCAGAGCGATCCTCTCCCCCTCGCCGTAGTTCTGCAGCCAGCGGCAGGAGCCCGGCTCCACCTGAAGATCGGCCGGCTCACAGAGAAAGTGCAACCGCTCGTTCCGGGTGAGGGCTCCGGGCAACAGTCCCATCTCCGTCAGCACCTGGAAGCCGTTGCAGATGCCCAGCACGGGGCCGCCCCGCTCGGCGAAGTGACGCAGCTCCTCGAGCACCGGGGCGAAGCGGGCGATCGCCCCGCAGCGGAGGTAGTCGCCGTAGCTGAAGCCTCCGGGCAGCACCACCGCCTCCAATCCGGAGAGGTCGCGCTCCTCATGCCACAGGAAGCGGGTCTGCAGCCCGAGGCAGCCCTCGAGGGCCCAGCGCACGTCCCGATCACAGTTGGAGCCGGGAAACACCACGATCCCGACCGTCATGCCAGTTCCCCGGCGCTCAGCTCGGTCAGGTCGAGGCTCCAGTTCTCGATCACCGGGTTGGCCAGCAGCCGATCACTCAGCAGTTCCAGCTGCTGCTGCGCCGTGGCCTGATCGGGAGCTTCCAGCTCCAGTTCGATGGCCTTGCCGATCCGCAGCCGGCGCACACCATCCACCCCAAGGCGGGCAGCGGCGGCCCTCGTCGCCTCCCCGGCTGGATCGAGCACGGACGGGCGGAGCGAAACCTGAACGCGAGCGCTGTAGACGGGCACGGAGAAGCCGGAGTTTGTTAAATCTTGGCAGCTCGCTTGTCCCGGCCCCCTTGGCAGGTGCAGGTTGAAGAGGTAACTGATCCAGCGCGATGTCCCGCCGCGTGGGCCCCTCCATGGCGCTGCCCCGGATGGCATGGCTCCGGAGGGCACAGCCTGGGATGGCACAGCCCGGGTGGGCACAGCCGCGCCCCTTGGTCAGGGGCCCGGCCCTCGGGCTGCTCACCGCGCTCCTGATGCTGGCCCCAGGCACACCGGCCACGGCAGAGCCCCGCGGGATCGACCTGCGCTGCCGTGAGGGCAGTGGTCCGTGGAAGCCCTGCCGGATGGAGGTGGAGAGTGTGGGTGAGCGCTGGAGCCTGATCGTGGGGGGCCAACGCATCGAGTTCCGTCAGGACGGCCGAGGCGCCTTTGCGATGCAGCGGGACCACTCCAACTGGATTCCGGTGGAGGCCAGCTGGAGCGAGGATCCCGCCCTCTGCTGGGACGGCATCTGTGCCCAGGGTGATTTGCCCCTCGACTAGGCCGTCCCGGCTGACGGACCCGTCGCGACGATCGCGCCCGGCATCACGGGGGCGGTGCCTGGCCCCGTTCCCGCCAGCAGCTCCTGCAGCCGGCTCGGCAGATCGCGCCGCTGCAGGTCGAAGCCCAGCATGACCAGCTCCAGCCCCAGGGGCTTGGCGCCGACCGTGCTGGCGCCGGTTGGGGGCTCGGCCTCAAAAACACTCTCGAAGCGGGGGCCAACGGCCTGAAGCACGAGGGGCCGCGCCTTGCCCTTCAGCCAGAGCCGGCCCTTCAGCCGGATCAGGCTGTGGTCCAGGCAGAGCTGACGGAGCGCGCGCTCCAGAGGCTCCCGCTCAAAGGCACCTGTCCACTGCAGGGCCACCGACTCCATCGCCACATGGGTGTGGTCATGGTCGTGGTCGTGGTCGTGGTCGTGGTCATGGTCGTGGTCGTCGGAGGCGTGCCCCTGCTCGTGATCGGCCGGGCTGTGCTGCCCTGTGGTGGTGCTGCGGGGCTCGAGTCCCAGCACCACCGCCGGATCGATCCGGCCCCGCTCCATCGCCAGCACCGGGGTGGTGGGCCGGAGCAGGGGCTCGAGCCGTTCCCGAACCCGTTGCTGTTGGTGGGCGTCGAGGCTGTCGGAGCGGCTGACCAGCACGAGGTCCGCGCACTCGAGCTGCTCCGCGAACAGCTCATCGATGGCACTGGCGTGGTCGAGGCTGGGATCGGCGGCCCGCTGGGCCTCAAGGGCGGCCGGATCCGTCACCACCGAGCCGCTGGCGAGGGCTTCGCCGTCCACCACGGTTACCACCCCATTGACCCGGGTGCGGGAGCGGATCTCCGGCCACTGGAAGGCGGCCAACAGGGGCTCGGGGAGGGCCAGACCACTGGTCTCCACCACGATCCCGTCGAGTTGGTCGGCCCGCTCCAGCAACTGCTGCATGGTGGGGAGGAAGTCCTCCTGCACGGTGCAGCACAGGCAGCCGTTGGCCAGTTCCACCAGCCGGGAGTCCACGTCCTCCTCGGGGCAGAACCCGCAGCTGCGCAGGAGATCACCGTCGATGCCCACCTCACCGAACTCGTTGACGAGCACGGCCAGCCGCTGCCCGCCATGCAGCAGCAGCTCCCGTAACAGGGTGGTCTTGCCGGCACCGAGGAAGCCGGTCACAACCGTGACGGGCAGGCGTTGCGAAAGGTCAGCCATGGGTTGGGACCTAGGCGCTGAAGCTGGCGCGGGCGAGCACCGCGCCAGCGCCCAGCAGGGCAATCCCCATCCACCGCAGCCGCGCCGGGCTCAACCGCTCGACCAGGGAGCGCAGGCCGGCCAGGGCGAGCAGGAGCAGGGCCGCCTGGCTCAGCAACAGGCCCACGGCATAGAAGGCGACCGGCATGGCAGACCACCCCAGCACAGGCCCACTCAGCACATAGCCGTGCATGGCCATCGCCGGCAGCAGGACAGCTACCGGCAGACGTCCCAGCAGCACCAGCCCCACCAGGGCGATTGTCGCAGCGGTGATCAGTTCGGCTCCGGGCAGACCCGGAGCGATCAGGCCGGCGCCGCTGCCCAGCAGGCCCACGCCCAGCAGGCCGAGCATCCAGCCACGACGGTGGCGCAGGCCCACCAGGGAGAGCGCCAGCAGAAAGATCAGATGGTCCGGCCCCAGCACAGGATGGAGCAGACCGCTGATCAGGCCGTTCAGGGGTGAGGCCTGCAGCGCGTTGATCTCGACCAGATGGTGCGCCTGGGCGGGCTGGGCCCTCAGCACGGCAGCCAGCAGAGCAACCAGCAGCCCGGCTGCCGGCCCCAGCCGCAGGGCCGCCCGCACGGGGGTGGGCCCGGCCTGGGACGGGCTGGAAGGTTGAGGGGATCTCATGAAACGGTCCGCGCCGAAGGATGGGTGAAACCGGCGGGCGTTCTGACTGGGCAGAGGTTCCGGAGGCTCCGGTCTGCCTTCACAGCTGCGGGACAGTGCCGGGCTTTCACCGGGCTTTCCCCATTGCTTCCGGTGGCTGATCCCCACCGGAACCGGATGCCGATCCTATGGGCAAGCGACTCAGCGGCAGCCGAGGCTGTCACGGGTGGAAACCCCGGTGGTGGGATTGGTGCCGCTGGCCCTGCCGCAGAGGGCTTTCTGCTCCGGCAGATCGAGCACCGCATCGGTGAAGTCGGCACCTTCGATCGCTGAGCCGCTGAAGCGGCTCTGCATCAGCATCGCGTTGCGCAGGATGGCACCGGAGAGGTTGCTGCCATCGAAACGGGTCGCAAAGGCCACCACGTCCCCCAGATCCGCATGGCTCAGGTCGGCCTGGCGCAGCGAACTGGCGTTGAACACGGCGCCCCGCAGGTCCGCACCGCTGAAATCGAACCCATCCAGGCTGGCCTTGAGGAATTCCTGCTGCTGGAGGTTGCGGCCGTGCATGTCCGGCTGCAGATCCTGCACGGCCTTCTGAGCCCGCAGTTCCGGCGCGGTGATGGCAGAGGCGGGGGGGGCGCCCAGGGCCAGCACCGCCAGCAGCACCCCCAGAACCAGCCCCCCCCGCGACAGATTCAGCAGATGGGCCGTCAACCTGCCCAGCCCCGACAGGGCGAAACGGAACTGGACCATGCACGCAGCCCTACGGTGAGACCAAAGTTATGGCAACCATGGGCATGACCCTGCGGGTGGTGGTTCCCCCCCATCCCCTCATCGGCCACTGGCTCAGCGTGCTGCGCGACCGGTCCACCCCCCCGGCCCTCTACGCCACGGCCACCCTCGAGCTGGGCCGCTGGCTCACCTACGAGGCCCTGCGGGACTGGCTGCCCCAGCGCACCATCCCCATCCCTGGATGCCAGGGGGATACGGAGGGGTCCATCGTCGACCCCGCCGTGCCGATTTTGGCTCTGCCCGTGCTTCGGGCCGGTCTGGGGCTCTGGGACGGGGCCCGGGCCGTGATCCCGGCGGCCCGCGTGCTCCATGTCGATCGCCACGGCAGGACCCTGCCGGACAGCATCGAGACCCGCTGTGGTGTGCTGGTCTTCACCCCGGAGATCGCCAGCGGGGACTCCCTGGCCAACCTGCTCGACGCCCTGGCCCAGCGCTCGGTCACGGGCGAGCGGCTGCGGGTGATCACCGCCCTGGCCTCGTCGGCTGGCTTGAAGTTGCTGGGTGAACGCTGTCCGACGCTGACGATCTACACCGCCTGCATCGACGCTGGACTGAGCCCCTCCTCCGCCATCGACCCCGGCATCGGCAACGTGGAAGAGCGCCTGTTCGGGATCTCGCTCCAGGCCCGGCCCTCCAGCGGCGATCTCCCCGTGGATTCGGCCGTCGCCCCTGCCTAGGCTGGCTTCAGTTATCCGCTTCTGATGGTCGCTCCGCAAGCCGATCCTGGCGGTTTCCGCGGCACTGCCTCCGGACCCTCCGGCAGCAGGTCGATGGTGCTGGCCAGCGCTCTGGCCGGGGCGGTGCTGGGAGCGGCGGGGCTGGCCTGGTGGCTGTTGTCCGAGGCGGAGAAGCGCCGCCTGCATGCCCGCCAGCAGAGGGTTCTGCGGCTGTCGCGCTATCAGGAGAGCGGTGGCGCCCTCGACGGCGTTCCCCCGGCCCGGTTCGCGGCTTCCCCCACGGAGCAGGAGCTGCACAGCAAGGTTCACCAGCTCAATGAGGCCATCGACGACGTGCGTCGGCAGCTCGAGGCCTTGGCCACCGGCCGGTAGGTTGCCTGCAGGCACTCCCCTCTGCGGCCATGCTCCGTTCCGATGCAATCACCCAGGGCGTCCAGCGGTCGCCCAACAGGGCCATGCTGCGGGCCGTCGGCTTCGGCGATGACGACTTCGGCAAGCCCATCATCGGCATCGCCAACGGTTACAGCACCATCACCCCCTGCAATCTGGGGCTCAACGATCTCACCCGGCGTGCCGAGCACGCGGCCCAGGCGGCCGGTGCCATGCCCCAGACGTTCGGCACGATCACCGTCAGTGATGGCATCTCCATGGGCACCGAGGGGATGAAGTACTCCCTGGTGAGCCGGGAGGTGATCGCCGATTCGATCGAGACGGCCTGCAACGCCCAGAGCATGGATGGCCTGCTGGCGATCGGGGGCTGCGACAAGAACATGCCCGGCGCCATGCTGGCCATGGCCCGTATGAACATTCCGGCCATCTTCGTGTACGGCGGCACCATCAAGCCGGGCCGACTCGGGCCCTGTGATCTCACCGTGGTGAGTGCCTTCGAGGCCGTGGGTCAATTCTCCGGTGGCCGGATCGATGAGGAGCAACTCACCGCCATCGAGAAGAACGCCTGTCCAGGGGCCGGCAGCTGTGGCGGGATGTTCACCGCCAACACGATGAGCTCCGCCTTCGAGGTGCTGGGCCTCAGCCTGCCCTACAGCTCCACCATGGCGGCGGAAGATCCGGAGAAGGCAGAGAGCGCCGCCCGTTCCGCCGAAGTTCTGGTCGAGGCGATCGCCAAGGACATCCGCCCCCGGGATCTGATCACCCGGGAGGCCCTCGAGAATGCCATCGCCGTGATCATGGCGGTGGGGGGCTCGACCAACTCGGTGCTGCACCTTCTGGCCATCGCCCGCACCGCGGGGGTGCCGCTCAGCATCGACGACTTCGAGCGCATCCGTCAGCGGGTCCCGGTGATCTGCGACCTCAAACCCAGCGGTCGCTATGTCACGGTCAACCTCCACCAGGCGGGTGGCATTCCCCAGGTGATGAAGCTGCTGCTCGATGCCGGGCTGCTGCACGGTGACTGCCGCACGATCGAAGGCAAGACCATCCGCGAGGTTCTGGCTGACGTCCCCAGTGAACCCCCCGCCGACCAGGACGTGATCCGGCCGCTCAGCAACCCCCTCTATGCCCGCGGGCACCTCGCCATCCTCAAGGGCAACCTGGCCGTCGAGGGGGCCGTTGCCAAGATCTCCGGCGTCAAGACCCCGGTCATCACCGGCCCGGCCCGGGTCTTCGAGAGTGAGGAGTCCTGCCTCGAGGCCATCCTGGCGGAGCGGATCCAGGCCGGCGACGTGGTGGTGGTGCGCAACGAGGGTCCCGTCGGCGGCCCCGGCATGCGGGAAATGCTCAGCCCGACGGCGGCGATCATCGGCCAGGGCCTAGGCGAATCGGTGGCCCTGATCACCGACGGACGCTTCTCCGGCGGTTCCTACGGCCTGGTGGTGGGACACGTGGCGCCGGAGGCGGCCGTCGGCGGCACCATCGGCCTGGTGCAGGAGGGCGACAGCATCACCGTGGATGCCCACCAGCTGCTGATCCAGCTGAACGTGCCCGACGAGGAGCTGGAGCGTCGTCGATCCAGCTGGGTCAGACCGGCACCCCGCTACCGCACGGGAGTGCTGGGCAAGTACGCCCGCCTGGTCGGCAGCAGCAGCCAGGGCGCCCTGACCGACCAGGACCTGTTCTGAATCAGGCCAGCAGGGCCCGTAGCCGCCGGGCCAGGGCTTCCAGGGGTGCGCCGTCGAGGGGCCTGGCACAGCGCTGCCCGGTCTCGCCTGCCATCCAGACCGGATGGAGTCCATGCCACAGCATCGGACGTTCGGGCTCCGTCGCCCAGGCGAGGGTCAGGTTCAGCTGGCCGCCACTGCGGTAGAGCTCCAGCTCGAGATCCTCCCGGGGCAGGCGTTCCCCATCCGGGCCCCGCACCTCGATCTTCAGGCAGCAGTCCTCGATGCGAGGCACCTCACCAGGCTGGCCAGGCAGCACGGCATGGCGCAGTGGCTTGCGACAGAGGTCTGCCGCTGCGGCCACCAGCTGGGCCAGATCGGTGTTGGGGAGTGGTGGCGGCTCAGGGGTAGGCACGCAGGGCCTGAAGGGTGAACTGGATCGGACCGGCCTTGAAGCCGGGGTTGGGGCTTCCATCGTCACCGAAGCGGGAGTGGAGCAGCTGGACCCGGCTGACGCGGCTGGGGTCGAAGCGGAGCGGCAATCCCACCGGGCGTGCCCGCACCGATGGGCGAAGGCTGGCGAATGGAATGCGCAGGCGGGTCATGCCCTCGGGTTCGGTCCCGAATCCCGCCACCCAGCGCAGTCCGCCGGGGATGAGTTCCGTCAGGCCGGCCAGTCCATCCGCGCAGGCCACGGCGAGCTTGAAGGTTCTCCCCTCACCGCGCAGCTCCAGTTCGAGCCCCTCCGCGGCCGAGAGATCCAGCGGGGGCGAGAAGAGCGGCGAGCGGCAGCTCACGAAGCCCCCTCCTTCCTCCACCAGCAAGCCCTGGAACTGCAGACCAGCCGCACCGGCCTGGCAGACACCCTGGCTGCGACCGCCCATGATCGTGTCGTTCAGGGCATGCCAGCCGCTGAACCCGTCGCCTGCCGCAATCTGGATCAATCGTTCAGCAACGCCGCCGCTGCATTGTCGGCCAGCACGGTGATCGTCGTGGACGGCTGTACCCGCCGCGCCGGGGTCCGCTCAGCACTCTCGGTTGGATCGAGCAGCCGCCGCAGGGCCTCCGCCTTGCCGCCGCCGCTGACGAGAAAGATGACATGGCGCGCCGCGGACAGGAGCGGCACGGTCATCGTGATCCGCGGCAGTCCCTTCCCCATGCCGACCGTCACCAGCCGGTCGGTCACCGCCGGGGCGTCCGTGCCGGGAAACAGGGAGGCGGTGTGACCATCATCACCGAGCCCGAGCAGCACGAGATCGAGCACCGGCGGTTCCCCGGGACAGAGGAGGCGGATCAGCTCGGCGTAGGCCGCCGCCCCCTCCTCGGGGGTGGCCATCGCCGTGGGGACGGGGTGGAGGCAGGCTCCGCGGCCGGGCTCCTGGGCCAGCAGACTGCGGCGCAGCATCAGGGCATTGCTGGCGGGGTCATCGGCGGGCACCCACCGTTCATCCCCCAGCAGCACGTCCACCCGGTTCCAGGGCAGGTGCTGGCCGCCGAGCTTGGCGTAGGACGCCTCGGGCGTGCTGCCACCGGCCAGGGCAATGCGGCAGCGGTCCCGCTCGGCCAGGCTCAGATCGATGCCCGTGGCGATCAGTTCGGCGGCCCGACGCGCCAGGGCTTCGCCGGCTTCGACCCGTTCAACCCTGTAGGCGGTGGCGTTGGGCATCCTGGCGTCTCAGCTGATCCACTCAGTGTGGAACGCCCCGGGCTGATCGAGGCGCTCATAGGTGTGGGAGCCGAAGCAGTCGCGCATCGCCTGCACGAGGTTCTGGGGCAGCCGCCCGCTGCGGTAACTGTCGATGTAGTCGAGCGTGCTCGACAGGCAGGGCACCGGAATGCCGGCCATGGCTGCACCGGCCACGATGCGTCGCAGTCCCGGCAGCCGCCGGTTGATCTGCTCGGCGAACCAGGGATCGAGCATCAGGTTGGGGAGCGCCGGATCGGCGGTGTAGGCGTTCTGGATCCGCTGCAGCAGCCGGGCCCGGATGATGCAGCCCCCCTTCCAGATCTGGCCGATCGCCGCGAAGTCCAGGGCGTAGTCATGCAGCCGGGACGCCTCCTGCAGCAGGGCCATCCCCTGGCCGTAGCTGACGATGCAGGCGGCAATGCAGGCATCCATCAGCGGCGGCAGACCGGCGGCGGGGTCGCCGAGATCCATGGCCCCCCCGGCGGGCGGTGCCGCGATCACGGCCTCGGCGGCCAGACGCTCGGGACGCAGCGAACTCAGAACCCGGGCATTGAGGGCCGCATAGATGGTGGGAACCGGGACTCCCATCTCCAGGGCGCTGACCACGGTCCAGAGCCCGGTCCCCTTCTGGCCGGCGGCGTCGACGATGACTTCCACCAGATCGCCGCCGCCGGCCGGATCCTTGGTGCGCAGACACACCTCCGTGATCTCCACCAGGAAGGAGGCGAGTTCCTCGGTGGTGTTCCAGTGCGCCAGAACATCGGCCATCGCGTCCCCGTCCATGCCACCGACCCGCTTCATCAGGTCGTAGGCCTCCGCCAGGATCTGTTCGATGCCGTATTCGATGCCGTTGTGCACCGTCTTGACGAAGTGCCCGGCCCCGCCCGGTCCGATGTAGGTGACACACGGACCGTCGTCCACCTGGGCGGCCATCTTGCGCACCAGGGATTCGATCGCGTCATAGGCGGTGCGTGTCCCCCCGGGCATCATGCTGGGTCCCTCGAGGGCACCCTTGGCCCCTCCCGAGACCCCCATGCCGATGTAACCGAAGCTCTTGCTTTCGAGTTCGGCGACACGCCGCTCCGTGTCTGTGTAGAGGGAATTGCCGCCGTCGATCAGCAGATCTCCCTCCTCCAGAAGCGGTGAGATGGAGGCGATGGTGTCATCCACGGGCTGCCCGGCCTTCACCATCATCAGGATGCGGCGGGGGCGTTCCAGCGTGGCCACGAACTCTTCGAGGGTTCTGGCTCCGACGATGTCCTTGCCGGCCCCCCGGCCCTGGAGAAAGGCCTCCGTCTTGGCGTAGGTGCGGTTGTAGACGACGGAGGAAAACCCATTCCGCTCAGCATTGAGCACCAGGTTTTCGCCCATCACCCCAAGGCCGATCAGGCCGAAATGTGCCGTGCCCATGTACGAGGTCCGTGGCTTCCCGCACAGTGTGGCCAGACCATCCACGGGCGGTGCCGATCCGTCACAACTGAAGCGCTGGTTGTCAGCATCTCCTGGCCTGAGGAGGCTGATGGGAGGCTTCTGGCGCCCGGCACAAACCCTGCTCAGGGCCCGCTGCCGTGGGGAGAGGCGTCATGGGCTGGCGGTGGGCCAGGCGCTGCGCCGGAGCTGCGCGGCACCCGGGGTCGTGGGTGGGGAGGGAGGCCGCCCAAGAGCAGGGTGGTGTCAGGTTCAGATCACCGTCCCATCGGCAATCGTGCCGTTCTTGACCACCACGACGATCCCGTTGCGGATGTAGAAGTTCAGCTCGGGACGGTCCGCCTCCTCGATGCGGTCCCTGTTGACGATGGTGACGTTCGTGCCGATGCGCACGTTCTTGTCGAGGATCGCCCCTTTGACGGTTGTTCCCTTCCCGACCCCCATCGGAATGCCGCCGCGCTGGCGCAATGTGAGGCGCTCCTCGGAGGATTCGAAATAATCCGAGCCCATCACGAGGGTGTCCTGAAGCACCACTTCGTCCTCCACGCGGGACCGTACCCCCAGCACACAGTGGTGGATGCTGCAGGATTTCAACAGAGATCCCTCACCGATGATCGACTCGGTCACCTGGGCATCCTGAAGCTTGCTCGGTGGGAGGTACCTCGGGCGGGTGTAGATCGGGAATTTCTCGTCGTAGAACGAGAATGGCGGATTTGGCTGCTGGGTGAGCGCGAGGTTGGCCTCGTAGAAGGCTCCAATCGTACCGATATCCTCCCAGTAATCGTCGAACAGGTAACTCTGCAGACGATCCCCACGGGCCAGCGAGGCCGGGATGATTTCCTTGCCGAAATCGGTGAAGGAGGAGTGGGAGTTGAGCAGATCGAAGAGGGTGTCGCGGCTGAACACGTAGATCCCCATCGAGGCCAGATGGGGACGTCGCTGCGCCTCTTCACGGGAGAGTCCAAGACTCTCGGTGTTGACGCGCATGGCCTCCAGGTCTTCACCCTTCGGCTTTTCGCGGAACTCCTGGATGCGGCCGTCGCTGTCGGTGCGCATCAGGCCGAAGGACTCGGCCTGCCCAGGATCCACCGGCAGGGCACCGACGGAGAGATCGGCACCCGTGTCGATGTGATGCTGCACGAAACTGCTGTAGTCCATCCGGTAGAGCTGGTCACCGGAGAGGATCAGGTAGTGGTCCACATCCCACTCCTGGAAGAGCCACTGGTACTTCCGGACCGCATCGGCGGTGCCCTCAAACCAGCTGGGGCTGTCCGGGGTCTGCTGGGCGGCCAGAACTTCCACGAACCCCTGGCCGAATCCGGCCGAGAGGTTGTAGGTCATCGTGAGGTGGCGGTTCAGGGAAGCGCTGTTGAACTGCGTCAACACATAGATCTTGTTGATCTGGGAGTTGATGCAGTTGCTGATTGGAATGTCGATCAGGCGGTACTTGCCGGCCAGAGGAACAGCCGGCTTTGCCCGCATCTTGGTGAGCGGATAGAGGCGGGTTCCAGCACCCCCTCCCAGAATGATGGCGAGAACACGTTTCATTGTTTCTGATTCCTTCCTCCTGTTGGGGGGACCGTACTGGAGCGTGCGGCCCTGGGGCGAGTGCCGGGGTCACCGCCGGCATGAACTGTTGCAGTGACCCTGCAGGGGTAGGCCAAGGGGAGGTGACGCCCCGGTTCAGCCGTCCTGCAGCTCATCCCGCAGCTCGAACAGATCCTCCAGAACCCGCATGGCCGTATGGCGTTGGGGGCGCGGCTGGGGTGCCCGGATGTTGGTCACCGGGGTGTGGAGGATCTTGTTGACGATGCCCTTGCTCAGGGCCTCCACCACCTTCCGTTCCCGGGCGGAGAGATCGGGACCCATGCGGCTGAGGGCTTTCTGCAGTTCCTGCTCGCGGATCTCCTCCAGGTGGCGCCGCAACCGGTTCACCACCGGCACGGCCTCCAGGCCATCCCACCACTCCAGGAAGAGCCGTGCTTCCTCGTCGAGGAGACCTTCAGCCTCCGCGGCCATTTCACGCCGCGCCTCCTGGTTGCGCGCCACGACCTCCTGGAGATCGTCCACGTCGAATGCCTGAACCCCCGGCAGCTCCGTCGTGTCCGGGGAGATGTTCCTCGGTACGCCGATGTCCACCAGCATCAGGGAGCTGCGACGGTTCAGGCCCGCCAGCCGCTCTGCCGTGATGATCGGATCCTCCGCACCGGTGCTGGTGAACACCAGCGAGCAGGTGCTGAGGCAATGGTCCAGGTCCTCGAGCGGACGGCACTGCACCGGCAGCGTGGGAAAGTCCGCCGCCAGCTGTTCGGCCCGGGCGACCGTGCGGTTGAGCAGCACGACCCCCCTGCAGCCCTTGGCCTGGAGATGCTGCAGAAGCAGGCGGGCCATGCGGCCGGCGCCCACCACGGCCACCTGCTCCTGGTCGAGCGGGACGAGTTCATCCACGCCCCGGCTCTGGCCCACCTTGAGCTGGGCCAGTTCCACGGCGGCCGAACTGATCGAGACGGCGCCGGTGCCCAGGTTGGTCTCGGTGCGCACCCGCTTGCCGGTGCTCACGGCCTGGTTGAGCAACCGGTTGAGGATCGGCCCCACGGAGCGGTGCTCCTGGCCGAGGCGCACCATCTTCTTCACCTGCGAGAGAATCTGCCCCTCGCCGAGCACAAGGGAGTCGAGTCCTGCCGCGACCCGCAGCAGGTGGCCCACGGCCTCCTCATGGTGGTAGGTGAACAGGTGGGGGGTGAGCTCATCGACGGCCAGCCCGGAATGCTGGCTGAGGAACTGCCCCACGGCCGAGATGCCGTGCTCCGGATGGCGGAGCAGGGTGTAGATCTCGAGGCGGTTGCAGGTGCTGAGGATTGAGGCCTCGAGCACCTGATCATCGCTGCGCAGCTGCTGGAGCGAGGCATCCATGGCCTGCTCCGGGATGCTGAGCCTCTCACGGATCTCCACCGGAGCCGTGCGATGGCTCAGTCCGACGACTGCGATGTGCATGGTGGCTGCTCGCGTTGGGCTGACCAGAACTTGATCAGCGCAGCGCGATGCTCTGGGCACCGGGCTTGATGTGCACGGTGTTGGTGAAGCGGGCGGTGTTGTCGAGGGTGCTGATCACCAGCGAACTCGTACGGGTGCAATCTTTCTCGAACTTGACGCCGTCGAAGAGCAGACCATCGGTGATGCCGCTTCCGGCGAACACCACGTTTTCGCCGGAAGCGAGCTCCTCGGCTTCATAGATCTTGTCCGGATCGGTGATGCCCATCTCGGCCAGGCGGGCAAGGTTGCCTTCCCGGGTCAGCCCCTCCCACTCCTTGGTCTGGGCCACAGCTGGGTCATAGACGAGCTGGCCCTGGAAGTGGCCACCGAGGGCCCGCATGGCGGCGGCGGAGATCACCCCCTCAGGAGCTGCCCCGATGCCCATCAGGCAATGGGTGCCGGTGCCGGCGAAGCCACAGGCGATCGCAGCCTGCACGTCACCGTCGGAGATGGGCTGCACGCGGGCACCGGTGGCCCGGATCTCGGCGATCAGGCCCTTGTGACGGGCCCGGTCCATGACCACGATCACCAGCTCACTCTTGGCGAGGCCGAGGCACTGGCTGAGGATCTCGATGTTTTCGGTGGCACTCTTGCGGATGTCCACCTTGCCCTTGGCGGCCGGGGGAGCGGCCAGCTTGTTCATGTAGAAGTCGGGCGCGTTGAACAGGCCGCCCCGGTCGGAGGCCGCCAGCACGGCCATCGAACCGCGCTGGTTGTTGGCGCAGAGGTTGGTGCCCTCGCAGGGATCCACTGCGAAGTCGACACCGGGGCCCGTGCCACTGCCCACTTCCTCGCCGATGTAGAGCATCGGCGCCTCGTCGCGCTCGCCCTCGCCGATGACGATCCGTCCCTGCATCTGGATCTGACCCATCCGCTTGCGCATCGCCTCCACCGCAGCGGCGTCCGCCTCGTCTTTCTGGCCCAGACCGGTCAGCTCCGCTGACGCGATGGCGGCCTGTTCAACGACCTCGAGAATTTCCTGGATGAGGGTGCGATCCACAGTGGTCCGGCAAGGGTGGAGGCTTCGGAAGGGGACCTGAGATGCCAGCTGCTGCACGGCATTTCAGGAAAGAAGCGGTCATCACTGTATCAGCGGCATCCATCCAGCCTTCCCCGGGCGCGCGGCGGCCGCCAGCCCTCCGGCGGGTGGCCGCCGGTGCCCTACCTACAATCGGCCTTCCCCTGCCCCTGGCCGCAGCATGAGCACCAAGTCCCTGGTGGTGTCGCCCTCGATTCTTTCCGCCGACTTCTCCCGGCTCGGGGATGACGTGCGTGCCGTGGATCAGGCCGGTGCGGACTGGATCCACGTGGACGTGATGGACGGCCGGTTCGTGCCGAACATCACGATCGGTCCGCTGATCGTGCAGGCGCTCCGGCCGGTCACGACCAAGCCCCTCGACGTCCATCTGATGATCGTCGAGCCCGAGCGGTACGTTCCCGAATTCGCCAAGGCCGGCGCCGACATCATCTCGGTGCAGGTCGAGGCCTGTCCCCACCTGCACCGCAACCTTGCCCAGATCAGGGATCTGGGCAAGATGGCCGGCGCCGTGCTCAACCCCAGCACCCCCATCGACACCCTGGAGTACTGCCTCGAGCTCTGTGACCTCGTGCTGGTGATGAGCGTCAACCCCGGTTTCGGAGGGCAGAGCTTCATCGACAGCCAGGTGGACAAGATCCGTGACCTGCGCCGCATGTGCGAGGCCAAGGGCCTCGATCCCTGGATCGAGGTGGATGGCGGCATCAAGGCCGAGAACGCCTGGAAGGTGATCGAGGCCGGGGCCAACGCCATCGTGAGCGGCTCCGGTGTCTTCAACCAGCCGAGTTACGCCGAGGCGATCACCGGGATCCGCAACAGCCGCCGGCCGGCACCCGTGGCCGCCTGAGCAGCCACGCCAACGTCAGCCTGACGGGCGAGATCACACTCCCCCCGCGATCCGGGGGGAGTTTTTTCATGGTCTGGTGCCCGGGGCAGCGGTGGGTTCAGGGACGGTTCAGCTCTCGAAGAACCAGCCGTAGCTGTGCAGGCCGATGCCCAGCAGGTTGACGCCGATGTAGCAGACCACGATCACCACCAGTCCCACCGAGGCCACGATCGCCGGTTTCCGCCCCTGCCAACCGCGGATCAGCCGCGTGTGCAGGTACGCCGCGTACACCAGCCAGCAGATCAGGGCCCAGGTTTCCTTGGGGTCCCAGCTCCACCAGCTGCCCCAGGCCTCGTTGGCCCAGACGGCGCCGCTGACCAGGCCGACCGACAGCAACAGGAAGCCCACCGTGATCGTGCGGTAGCTGAGCGAATCCAGCTGCTCGGCCAGGGAGATCGCCACGCTGCGCAGCTTCATCGGGGCAGCCATCGCGCCCGGCCCGTCGGCCGCCAGCTGGGCCTGGCGGTAGCCGCCGCTGCCGATCGAGCTGCTGCGCAGCTGCAGCTCCTGCCCCCGTTCGGTGAACAGCACCGCCAGGGAGAGCAGCGAGCCCACCAGCAGGGCCGCATAGCTCAGCATGATCACGCTCACGTGCATGACCAGCCAGCTCGAGCGCAGGGCCGGCACCAGCGGTGAGGCCTCCTGAAGCCGCTCCGGCAGAGCGAAGCTGGCGAAGGCCACGCATCCCAGCGCCACCGGGGTGGCGGCGGCCGGCACCAGCGGTGAGGGCCAGGAGCGTTCCACCAGCAGCTGGGTGAGGGTGCATCCCCAGGCCAGGAAACAGAGTGACTCGTAGAGATTGCTGATCGGGAAGTGACCGGAGTCGATCCAGCGCAGCACGAGCTGGGCGGTGAGGCAGAGGTTGGCGCTGGCAACCAGGATCCTCACCAGACCGCTGCTGCGCCCCCCGCTCAGGGACCAGAAGGACAGGGGAAGCACCAGCAGCAGCAGGGCGAAGGCCGCGAGCCCCAGGCCCAGGACTGGATCGTGCAGCAGGTTCGGCAAGGGTGACAGGGAGATGCCGGCCCAGTCTGGCTGTTCACGGTGACTCGCTGCTACCGACTGGCCTGCCGCAACAGGATCAGGGCCGTTCCCAGCCCGATCAGCACGGGCAGCCAGGCCGACAGGACGGGCTGCAGGGTTCCCTTCACGCCGAGGGAACTGAAGCTGAAGGCCACCAGGTAATAGCCGAAGATCAACAGCACGGTCAGGCCGAAACCCTGGCTGCGGCTGCGGCGGGAATGGGGCCGGCCGCCGAGGCTGCTGCCCATCAGGCCGAACACCAGACAGACGGCCGGGAAGGAGAACTTCTCCTGGATGCGCACCCTGAGCTTCCGCGCCGCCTGGGCGTCACCTGATTCGCGCAGCAACCGTTCGGCGGTGCGGGCCTGGCCGATCGTCATCTCATTGGCATCATGCGGCAGCTTGGCCACCCTGATCGGCTGGTTGCCCAGGGGGTACAGGTAACGATCGAACCGGGCCGTGGTGATCGATTCGACCGATCCGCCGCCAACGCCGATGATCTGCCCATCGAGAAATTCCCACTGAGCCTCCCGGTCACTCCAGCGGGCCTGGTTGGCCCTCAGCAGCAGCCTGTTGGCTGATCGGCTCAGATCCAGGAGGGTCACATCCTCCATCACCCCCTGCTTGAAGCGGCGGGCATAGAAGATGTGGGTCAGCCCCTTCTCGGAGTCGCCGTCCGGCATCTCCACCCGCCCGAACTTGGAGAAGAGCACGTCGTCCTTTTCCTCGCCGGCCACGGCACGGCCGATCGCCCGGTTCAAGGTGGCATCGGCCTGGGAGAGAGTGCGGGGCACGATCGCCTCGTTGAAGGCGAAGGTGAGCAACGTCATCACCAGGGAGAGGGCCACGGCCGGCACCACCATCCGCCAGGTGGGCACCCCGATGCTGCGCAGGGCCGTCAGTTCGCTGTTGCCCGAGAGCTTGCTGTAGGTCAGCAGGCTGGCCATCAGGGTGGCCATCGGGAAGGAGAGCACCAGGAACGAGGGCAGCTCCAGCACCAGAATCTGCAGCGCCACATCGAGGGGCAGGCCGGATTCGGCCACGCGTCGCACCAGCTCGAACACCGAACCCACCGAGAGGGACACCGCGGTGAAGGCAGCGACACCGAAGATCAGCGGAGCGATGAGCTCCCCGAGCATCCAGCGATCCACCAGGGGCAGGCGACGCCAGGGCGCCAGCAGGCGGTGGCGGGCGGAGGCACCGGCGGCGTGGAGCTGTGTCACAGGCGGAAGCCCTCCCCGAGGTAATGGCGTCTCACGAGGGGATCATTCCCCACCTCGCGCGAACTGCCGGACGCCAGAATCGCGCCCTCCGAGAGGATGTAGGCCCGATCAGTGATCGCCAGCGTCTCCCGCACGTTGTGGTCCGTGATCAGCAGCCCCATGCCCCGATGGCGCAGTTGTTCGATCAACTGCTGCAGGTCGGCCACGGCGATCGGATCAACCCCGGCAAAGGGTTCGTCGAGCAGCAGATAGCGGGGCCCCTCGGCGCCGACGGCCAGGGCCCGGGCCACCTCGGTACGGCGACGCTCGCCACCTGAGAGCTGGAAGCCGCGGCGGGCCTGGAAGGGTCCGAGGTGAAAGTCTGCGATCAGATTCTCCAGTCGCTCACGGCGCAGAGGGCGGGGCGTGTGGCTCGCCTCGAGCGCCAGACGCAGGTTGTCGCGCACGCTGAGCTGACGGAACACGCTGGGCTCCTGGGGCAGGTAGCCGATGCCGAGGCGGGCCCGGGTGGGCATCGGCAGACGGCCGATATCCCGCCCGTCCAGGAGCACCTGGCCTGCGTCAGGTCGGATCAATCCGGTGACCA
The DNA here is from genome assembly GCF_046764815.1 of Aphanothece stagnina RSMan2012. Taxonomy (NCBI): domain Bacteria; kingdom Bacillati; phylum Cyanobacteriota; class Cyanophyceae; order Chroococcales; family Aphanothecaceae; genus Aphanothece; species Aphanothece stagnina. The sequence goes on from NZ_JBKOUC010000001.1 coordinate 148,863, forward strand.
GGCCGAAGGTCGTGGTCTTGCCGGCCCCATTCGGTCCGAGCAGGCCGACCACTTCGCCGGGTTCCAGATGGAGCGATACACGGTTGACCAGAACCCGGCCACCGATGGCCAGGACCACATCCTTCAGCTCCAGCGTCATGGCCGGGGGGCATCCCCTGGCGGCAGGTCGGCTCCCGCGGGCGTGGCGGCCGGGGGGGTGGTGTCCAGCCGGTAGCGGGTGATCACCTGTTCACCGGGGGACGGCTGGGCGAGGAGCCGTTCGTTCTGCACCAGATAGGTCAGCTGTTCAGCCCGGATGCTGTGACCGTCACCCTGCACCACGTCCACATCGCCGCTCAGCACCAACCGGCCCTCCCGGCTGAAGTACTGGGCCTGCCGCGCCGTCGCGACGACCCGCTGATCGGGATAGAGGATGCGAACGTTTCCCGTGGCGGTGAGGATGCCCGTGGCATTGTCGGCCTTCTGCAGGTCGGATTCGATCGACACGATTCCCGTCACCGGGGTCGTGACGGGCCCATCGCCGGGGGCGGTGGTGTTCGGCTGCGGGTGGGCGGGAAGGCCCGGCAGAGCAATCAGGCAGAGGCCGAGCAGACCGAGGGTGGCGTGACGGATCGCGGGCAGTGGCAAGGGGCCGGAGCCGACGGCTCGAAGCAATCTACAAGTCCCCCCCGGGGGCCTGAAGCCGTGCCAGCACCGGGGGGGGCAGCTCGTCCAGGGGAGTTCCTTCCTGCAGGGCCTTCAGCCAGGTCCGGGCGGTCTGACGCAGGGCCAGCAGATCGAGGCCCAGAGCCCTGTCCGGTGCGCTGGTCAGCCGACCCAGCCCCTCGCCGGTCAGGATCGTCGCCCCACGGCGGTTGCCGCGCTCGGCATGGAGCTGTCCCACGGCGATCTGCAGGATGCCCTGCAGAACGGGCCTGCACAGACCCGCCGTCTCATGCCACAGCTCCTCGAAGCCGTCGTGGCAGCCGTACCAGTCGCCCGCGTTGAACTGGTCGATGGCGACGGCCAGCCGTGGGTCGGCCAGCAGGCCGAGCTCCTCGGTGTCGACCCCGGCCCTGCCGGTCGGCAGGGCCGGATCGATGGCTTCGGCTGAGCCCATGCCCTCAACCCTTGCCCTGCTCAGCGTTTGGCGGCCTTTCTGGCGGGCAGCTTGCGGAGCCGGATCGACTCGGGGGTGACCTCGAGCATCTCATCGGGGCCGATGTACTCGAGGGCCCGTTCCAGGGTCATCTGCACGGGAGCCTGGAGGGTGTCGAGTTCCTCGGCGCCGGCGGAGCGCATGTTGGTGAGCTGCTTCGCCTTGCAGACATTGATCTCGAGATCCTGGGGCCGGTTGTTCTCACCGATGATCATGCCCTTGTACACCTTGGTGCCCGGGGTGATGAAGAACTGGCCGCGATCCTCGGCATTCTTGAGGGCATAGAAGGTGGCGGTGCCTTCCTCGAAGGCGATCAGCACCCCATTGCGGCGGGCGTCGAAGTCCCCCTGCATCGGCCGGTAATCCAGGAAGGAGTGGCTCATGATCCCCTCGCCCCGGGTGGCACGGATGAACTCGCCCCGGAAGCCGATCAGGCCCCTGGCGGGAACCACGAACTCGAGCTGGGTCCGCCCGTCGTTGGTGTTTTCCATGTTCTGCATTTCCGCCTTGCGGACGCCCAGCTTTTCGATGCAGGCACCCACGGCCGCCTCGGGCACATCGAGCACCAGGGTCTCGTAGGGCTCGCTGGGGGTGCCGTCGATGGTGCGGAAGATGACCTGGGGTTGGCTCACCTGGAATTCATAGCCTTCCCGCCGCATCGTTTCGATCAGGATGCCGAGGTGCAGTTCGCCACGCCCGCTGACGGACCAGCGGTCGGGTGAGTCGGTGTCCTCGACCCGCAGGGCGACATTGGTGAGCAGTTCCTTCTGCAGACGGTCACGGATCTGCCGGCTGGTGACGAACTTCCCTTCCTTGCCCGCGAAGGGGGAATCGTTGACCACGAAGGTCATCTGCAGGGTGGGTTCGTCCACCTTGATCAAGGGCAGGGCTTCCGGGTTGTCCGGACAGGCGATGGTCTCGCCGATGTTGACTTCGTCGAATCCAGCGACGGCCACCAGATCGCCGGCGCTGGCCTGCTCGATCTCGACCCGCTGCAGGCCCTGGAAGCCGAGCAGCTTGCTGATCCGGCCGCGCTTGACGCTGCCGTCATCGCGCAGCAGGGCAGCCGGTTGGCCGGCCTTGATGGTGCCGTTGTGGATCCGCCCGATCATGATGCGACCGAGGAAGTCGCTGTAGTCGAGGGTGGTGACCTGAAGCTGCAGGGGCTTGGCGGGATCACCCACCGGCGGCGGGACGTGCCGGAGAATGGCATCGAACAGCGGACGCATCGTGTCGCTGTCGGTCTTCATGTCCGGCTTGGCGTAGCCGCCCATGCCACTGCCGAACAGGTAGGGAAAGTCGCACTGGTCGTCGTCGGCGCCCAGTTCCAGGAAGAGGTCGAGCACCTTGTCGACCGCGACCTCGGGATCCACCCGGGCCCGGTCGATCTTGTTGACGAAGACGATCGGCCTCAGACCCTTTTCCAGGGCCTTTTTGAGCACGAAACGGGTCTGGGGCATCGGCCCCTCGTTGGCGTCCACGATCAGCAGACAGCCATCCACCATGCCGAGAACCCGCTCCACTTCACCGCCGAAGTCGGCGTGGCCGGGGGTGTCGACGATGTTGATGCGAATCCCCTCGTAATCGACCGCCGTGTTCTTCGAGAGGATGGTGATACCCCGCTCACGCTCCAGGTCGTTGGAGTCCATGACGCAGGTGGGGACCGCCTCGTTGTCGCGGAAGATGCCGGACTGGGCGAGCAGCGCGTCGACGAGGGTGGTCTTGCCGTGGTCGACGTGGGCAATGATCGCAATGTTGCGAATCGGCGTGCCTGGATGTGCGCCGCTCATAGATTGAGAATTCCTACGGTTACGGATGAAGCCAAGCGGCCACTCTATCCCATGCACCCTGAGGTCCCCACCGGGCGGTTTCCCGCAGTTCAGGCCCTGGCCCTGAGGCTGCCGCGCGTCACCCCCAGCCGGCTTTCGAGCCGTTCCTGCTGCCACAGCTGACGCCCACTGAGGCGTCCAGCCAGCGCCTCGCGGTACGCCACGACCCGACGACGGGTTGCGGTGGCGTCCTCATCCAGCAGCTCGATGCGGAAGTGGCGCGCACCTCCCGCCAGGAGCTGCGGCAGAGCCTCGGCCGCACTCTGGGCACGGGCGTTGAACAGGGTGTTGCGGCAGCCCAGGTCGGCCCTGAGGGGGTGCTCGGCTCCGCTGCGATCACGCAGCAGCACGGTGTGCTGCTCGCAGGGCCTGCCGCAATCCGTGTGGTCGTGCCCGTCGGAGAGAAAGGCGCAGAACAGGCAGTGCTCCATGTGGAACAGCGGCATGTGCTGATGAACCGTGATCTCCACACTTCCCGGGGGTGAACCCACCAGCAGCCCCAGCAGCTGCTGCAGGTCGAGATCGTGGCTGGCGGTGACACGGTGCAGGCCCCAGCGCTCCAGGAACCATCCGAGGCTGAGGGGATTGGAGACATTGAGGCTGAAATCGCCGATGCAGGGTGCCTCCGGGGTCAGCCGCTCCAGTTGGTCCGCATTGCGCACCAGGTAGCCATCCGGTCGGGCCCGCAGCAGCGGCTCCAGGCTCCAGGCTTCGTCGGGACGCACAATGCGGGGGCCGGCGAGCCAGAGTCCCCCGGGCCAGCACCCCTGCCCGATCGCCACGGCCTCCCGGAGCTCGCGGGGCTGCTCCAGGTCGGCCATCACCGCGTGGACCGGCGCGTGGCGCAGGGCCCGCAGCTGCTCCAGGCTCCGCACCAGCACCACCAGATGGGGATCCTGCGGCGCCGCGTCATCGCCGCAACCCTCCGGCTGAGGGGGCTGCAGCCGCATCAGCGCCTGCAGTGGCGTGAGCGGTTCAGCCGGGTTGCCGACGCTCCGATCGGTGGCATGGTCGCCAGTCCGGGCGTCCAGTAGCGCGACCAGCCGCCGGCGGATCCGGTTCAGCTCCGCCACGGGCAGGAACAGGGGGCCATCGGCGAGCTCCACGGTCAGGGTGTCCAGCGACCATCCGCTGCCGCCGAGGCGCCCGAGCTGGGCCTGAAGGCGCGGCGCATCGAGACCGGCGCCCTCGGCCGGCACGAGGGCGATCGTGCTGCACACCTCCAGGTCGCCCCCCGGCTGTCCCACCGTGCGCACCGTCAGCACCTGCTGCCTTCGCCCTTGCACCAGCAGATGCAGGGGCCGCCGCCGCTCGGGCGGTTCGCTCCCGGCCAGGCGGCTCCAGCGCCGTTCCCGCTCGGGGTCACTCGTGAGCCAGCAGGGACTGCCCGGCGGCAGGCCCTCCCCGGCGATCCGCCCGGGGCCCAGGCGCACGGCCAGCCGTCCCTCACCCCGCTGCTGGACGGCCATGACCCGGCCTCCGACTTCCAGCGGCGCGGTGAGGGGGGAGCCGCCGGCAGCTTCGAACACGACGCCATCACCCGGCTTGAGGCTGGCGTCGGTGTCCAGCAGCCACCAGCCTGACGGTTCGATCCGTTGCAGCACCCCGAGTTCCGGACCGCGCTTCTTGCTCCAGCGCGCATGCACCAACTGGCGGTGGTTGACCCCCTCGAACCAGCCGGTGGACAGACCCCGTGAAAAGCTCAGCTCCAGATCCCTGCGCCGCTCGGCGTCCATCGGCTCGGGCACCGCGCCTTGCGCGAGCCGGTCGAGCCCCTGGCGGTAGGCCTGGGTGACGGCAGCCACATAGCTGGCGTCCTTGAGGCGACCCTCGATCTTGAGGCTGGCGATGCCCAGCTCCCGCAGCTTCGGCAGCACGTCCCAGGCCGCCAGATCCTGCGGGGAGAGCAGGTAGCGCCGATCCCCGAGGTCCCGCTCCACCCCATCGACAACGAGTTGGTAGGGGAGACGGCAGGCCTGGGCACACTCGCCCCGGTTGGCGCTGCGCTGTCCCAGGGCCTCGCTGGTGAGGCACTGGCCCGAGTAGGCCACACAGAGCGCTCCATGCACGAACACCTCCAGCGGCACGACGAGGTCCCGGGCCAGCAGCTGCTGCTGGATGCGCTCCAAGTCCTGCAAGCTGAGTTCCCGCGCCAGCACGACCATGCGGCAACCCAGGGCGGCGGCCTGGGCCACGCCGGCGGCGCTGGTGATCGACATCTGGGTGGAGGCGTGCACCGCCAGCTCGGGCGCGAGCATTCCGGCCAGCCGGGCCAGGCCGATGTCCTGCACGATCAAGGCATCCACTCCGGCATGGCTCGCCTCCAGCACCAGCTCCCCGGCTTCCTCGAGCTCGTCGGTGAAGATCAGCACATTGAGGGTCAGGTAGGCCCTCAGGCCCCGACGGTGCAGCCAGTCGACGATCGCCGGCAGCTCGCGGCGCCGGAAATTGGCCGCCCGCATGCGGGCGTTGAAGGCATCCACCCCGAAGTAGACGGCATCGGCACCGCTCGCCGCCGCCGCCCGCAGGGCCTCCCAGTGCCCGGCGGGAGCCAGGAGTTCCGGATTCCGCTGAGGCTGGAAGGGCTGCATCAGCGGGCCAGCCTCTGGGCCGGCTCGAACAGCTGCAGCGCCTCGCCGCTGCCCTCGAAGCGCCAGTGCCAGGGCTCGTAACTCACGCCCTGGCGGTTGTCAGGTGGGAACGAAAGAATGAAGTGGTGGCGGGCCGCATGCTTCTCGAGCCAGGCGAACGCCTCGGTCTGGTCGAAGCTCGGGCTGAGATGGGTGTGGGGCATCCGCGCGTCACCGAGATCGACGGCGTAGCCGGTGCTGTGCTCCGAGAACCCCGGCGGGGCACTCACCTGGGCCCGTTCCACGGCCTTCTGATTCCGTTCCGACTTGACGTCGAAGAAAATCGTCTTCTGCAGGTCCTGGGAACGGAAGGCGCTGAGGAGTTCCAGCTCGATGCCATCAGCGGCGGCGGCCCGGCGCATCGCCTCCAGGGCCTCGGCCGCATCGCGGCGCAGGCGCTGGCCCGGGCCGACGCTCACCAGCGCGCTGGCAGGTGCTTCCGGGTAGGGGAAATGGCCGAGCAGGCGTCCATCGGCTCCTGGGCGGGCAGTGAGGCCGGCGACCGGGGGAGGTGCCAGCAGCCGCCGCAGGGGCTGGGGGAAGACGAGCGCCAGGCCAGCGGCCACGATGGCCATGGCTCCGGCCCCCAGGGCCAGCCGTCCAAGCAGTCCGGGACCCTTCGGCGTCGCCGGTACGGAGCGCCGGGCGACCGGAATGTCCTCCACCGTTGTCCCGGAGGCCCTGCGGGAGCTGGCGCGGCTGCCGCTGCGCAGGGGCGTCAAGGCCGACCTCCCCGCCCGACTCCGGCCCGACCTCTGGCCCGACCCGCGATCGAACCCCATCCCGGACCGGCCTGAGGACCGGTCTGACGACCTGCCTGAGGACCCGTCCGCTGCTCCGCCCGCGCCCTGCCGCCTGGCACCGATCACCCCTTGAGATTCCAAGCGTGACGATCCTATGGGCGGAGGCCGGAATGGGCGTCCTCGGGCCGAGCAACAGTGTTAGCTTCCGGCCAGAACCATTTCTGGCGGAGCGTTTGTCCGATGTTGCGTGTCGCAGTGGTGGGCGGCGGCCCCAGTGGCTCCTGTGCCGCCGAGGTCCTCGCCAAGGCCGGCATCGAAACCTGGATCTTCGAGCGCAAGCTCGATAACGCCAAGCCCTGCGGCGGCGCGATCCCGCTCTGCATGGTGTCTGAATTCGACCTTCCGGAATCGATCATCGACCGGAAAGTGCGCCACATGAAGATGATCTCGCCCTCCAACCGGGAGGTGGACATCAATCTCGAGAATGAGGCCGAGTACATCGGCATGTGCCGCCGGGAGGTGCTCGATGCCTTCCTGCGCAACCGTGCGGCCGAGCTGGGTGCCCATCTCGTCAACGGCCTGGTCACGAAGATCGACACCGGGGCGAACCGCCAGGGCCCCTACACGCTCACCTATTCCGATTACGGCACCGGTGAGGCCACCGGCGAGACCAGGACCCTGGAGGTCGACCTGATCGTCGGCGCCGATGGGGCCAACAGCCGCGTGGCCAAGGCCATGGATGCGGGCGACTACAACGTGGCGATTGCCTTCCAGGAACGGATCAAGCTCCCGGCCAAGGAGATGAGCTACTACGAGGATCTGGCGGAGATGTACGTCGGCACCGACGTGTCCCCGGACTTCTATGCCTGGGTGTTCCCCAAGTACGACCATGTGGCGGTCGGCACCGGCACCATGCAGGAGAACCAGTCCCTGATCAAGGGTCTGCAGGAGGGCATCCGGCTGCGCGCCAGGAAGCGGCTGGCCAATGGTGAAGTCATCAAGGTGGAGGCCCATCCCATTCCCGAGCATCCCCGCCCCCGGCGGGTGGTGGGACGCATGGCGCTGGTGGGCGATGCCGCCGGTTACGTCACCAAGAGCTCCGGTGAGGGCATCTATTTCGCGGCCAAGAGTGGCCGGATGTGCGCCGAGCAGATCGTGGAGTCCAGCCAGGGCGGCCAGAGGATCCCCACCGAGGCGGATCTCAAGAAGTACCTCAAGAAGTGGGACCGCCAGTACGGCGCCACCTACAAGGTGCTGGAGATCCTCCAGAACATCTTCTACCGCAACGATGCCGCACGGGAGGCCTTCGTGGAGATGTGCGATGACAAGGATGTGCAGCGGCTCACCTTCGACAGCTACCTCTACAAGCGGGTGGTGGCCATGAACCCCTGGCAGCAGTTGAAGCTCACCTTCCTCACCCTCGGCGCCGTCCTGCGGGGCAATGCCCTGGCTCCCCAGAGCTACAAGCCGGTCGACAGTGCCGTGCGGGACGACGATGAGGTCAATGCGATGCTCGCGGTCAGCACCATCAAGGGCGGCATCCGGATGCGCGGCGAGCCGACCCCAGGCTCCGAGGCCGGCGGCCGTGATGCCGTGGAGGTCGAGCGGGACAGCCGCGAGCCGGTTCTCTCCGGCAAGTGAGCCTGGCGCAGGCGAGGGCGCGCCCCTGAACGCGCCCCGCTGAGGACCTCACCCTGAGGACCTCACGCCAAGCACGTTCCGCGGCGGGCGTCATGTCCCGGGGGGGTCAGCCCGTGATGCGACTGAAGTCTCCCAGCACCGCGGCCTGGTTGCGGAGCACCCCGAGCAGGGCCAGCCGGTTGGCTCGCACGCCGGGGTCCTCCGCCATCACCATCACGCTGGTCTCCCCATCGAAGAAGGCTGCCAGAACCGGCGCACTGTCAGCCAGGGCAGCCGCGAGACCTGCGTATCCCTGGGCCGTGGAGGCCGAAGCCAGGGGTTCCAGCCGCTGCAGTTCGGCCAGCATCGCCCCCTCGCTCGGCTTCTCGAACAGGCTCGGGTTCACCACCTGCGCGGGGCTGAGCAGATCCGGGGCCAGCTCCGCCTTGTCCGCCAGCCGTGCTGCCCGGGTCACGACGGCCTGAATCGCCATGAGCGTGCCCCGGCTGCGCAGATCCTGCAGCAGCCGGGCCCGGACGCGCACGTCACCGGGGTCGCCCAGCAGTCGCCCCGTGGCGGTGGACTCACCGGCCACGGCCTGGACCAGGTCGCTGTCGAGGCCTTCCTCCTCGAGCAGGCTGCTGATCCGCTGGCGGAGGAACTCCATCAGCTCCAGCGCCAGCCCCTGGGGATCGGGAAGGCTCTCGGGCAGAAGCGTCGCCCAGTGGCTGGTGCACCGTTCCAGCAGGGCGACCAGATCCACGCGCCACCCCTGCGACCAGAGAATCTGGAGGATTCCGTTACCGGCTCGACGCAGGGCGTAGGGATCGGAGGAGCCGGTGGGACGCTCCCCTTTTCCGAAGATGCTGAGCAGCAGCTCCAGCCGCTCGGCCAGGGCCACAACCGCACCGGCTGCGGTGGCCGGCAGGGCATCACCGGCCCCACGCGGCAGGTAGTGTTCCAGCACCGCCACGGCCACCTCCCGGGGCTCCCCCTCCGCCAGGAGGTACTTGGCGCCCATCACGCCCTGCAGTTCAGGGAACTCCCCCACCATCTGGCTGACGAGGTCGTGCTTGCAGAGGTGGGCGGCCCGGCGGGCATGGTCGGCGTCGACGTCCGGCAGGGGCAGGGCCTCCAGCAGCACGTCGGTGCACCATTCCATCCGCTCGACCCGGTCCCGCAGGGACCCCAGCCCCTCGGCGAAGGTCACCCGGGCGAGCTGGTCGCGCCGGTCGATGCTCGCAACGGCGCGGTCGGCGTCCACGAAGAACCGGGCATCCGCCAGCCGCGCCTTGAGCACCCGTTCATTGCCACGGCGCACCAGGGAGTCCGCGGCGGGGAGCCCGTTGCCGATGCAGAGAAACCTGGGAAGCAGTGCGTCAGCGGCCTCGAAGGCCAGCGGGTCGACCGCCGCCCCCTGCCGGTACAGGGGGATGTAGCGCTGATGGGCGCGCATCACGGTGCACAGCACCTCGGCCGGGAGGGAGAGGAAGGAGGGTTCGATCGATCCCTCGATCAGCTGGGGGGCCTCGACCAGATCGGTGAGCTCCTCGAAGAGACTGTCGGGCAGGTCGGGGCGGGCCTGCAGTGCCGCAGCGGCCTGCTCCACGCCGGAGCGGATCAGCGCGGCCCTGCGCTCCCGCTCCACCATGACCCCAGCCGCTCCGAGCGTCTGGCTGTAGGCGTTGGCGGCCGCAATCGGAACCGCGTCGGCATGGAGCCGGTGTCCGCGGCTGAGGCGGCCTGAGCGGATTTCCGGATCCGTACCTGGGAGGCTCAGGGGGACGACCGTCTCATCGAGCAGGGCCACCAGCCAGCGCAACGGTCGGGAGAAGCGGCTCTCGCCCTCGCCCCAGCGCATGAACCGCCTCCCCTGGAGCCCCTGGATCCAGGCCGGGATGAGCTGGGCCATCACCGCAGCGGTGCTGCGGCCCGGCTCGACCCGGCTGGCGAAGACGAAGGGGCCCTTGGGCGTCGCCCTCACCTCCAGGGCCTCGGGCTCCACCCCGCAGCGACGGGCGAAGCCGATCGCCGCCGGCGTGGGCTGCCCGTCCCTGAACGCCTGCTCCGCCGGCGGACCCTTGCGTTCTTCGCTGGCATCCGGTTGACGCTCCGGCAGTCCTTCCACGCTGAGGGCCAGCCGTCGCGGCGTGCTGGTGCAGTGGATGGCCCCGTGGACCAGGCGCTGATCCCGCAGGTCCGCCCGCACGGCCGTCTCCAGCTGGGGCAGGGCCAGCCGGGCAAAATCTGCCGGCAGTTCCTCGGTACCGATCTCCAGCAGAAACGTCGACAAGGGATGGGCTTCGGCAGCAGCCAACTTTATGGAGCCGACCCTGGCGGACCGACTTCAGGACCTGCACCGTTCGCTACCGTCAGGCGGATATCGGGTGGTTGCCGTAACCGTGACGTCTGGGTCGACGAAGTTCGAGCAACTCAAGGCCACCAGTGGGCATCTTCGCGAGCCCTTGCTCACGGAACTCGCCAATGCGGATCCGAACTTCACGGACAGTGCCGTTCAGATCCTGAAGTTCCACGGCAGCTACCAGCAGGACAACCGCGACAACCGTCAGAAAGGCCAGTCGAAGGACTGGCAGATGATGCTGCGCCTGCGCAACCCGGCCGGCCGGGTGCCGGCACAGCTCTACCTGGCCATCGACGAGCTGGCCGACCGGCTCGGCAACGGCACCCTGCGCACCACCACGCGCCAGGCCTTCCAGATGCACGGGGTGCGCAAGGACAACCTCAAGGAGGTGATCGGCACCATCGTGCGCTCCCTGGGCTCCACCCTGGCCGCCTGCGGTGACATCAACCGGAACGTGATGGCTCCGGCGGCCCCGTTCTCCAAGGGCGGCTACCCCGCGGCCCGGCAGCTGGCCGACGACATCGCGGATCTGCTGGCCCCCCAGGCCGCCGAGGGTTCCTACCTGGATCTCTGGGTCGATGGGGACCTCAGCTACCGCATCAAACCCAGCCCAGCGGCCCGGAAGGTGAAGGAGGCCCAGCACCAGAGTGGGGTGTACAGCGGCGACTCCGAGGAACCCCTCTACGGGGCCACCTATCTGCCCCGCAAGTTCAAGGTGGCGGTGACGGTTCCGGGAGACAACTCGGTCGATCTGCTCACCCAGGACATCGGCCTGGTCCTGTTCACCGACCCCCAGGGGCGCCCGCAAGGGGCCAATGTCTACGTCGGCGGCGGCATGGGCCGCACCCACAACAAGGAGGAGACCTTCGCCCGCACGGCCGACCCTCTGGGTTATGTGGCCTATCCGCACCTGCTGGAGCTCGTGCAGGCCATCGTGGCCCTGCAGCGGGACCATGGCGACCGCCAGCTGCGCCGCCATGCCCGCATGAAGTACCTCATCCACGACCGGGGCGTGGACTGGTTCCGCCAGGAGCTCAGAGCGACGTACTTCGCCCATCCGATCAAGGGGATGCGCCTAGAGCCGAAGGCGAAGCTGGAGGATTATCTCGGCTGGCACCGCCAGAGCCAGGGCCTCTGGTTCGTCGGCCTGCCGATCCTCTGCGGTCGGATCTCCGGAGAGCTGAAGCCGGGTCTGCGGCGCCTTGTTGACACCTACAAGCTGGAACTGCGGCTCACCCCGAACCAGGACATCCTGCTGTGCAACATCGGCGCGGCCCAGCGCAGCAGCATCCGCGCCGAACTCGAGCAGCTCGGATTCGCCTCCCCCGAGGCTCCCCGCCCCCTGGCCCGCCACGCCCTCGCCTGTCCGGCACTGCCGCTCTGCGGGCTGGCGGTGACCGAAGCGGAGCGCGTGCTCCCCGATGTGCTGGAGCGCCTGGAGGTGCTCTTCGAGACCCTCGGGATCACCCGACCGGTGCTGGTCAGGATGACCGGCTGTCCGAATGGCTGTGCGCGGCCCTACATGGCGGAGATCGGTCTGGTGGGCAGCGGCGTGGACCAGTACCAGCTGTGGCTCGGCGGCACCCCCAACCTCAGCCGCCTGGCCGAGCCCTACCTGGAGCGCCTGCCTCTGGCCGAGCTGGAGACCACGCTTGAACCCCTGCTGCGTGCCTGGCAGAGCGCCGGAGGGCGGCGCAGCTTCGGTGATTTCGTCGCCAGGACCGGCCGCCCGGCCGTCGAAGCCATGCTGGCGGCGGCCTGAACCATGGGGCACCTCCTGATGGGGCTGAGCTCCCTCCTCGGTGCCCTGCTGCTGATCAGTCACGCCGAGCTGCCCCTGCAGGCCCAGGGGCGCCGGGCACCGGCCCTGCCGGCCTCGAAGCCCACCATCTACGACCCCGATCCCCTCACCTGCCAGCCCGCCACCATCCGGGAGGCGTTCGAGCGGCAGCTGGAGCCCTACGCCAGCCAGAGCCCCACCGTGCTGGCGCAACTGCGGAAGGTGCAGCTCGACATGACGCGCTCCAGTCTGCAGCGCTGTGTGAGCAAGGGCCTCATGGACAGGGAGACGGCTTCGGCGCTGTGGACGGAGCTCGTCAGCGCTCAGACCACCGGCTCCACCCGTCCGTAGAACGCGGCGGGCTGCGCGGTGCGCCAGGCCCACAGCTGATCTCCCCAGCTGAAATGCCACCACTCGTTCGGGTGCTGGGCGAAGCCGCTCGCCTCCATCACCTGGCGCAGCAGGGCGCGGCGACCGTGCCAGAGCAGCGCCTCCTGCCGCTGCTGCTGGTCAACACTGCGCTGCGCCAGCGCGCCGAAGTGATCCGGTTCGGACACCGCCCCGAGCGCGTCGATCGGAGATCCCATGGCGAGCTCGAGCCCGGACTGATCGGCCAGGGTCAGGTCCACGGCGGCACCGGTGCTGTGGGGGGGAGGGCTGAGGGGGTCCGGACTCGGGGGGGCCCAGAAGCGAGCCACCTCCACCTCCACTGCCTCCCGTGCCGGTGATGCCGCGTCAGGGTCCAGGCCCAGCTCGGCGCAGCGCTGCCGGATGGTGTGCTCGACCATGAAGGCCTGCACGGCTACGGGGCGCCAGCCATCGAAGATCGCCAGCCGCCACTCCGGCCGGAGTCGCTGCAGGCTGGCCTGGGCCATCAGCAGACGCTCGATCACCCCCTGGCGCAGCTGGAACGGTCCGGCAGCGGCGCCATAGGGCGCCCCGAGGGCGCTGTAGGGATGGGGCTCCAGACGGAGCAGCTCCGCGGGCAGGGGACAGAGGGGCTCGGAGCTGGGCTGGATCGCCAGGCCATTCCAGGGACGCAGCGCCATCGCGGGCCGAACGGCAGCGTCCAGTCTGGGCCAGCCGCGTCCGTGGCTGGCTGGCACCTGTCAGTTGAGCCGCACGGCGGCAGTCAGCCGCGCCCGCTGGCGGGCCAGCAACGCCGCGAGCTGGGGATGGTGGGCGAGCTCCGGGTCCTGTCCCAGGATCTGCTGGGCGACGCGGCGGGCCTGCTCGAGCACCGCCCCGTCGTCGCTCAGGGACGCCAGGGCCAGATCCGGCAGGCCCGACTGCCGGGTGCCGAGCACCTGGCCAGGGCCCCGCAGGCGCAGATCCATCTCGGCGATCTCGAAGCCGTCCGTGGAGCGCACCAGCACGTCCAGCCGCTGCTTCGCCTGGGCCTGGCGACTGTCATTGAGCAGCAGGCAATGGGAGGCCGCCGCACCCCGGCCCACCCTGCCGCGCAACTGGTGCAGCTGGGCCAGGCCGAAGCGCTCGGCATGCTCGATCACCATCACCGAGGCCTCCGGCACATCGACGCCCACCTCCACCACGGTGGTGCTGACCAGCACCTGGCTCTGGCCGGCGGCGAAGGCCTGGATCGCCTTCTGCTTCTCCTGGCTGGCCATGCGGCCATGCAGCAGCCCGACCATGAGGTCGGGAAAGATCTCCTGGCTCAGCTGCCGATGCACCTCCACCGCGGAGCGCAGATCGAGCTTCTCCGATTCCTCCACCAGGGGGAGCACCACATAGGCCCGCTGGCCCCGGGCCACCTCGTCCCGGATCAGGCTGTAAGCCCGATCCCGTTCGGAGCCCCGCAGCAGGGTGGTCCGGATCGGCGTCCGCCCCGGTGGGAGTTCATCGATCTGGCTGACCTCGAGATCCCCGTGCAGGGACAGGGCCAGCGTCCGTGGGATCGGGGTGGCCGTCATCGTGAGCAGATGGGGCTGGAGGCCCTTCGCGAGCAGTCGGTTCCGCTGGGCGACTCCGAAGCGGTGCTGCTCATCCACCACCACCAACCCCAGCCGGGCGAAGGCGACCGGATCCTCCAGCAGGGCATGCGTGCCGACCAGAAGCTGCAGCTGGCCATTGGCCAGGTCCGTGAGCAGCTCCCGCCGCCGCCGCGCCGGCGTGGAACCGGTGAGCAGAGCACAACTCACGTGCAGCTGGGGCAACCAGGCAGCCAGCTTGCGGAAGTGCTGTTCGGCGAGCACCTCCGTGGGGGCCATCAGGGCGCCCTGGCAGCCCGCATCGATGGCCGTGAGCAGGGCGCCGATCGCCACGACCGTCTTGCCGCTGCCCACGTCCCCCTGCACGAGGCGGGCCATGGTCTGCTCGCGGGCCAGGTCGGCGCGGATCTCATCGAGCACCCGCTGCTGGGCCGCCGTGAGGGGGAAGGGAAGCAACGCCAGGAAGCGCGTCACCAGACTGTCGCCGCCGGGGCTCTGCAGCGGCTGGGCGGGCCGGCTGGTGAGTTCGCGTCGCCGTGTCAGCAGGCCCACCTGGAGCAGCAGAAATTCGTCGAACACGAGCCTGTGGCGGCTGGCCCGCAGCAGCTCCTGCGTCGAGGGGTTGTGGATCTGTTGCAGGGCCTGGGGCCGATCGATCAGCTGCTCCACCCGCCGCAGGTCGGCGGGCAGAGGGTCCCCCCACTGCTCGACGAGGGGGAGCACCGCGGCCATCGCCTGGCGCAACCTGTCCGCACCCAGTCCCTCGGTGAGCCCGTAGACGGGCATCAGCCGGCCGATGGCGCTGTGCCGCACCGGGGCCTGGGGGCTTTCGAGCACTTCGATCAGTGGATCCTGGAAGGCAGGCCCGTAGGGGCTCTCCTTCACGAGGCCGCTGACGGCCACGGTGGCTCCGGGCGGGTACTGCCGTTCCTGGCTCTTCAGCCAGCCCGGGCTGGCGAACCGCCGGCCGGCGAAGAAGCGACTGACCCGGATGCGCCCGGTGGGGTCGCTCAGGTGGAGCTCGAGGATCGCCAGATTGGGGTTGCGGGGACTGCTGAATCCATGGCAACGCCGCACCGTGGCCACGATCGTGGCGGTGCGCCCCACCTCCAGGCCCGTGATCCGCACCAGGTTGGCGTAATCGAGATAGTCGCGGGGGTAGTAATGCACCAGATCGCGCACCACGAAGAGGCCCAGCTGAGCCAGCCGCGCCGCGGTTCGAGGACCGATGCCCCGGATCTCGCCAAGGGGCGATTCCGGGTTCCAGGCAGGAGCCGGCGCTCCGCCGCGTCCCTCCGTTGAGGCCGGAGGGGCCGAGGGCGTCGCGGTGAGGCGGAGCCGCGGCGGGCCCATCGGGGTGGCCGGCTGCAGCGAGCGCCGCAGCGCGTGCAGGTGCTCCCGGCAGCGGCGCACGAGGGTCTGGCGCCGGCCCGGGCTCAGCTCCCCGTAGCCCTCGAAGGCTGCGGCCAGCTCCTGACGCTGCTGCGGCTCGGGCATTGCAGGGTCGGCCTCACGCAGGTTGCGCGCCAGAAAGCCGCTGAAGCGCTCCCGGCGGCCCATCAGGTCCGTGAAGCCCCGGTCCGCCTCCAGTTGCAGTGCCTGCTGCAGGGTGCTCAGCCAGCTCTCGGGTGTGGCGGCGAGGGGCTGGTGTCCGGCGGAGGCTGCTTCTGCTCCCCGGTGGTCGTGGGCCTGCGGTTGTCCTCCAGCCACAGCCGCTCCGCCTCGAGGGTCCGAACCCGCCGCTGCACGCGGCGATACTGCTGCGCCATTCTGCGCACCTCCTGGCGGTGCTGGAGGAGTCGGCTACGGCAGGTGCGCAGCTGGGGCTGTTCCAGTTCCAGATCGGGGAGGCGCAGCAGCACAGCGACCAGATCCATCGACTCCGGGCCCGACTCCGGCCCCGGCTCCACCGCCACGGGAACGGAGAGCCGCAGCAGGTTCGGGGGCGCCTGCAGGGGCTCCACCTGCCCGCTGAGGGCCGCATCCAGGAGACCGACGGGGAGCAGACCGCGGGTCAGGCCCAGCCTGAGGAACTGCACATTGAGGGCGTGGGAGAGGTTGCGCAGCCGTCTGGCCAGGGCCCGCTCATAGCCGTCGAGCCAGTGCAGCAGGGTCGGGGGGTCCGTGGGCAGCACCGCCCCCTCCCAGGGGGAGGCGAGCGGTTCCGGGGTCCCGGCAGCCTGGGGGGTGTCGGCAGCCTGGGTCCCCGATGGCTCCAACGCCTCGACCATCGCGTCGAGCAGGGCGGCCAGATCGGGGGCCGTTGCCCCGACCTCGGGCCACGCTGCCTCGAGGCCTGCAGGGCCCGACGCGTCCGCATCGCGGCCCTGAAGAAGGCGGGGATCGATCGGTGGCTCCATGCCCAGCTGGATCGAGCCGACGGGATCATTCCTCCCGGCCGGCCTCCCCGGGGGCCTCCCCGCCGGGCTGAACGCCTGGGGCTCCTGCGCCTCGCTGCTGGCGAGGTGCTGGGGGGGACGGCGTTCCTGGCGGGCCATCTGCGCCGCCATGGCAGCCACCTGCTCCACGGTCAGCAGGGCACTGGCCCGTCGCACCAGATCCTCCATCCGCTCGTGCAGCTCGGTGCGGCTGGACGCCGTCATGCGGCAGTAGCGGTCGGGGTGCACCTGGGTCGCCAGGTGGAAACAGGCCTGCTGGATGACCTGGAGGAGGCTCTGGCGGAGCACCTGCAGATACAGGGCCAGGTGCCGGTACAACTCCGGATTGCCGCGCTGCAGCTCCCGGCGCATGCCGGCGAGCTGGTGACGCGCCTCCAGCAGGGAGTCCACGACGGTGGCTGGGTTGGGATCGGGCAGGGGGTTGGGGAGCCGGTGGAATCAGGCGGCCTGCATGGCGGCCACTTCCGCGGCGAAGTCCATCTTCTCCACCTCGATGCCCTCGCCGAGGTTGAAGCGAACGAAGCGGCGCACCTGGATGTTCTCGCCCACCTTGCCAGCGACCTGCTTCACCAGTTCGGCCACGGTCATGGTGCTGTCCTTGATGTAGGGCTGATCCATCAGGGCCATTTCCTTGAGGCGCTTGCCGATCCGGCCGGCCACGATCTTCTCCTTCATCTCCTCCTTCTTGCCGGCCAGGTCATCACGACCCATCTCGATCTGCTTTTCCCGATCGGCCACCTCGGCCGGGATGGCGTCGGTGGTGACGTAGTCGACGGAAGGGCAGGCAGCGATCTGCATGGCCACGTTGCGGATCAACTCCTGGAAGATCTCACCCCGGGCCACGAAGTCGGTCTCGCAGTTGACCTCCACCAGAACCCCAACGCGGGCACCGGTATGGATGTAGGAGCCGATAGCACCTTCGGCGGCCGTACGGCCGGCCTTCTTCTCCGCGGAGGCGATGCCCTTCTGGCGCAGCCACTCGATGGCCTTGTCGCTGTCGCCGTTGGTTTCAGACAGTGCCTTCTTGCAGTCCATCATGCCTGCGCCTGTCTTGTCGCGCAGGTCCTTGACGAGCTTTGCCGAAATCTGAGCCATGACGTGTGGTGATCAGGTGACGATGGATGGGGATGGTGCAGGAACGGAACTCCCAGGGGACGCCGTTCAGGCGTCGTCGCTCTGCGCCTGTTCCGAGGAGCCGTGGCGCCCTTCGTTGATGGCATCGGCCAGGCGTCCCAGCACCAGCTGCACGGAGCGCACGGCGTCGTCGTTGCAGGGGATGGGCACGTCGCAGAGATCCGGATCGCAGTTCGTGTCGAGCATCGACACCAGGGGGATGTCGAGCTTGCGGGCCTCGAGGACGGCGTTGGTCTCCCTCCGCTGGTCGACGAGCACCACCACATCGGGAAGGCGGCGCATGTTCTTCAGGCCGCCGAGGTACTTCTGGAGCCGCTCAAGTTCACGCCGCAGCACGGCAGCTTCCTTTTTCGGACGCATCGCGATGGCGCCGGAGGACTCCATGCGCTCCAGATCCTTGAGCCGCTCGATCCGAGCGCGCATCGTGGTCCAGTTGGTGAGCATGCCGCCCAGCCAGCGCTGGTTCACATAGGCGGCGCCGCAACGGTTGGCCTCCAGGGCGATCACCTCGGAGGCCTGCTTCTTGGTGCCCACGAAGAGAAAGCGCTTGCCACTGCGGGCGGCACTGCGCACCCACTTGTAGGCGTTGTTCATGCAGACGGCGGTCTGCACCAGATCGATGATGTGAACGCCGTTGCGCGCGCAGTAGATGTAGCGCGACATCTTCGGGTTCCAGCGACGGGTCTGGTGCCCAAAGTGGGCACCCGCCTCCATCATTTCGGCGAGCGTGACGACAGCCATGGGATTGGGGTTGGGGTTTCGGGTTTGCCTCCACCTGCCTAGGGATCGCGGGGCCGCGGTGGTGGTGGCCTCAACGTCTGGGCTCGAGGCTTCATGGCCCCGCGACACCGGTGCGTTGCAGCTGTTGACCGTCCGCTGCGCCCCAGATCACCCGAAACACGCAGGTGTGCGGTGTGAGTGGAACCCACGAACCCTATCAAACGGGGTGCGGCGTCAGGCCAGCCCCTCACGCCGGGCCTGGGCCTGCAGCGCCCGAACGCCGATCCGGTTGAGCGGCAGGCGGAGGATCTCCATCGCCAGGGCTGCCCGATCGCGGCGGATCAACCAGGCCAACAACGGCCGCAGACTCCGCTCGTTCAGCAGGCCGCCCAGGGTGAGCAGCTCCCAGAGCAGGCGGTGAAACCAGGTGAACTGGATGATCAGGCGGACGCGGCGGGTGGGGTGCTTGCGGAAGAACACCAGGCCCATCCGGGCGCGTTCCTGCTCCACCCGGATCAGATCGGGGATCTGCTCGAGCCGCAGGGCTGGGTGCCAGTGGTAGCCGACCGCCTCCGGACAGCGGACCAGGCGCACCCCGAGCCGCCGCAGCCGTTCGCCCAGCTCAAGATCCTCCCAGCCGTAGAGCCTGAAGCCGGTGTCGAACAGGCCGGCCTGTTCAAGCACCTCCCGTGCAATCGCCACATTGCCCGTGGCGAAGTAGGCCCAGGAGAGATCCCGGAGCTTGTGGCGCTCCCGGGTGGGATCCTCGAAATCCGCGGTGTTGATGACAGCGCCATAGGTGAAGCAGCGTCGGTCCCCCCGTTCGCTCCAGCTGTGCGCCAGGGCGGCCGCATGGCTGGCCAGGAAGGAGCGGGTCACCACCAGGTCGCTGTCGATGAACACCACCACATCACCCTGGCCCGCTGCGACCCCCCGGTTGCGGGCCTCAGCCGGTCCACCGTGGTCCTGGCAGATCAACCGCACATGGGCCAGTTCGGCGGCGTGGGCCT
Organism: Aphanothece stagnina RSMan2012; assembly: GCF_046764815.1. NCBI lineage: Bacteria > Bacillati > Cyanobacteriota > Cyanophyceae > Chroococcales > Aphanothecaceae > Aphanothece > Aphanothece stagnina. Next base: position 168,177 of record NZ_JBKOUC010000001.1, read on the forward strand.
CGAGCCAGGCCACGGTGCCGTCGGTCGAGCCGTCGTCGACCACCACCACCTCGTATCCGCTGAGGGCGGCATGGCCCTGCTGATGCTCCAGGGCCCGGAGACACTTCTCGAGGATGGGGAGCCGGTTGTAGGTGGGGATGACGACGCTGATGAACATGGGCGCCGAAGGCCGGATGGCGGGGCGGGGAGATCGGAATGGACGTGCGCAGGATGGGCCCCACAGACCCGGGCTGACTCCCAGCGGTCGTCGCCCGTGCCGGCCCACGGCCCGGGCCACAAAAAAGGGATCCCTCGGGATCCCGATCAACGGACTGGTGGGCGGCGCGACGCCGACCAGGGTTCAGTCCGCGGCTCCACCGTTGTTGGCGGTGCCGGTGACGCCGTTGCCGGCGCCTTCACCGCGGCCATCGTTGCGCAGCTTGCGCTTCTTGAACTTGCGGGCGTAGGCGCGGTTGCGTTCCTGCTTTTCCTTCTTCAGATTCCGGCGTTTGGCCATATGGTCGGCACGTTGGGGTCAGATCAGTCATCAGCCTAACCAACCGGGCTCAGCGGTAACCCGCACCGACCAGCTCCAGGGAACCGGCCGACAGCTGGCCGTCCTCCATCTGCACCAGCCGATCCGCCACGTCGAGGATGCGGGGATCGTGGGTGACCATGAGCACCCCGCAGCCCTGTTCCCGCGCCAGGCCCTTCAGCAGATCGACCACTTCCCGCCCGCTGCGGCTGTCGAGGGCGGCGGTGGGTTCGTCCGCCAGCAGCAACCGGGGCCGGGCCGCCAGGGCCCTGGCGATCGCCACCCGCTGCTTCTGGCCACCGGAGAGGTCGTGGGGGAGCTTGTGGAGCTGATCCCCAAGGCCCACCTGCCGCAGCCATTCGCGGGCCTGGTCCCGCCGGGCGCGATAGCCCAGACCGCCGAGCAGGTCGGAACCCATCTGCACGTTCTGCTCCGCACTCAGGCAGCGCAGCAGGTTGTGCCCCTGGAAAATCATCCCGATGTGACGGCGCAGCCGCTGGCGGGCAGACCGGCCTGCGCCGTTCAGTTCCTCGCCGAACACCCGCACCGAGCCCTCCTGGACCTGGCGGAGGGCGCCGACCAGGGTGAGCAGGGTGGTCTTACCGCAGCCCGAGGGGCCGGTGAGCAGCACCACCTCGCCCGGCGCGATGGTGAGATCCACCCCCTGCAGCACCTGGCGGCGCATCGATCCCGATCCGTACCAGTGACTCAGCCCCCGGACCTCCACCAGGGGGGAGGTGGCGTCCGGGTCGGTGGCGGCAGGGGTGGGCGCGGGCGTCATCAGAAGATCTCCGCGGGATCGGCATCCCCCAGGCGGCGCATGGCCAGGGCGGCTGAACCCATGCACATCACCAGAATCATGGTGAAGACGATCACGGCCCTCGGGGTGTTCATGCTGACCGGCAGATTGGTGCCGCTGCGCACCAGGGCGTAGAGGCCCTGACCGGCGGCATAGGCCGGGAGGTAACCCAGGATGGCGAGGATCAGCCCCTCCCGTGCCACCACCCCCAGCAGCCCGGGCAGCGGGTAGCCCATCGCCATGAGGGTGGCGTATTCCGGCAGGTGATCGCTCACGTCGGAATAGAGAATCTGGTACACGATCACACACCCGACGATGAAGCCCATGGCGGCGCCCAGGGTGAAGATGAAGCCGATCGCCGTGCTGGTGCGCCAGTAGGTCTTCTCGAATTCCTCGAAGCCCTCCTTGGTGAACACCCGCACGTCGTCAGGCAGGGCCCGCTCGAGACGCTGCAGCACGGCCTCGCGATCGGCCCCGGGCACCAGGCGGATCAGCCCGAGTTCGATGCTGCCGGGTGGGGTGCCCGGCACGAGCTGCAGATAGGTCTCCCGGCTCATCAGGATGTTGCCGTCGGCGCCGAAGGAGGGTCCCAGGCTCACCAGACCGGCCACGCGCACCCGCGTGCCCGCCACCTCGGTCTCGACGATGCGGCCCTGGCGGAACCACGCGGCGATCGGTCCGAACTCGCTTCTGGAGCGTTCATCGAAGATCACGCGCCCCTTCTGGGTGAGCACCTGGGCCTGGGCCTTCAGGGCGGGCTCGTCGAAGAGGGCATCGCTGGGCTCGAAACCCAGGGTCAGGATGGAGCGGGTTCGGCCGTTGTCGGGGTTCTTCCAGAGCAGCAGGTTCCAGTGAACCGGCGTCGTGTCCTGTACGGCGGGGTCGGCCATCGCCTGGATCAGCCGCCGGCGGGGGAACCCGGCCATGCCGATCGAACTCATCGTGCGGGGGCTCATCAGCACCAGATCGGTGTCGAAAAGCTTGTGGATCGTGACGCTGGCATCGAACAGCCCGTCCCGGAAGCCGAGCTGCATGAACATCAGGATCCCGGCAAAGGCGATGCCCGCCAGGGCCACGGCCAGCCTGAGCGGCTGGCGGGACAACAGCAGCCAGGCCAGGGGGATCCGCCGGCTCCGCCAGAAACGCTCCAGCATCAGGGGTCGAAGCGGGCGATCACCTTGAGCCCGGTGCGCTCCCGCACCCGTTGGGCATCCTGCGGATCCAGGGCCACCCGCACCTCGACGATCCGTGCATCCACATCACCGGTGGGATCCGTCTCGAGAATCTCGCGCTGCCGGACCTGGGGACTGATCCGCTCGACCCGGCCGCGCAGGCTCCCCTCGAAGCCGCCGTTCTCGCTGGTGAGGGTGAGGGTCTGACCGAGGCGAATCCGGTCGATGTCGCTCTCGTAGACCTCGATCAGGGCCTCCATCCGTTCGCTGGCACCCAGGGCGAGCACGCCGTCGTCGCCGGGACGTTCACCCACCCGGGCGTGCAGCCGCAGCACGGTCCCGCTGATCGGGGCCCGAAGTTCGGTGAGCCGCAGATCGGCGCTGACCTTGTCGCGCTCCGCCAGGGCCTCCTGGAGTTCCCCCTGGAGCTCGAGCAGGTCGGTTTCCCGGGTGTCGAGCTCACCGCTGGGGATGGCACCGCTGCGGCTGAGGGAGCGGTAGCGGGCGATGTCCCGGGTCTGCACGGTGAGGCGGCTGCGCAGGTTGGCGATGCGCACATCGAGCAGGCGCCGTTCGGCCAGCAGGGGCGGGGCCGTGTCGAAGATGGCGAGCAACTGGCCCGCGGACACCTGATCCCCCTCCTGCACCAGCAGGCGGGTGAGGCGGGGGCTGCCGCCGATGCCACTGATCGGGGCGGCGACCTGGCGCACCTCTCCCCGGGGGTCGAGCCGCCCCAGGGCCGCGACCATCCTCGAGCGAGCCGGCTGCAGGGGGGTCGCCGGGCTGGAGGCGGGGTTCGGCGCCGAGGGCCGCCCCTGACGGGCGAGCAACACCCCGCCGAGGATCACCAGCACGGCGCCTCCGAGAATCAGCGACAGACGCCGGGGGCTCACCTCCCGTCCCAGCAGCGTCAGAGGGCCGGAGGATCGTCGAAAAGGAGCTCTTCGATGTACCGGTCCGCCCACTCCCGGTTGAAGGCCTTCTCGAGGACCCGCCGGGTCTTGTCGTTTTGTTTCTGCTGCTTGCAATATCGGAGTTGGCCGTTCCATCGATCAACCGTAGCTGGGGCATCCACGGCCTGAGCCTCGCTGCTGCGCAGCGCGTCGCTCAGCACCGCCAGGAACTCGCCGACCTCGGCGATGAAGGAGGCTTCCTCCTCGGGCGTGACCGGCCGCACGAAGCGCACATGGGGCGAGAAGATCGACCCCCAGCCAGGAAGCTCCCGTTCCTGCTGGTAGCGGCGCGGATGACGGTTCGCCAACGCCGTGCTGATGCCGGCCGGCAGTGACCCGGTCACGGGGGAAAGATCGACGATGGCCGCAGACACGCCGGCCGGGCCGGCGACGATGTCGGCGCCGAACACCGGCAGGTCGAAGCGGGGATCAGGAAACAGCACGCAGTGGAGGATCTGCAGGCCGGCCCCCAGCCGGGCCGTTTCGAGGTGGAGTTTGCGCAGGCCCCGGCACTGGCGCAGCTCGTTGCGGATGAACAGGGCCTCGCCATCGAGGCTGCCGCTGATCGCCTCGAGCTCCGGGTCGATGGGCAGCGGCGCGAGGCCAGGAAGGGTCTGCCAGCTGGCGCGGATGCGTTCGGCAAGGGCGTCGACCAGGGGATGGATCCCACCGCTGGCTCTGGTTGCGGCCCCGCCCAGGGCCCCGGATTCGACCTCAACGGTGCTCACAGGGGATCACCAGCCAGCAGAATGCCGATCCTGCCATGCACCCACCCCTTGCCCCTGGCCCCTCCCTCCCGCCGCTTGCCAGGTCTGGCCGACCCCCGGGTGGAGCTGCTGCCGAACGGAGCGCAGGTGGTGCAGCTTCCCCTGCCGGAGGCCCCACTGGTGTGCCTCGACTTCTGGTGCCGCGCCGGCAGTGTCTACGAACGACCCGAGGAAAGCGGCCTGGCCCACTTCCTGGAGCACATGGTGTTCAAGGGGAGCGAGGGGCTGGATGCGGGGGAGTTCGACCGCCGGATCGAGGCCATGGGTGGCAACAGCAATGCCGCCACCGGTTTCGATGATGTGCACTACCACGTGCTGATTCCGCCGGCGGCGGCGGCTGATGCCCTGGATCTGCTGCTGGAGCTGGTGCTGGAGCCTCGGCTGGAGGCGGAGGCCTTCCAGCTGGAGCGGCAGGTGGTGCTCGAGGAGCTCGCCCAGAGCGAGGATCAGCCCGATGAGGTCGCCCTGCAGCAGCTGCTGCTGAAGGCCTGTGGCCCCCACGCCTACGGCCAGCCGATCCTGGGACGCCGGGAGGCTCTGCTGCAGCACACTCCGGCCAGCATGGGCGCCTTCCAGCAGCGCCTGTACGGGGCCAACACCTGTGTGCTGGCACTCAGCGGCGCCCTGGATCCCAGCTTCGATTCCCAGCAGACCGACACGGACGCCGGGCTCCTGGCCCGGCGCCTGCGGGAGGGGGCGCTGGCCAGACTCGCCACCGTTCCCGAACCGGCACCGCGCCCCCTCCTGAGCGTGCAGCCCGGGCTGCACCGCATCGCCCTGCCCCGGCTGGAGTCCGCCCGGCTGCTGATGCTGTGGGGTCTGCCGCCCGCCCACGAGCTGCACGCCGTGATGGGGGCCGACCTGCTCACCACGGTGCTGGCCGAGGGCCGCCGCAGCCGGCTGGTGGAGCGGCTCCGGGAGGATCTGCGCATCGTTGAGAGCGTCGACCTCGACCTTCACGTGCTCGAGTGCGGCAGCTTCGCCCTGCTCGAAGCGATCTGCGAGGAGCCCGATCTGCCTCTGGTGCGCCAGACGATCGGCGAGGTCTGGCAGGACCTCGCGGAGGCAGGCATGGCCGCAGAGGAATGGCTGCGGGCCCAGCGTCTGGTGGCGAATGGTTACCGCTTCGGGCTCGAATCTGCCGGTGGGGTGGCCGCCACCATCGGCAGCAACCTGCTGTGGCGGCGTCGGCATGGCCTCGATGCTCCTCTGGCGGAGATCAGCCGCTGGACGGCGCCGGAGCTCCAGGCCCGGACCCTGCCCCTGCTCGATCCCGCGCTCGCCTGCGTGCTCGAGGCCGTACCCGCATGAGACCCTCCGCATGAGACCCCCCGCATGACCTCCTGGTTGCAGCACACCCTCCCCGGCGGTCTCGTGCTGGTGCAACAGCACCGGCCGGGGGTGGGGCTGGTGGCGGCCCGCCTGTGGCTCCGCGGCGGCAGCAGCCGTGACCCGCAGGGCGGCCGCGGGGCGATGCAGCTGCTGGCCGGACTGATGACCCGGGGGTGCGGACAGCTGGACGCCGAACAGCTGGCGGATCTGGTCGAGGGCCGGGGCGCGGCCCTGCGCAGTGAGGCCCACGAGGACGCGCTGGTGATCAGCCTCAAGTGCGCCACCGAGGATGCCCCGGACCTCCTGCCGCTGCTGCTGGCCATGGCCCGCCAGCCCAGCCTGGAAGCGGACCAGCTGGAGCTGGAGCGTCAGCTGAACCTCCAGAGCCTGCAGCGCCAGCAGGAGGACCCCTTCCAGCTGGCCCATGACCAGCTGCGGCATCAGCTCTACGGTGACGGTCCCTACGGCCATGACCCCCTGGGGGTGGAGGCCGAGCTCGAGGCGCTCGACGTGGGGACACTCCATCCCCTGCTCCAGCAGCTGGGGGACGAGGGGGCACTGCTGGTGATCTGTGGCGACATCCCCGGGGACGGCAGCCTGATGGCCGCCCTGGTGGACCAGCTGGTGCAGACCCCCTGGACCACCGCCCTGCCGCAGCGCCATGCGGGTGCCCCTGGCCTGCCCGGCCCCTCGCTGGCCCTCCATCCGCAGGACACCGAGCAGGTGGTGCTGCTGCTGGGAAGCGCCACGGTGCCCCTGGGCGATCCCGATGCCCTGCCCCTGCGTCTGCTCCAGGCCCATCTGGGGATGGGCATGTCCAGCCGCCTCTTCGTGCTGCTGCGGGAGGAGCGCGGGCTGGCCTACGACGTGGGCGTGCACATGCCCGCCCGCTGCGGTGCCACGCCGTTCGTCTGGCATCTGTCCACCTCTGCGGAACGGGCGATGGAGGCCACCCGCTGCCTGCTGGAGGAATGGGAACGTCTTCTGGAAGAGCCCCTGGAGACCGATGCCCTCACCATGGCCAAGGCCAAGTTCCGGGGTCAGGACGCCATGGGCCGCCAGACCTGCGGCCAGATCGCCGATCGCCAGGCCCTCGTGCTCGGCCATGGGCTCGGGGAGGACTATGTGGCCCGCACGCTTGAGCTCGCCGAGACCGTGACGCCCGAGCAGCTGCTCGCGGCCGCCCGGCGCCATCTGCCCCGGCCCCGCCTCAGCCTCTGCGGTCCGCAGGATGCCCTCGCGCAGGCGGCGGCCATCTGGGAGAAGCGGGCGCCCGCGCTGCAGAGCTGACCGGGGCCGGCCGGTTCAGGCTGGGTCGCGGCAGATGTGACCGTTGCGCCAGCGCCATACGCAGGCCGGTGCGGCCAGAGCAGCCTGGAGATCGGGGCGCTGTTCCACGTTCACTGGAATGAACTCGGTGGCGTAGGTGAACTCCGGATCCCGTGTTGCCTGGTTCAGCACCAGGCTGCCCTCCTCGCCGGACACCGAGCGGTGGTAAGTGCCGGTGGGAATCTGCAGTGCGCCCATCACCCGCTCGAGATGCACCACGTGGTGAACGTGCGGCCAGGCGGGGTTGAGCAGCGTGTAGGTGCGGCGACCCTGCAGCACCAGGTTGTGGTCGATCTGGTGCGCGTGGACGTAGAACTGCTGAAATCCCCCGGCATCGGGAGGGGACACCGCCGCTCCCGTGTGCAACACCACGTCGGAGCCGTTGCTCTCCGGCACGCTGGCGTCAAAGAACGTGACCGCAGGGGTTTCGCGGAACACGTGGATCGGCACGAAGGTCAGCCGCATGGTCGATGTCGCCGGATCTTTCCCCGGGTCTAGCCGGCAGCGGCCAGTCCGGCCGCCACGCGGGTCGGTGCCGGGCCGTTAACGTCAAGTCACGATCCTGACGGTTCATGCCTGTCACCTACCCGAAGAAACTCTCCAACAACCTCAGCGCGCGGGAGGTGATGGATCAGGTCGTGCAGAAGCGGGATGTGCAGATGTTGTTTCTCAACAGTTACCGCTTCAACGAACAGCGGTCCTGCTCGGAACTCACCAACCTGATCGAGTTCCTGGATGGCGAGCCTGCGGAGCTGGTCCGGGACCTCTCCCACCATGTCAACGATGAAGCCCGCCACGCTGTCTGGCTCACCGATCTGTTGGTCGAACTGGGCGAACCGATTGGCAATCCTCCCACGTCGTCCTATATCGACGAACTGAATCGCCTGCTCGACAAGAACGAATCCACCCTTCGCAAGGAGGATGGCATCGTGGCGGCCCTGGCTTCGATCAATGCCACCGAGAAGCGAGGCTGTCAGACCTTCTCCGCCCACATCCACGCCCTGAAGAAGGCGCCACCAACGGAGGAGAACCAGAAGATCCGTTCAACGCTCGAGCGCATCCTTCCCGAGGAAGCCAGTCATGTGCGCTGGGGGAACCGCTGGCTCAGCCGCATCGCCCGTCAGAGTCCCGCCCACCGGCAGCGGGTGGATGAGGCCAAGCACCGCTATTCCCTGATCGAGCACGCCGCCTACGCCGCCGGCATGGATATCACGGCAGGGGCTGAACTGCGCCGCCTGGCCAATCTGGTTGACATCGCCAACACCATTCCTGCCTGGCAACGGCCGGCCTACCTGCTGGAACGGCTGCCCCAGACCCTGCTTGCACCGGACCTGCAGAAATCGCGCTTCCTGGCAGCCAGGCGCGTGTGGCAGGAGAAGCCCGAGCTCTTCTTCGACACGTTCGTGCCAATGTTTCTCAGTGGCCTGCAGGGCCGCGCGCCCGGTCGGAACTGAGTCGCCTGCCGAGCGGGCTGCTCAGGGGAGTCCCCCAGAGCAGTCCCTCAGGGGAGTCCCTCAGGGGAGTCCCTCGGGGGAGGTCAGCTGGCCTGAATCCAGCAGAAAGGTGCCCCGGCGGAAGCGCACGGCCAACTGGCCGAGGGCCCGCTCCGCGACGACCACCCCCACCTCGCCGATGTCCACCAGATCCGGAGGTCGCAGCATCGGCATCGGTTCGGCGGTCTTGAGGTAGCGCGGCAGGCCCCGCAGACAGGCGGAATCACCGACAGCCCAGCGCCTGGCTTCGCTGCGCTGGTCTTCGTCGACCGACGGCGCTGTTGAGCCGACCTCGGCGACCACTTCAGCGGCAATCTCAGCGGCCACTTCAGCCGCTCCCTCAGCCGCTGGCTCAGCCGCCGTGTCGTCCGCCGCCCTGGAGCGATCCGCCATGACCAGCCTTCTCCTGCCCATCCACGCTCCCCATCTAAGCCCGGTGGGAAGTGGCTGGGTGCAGCCGCGACAGCCTCACCCCCAGACGGCAGACTGGGGCGAGACCTGTGCGGATGCATTGCGGGCCCTAGCGAACTGGAGCGGTGCGGTTGCCGGCCTGTTGTTGATCCTGGTCGGGGGGCTCATCCAGGCTGCCGTGACCTTCCCCGGCACTGACGGTCAGTGGGCCGTGATCCCCCTGCCGATCACCCTGCAGGTCCCGGCCCTGCTGCTGACGGCGCTGGTCTGCGGCCCCCGCAGCGCGATTCTGGCGGCCGTGGGCTACCTGAGCCTCGGCCTGTTCCAGCTGCCGGTCTTCCATGGCGGCGGTGGCGCGGCCTACCTGCTGGATCCCGGTTTCGGCTATCTGGCCGGGTTCATTCCGGCGGGGTGGGTCACCGGCAAGCTGGCCCGACAGCGCGGCATGAACTCCCTGCTCAACCTGCTGCTGGCCAGCCTGCTCGGCCTGGCGGTCGTGCAGATCTGCGGCGTGCTCAACCTGCTGATCGGAGCGGTGGCGGGCCGCTGGGGGCCGGCCCTCCTCTCGCTGCTGATCAGTTACTCCGTCATTCCCCTGCTGTCACAGCTCCTGCTCTGTTGTGCCGTCGCCCTGGTGGCGCTGGGACTGCGGCGTCTTCTGCTGGTTCCCTCGTGACGGCCCCCCAGTGGCGCAGCTACGGGCTGGCGGCCCTGATCGTGCTGCTGGACCAGCTCAGCAAGGCCTGGGCCTCCGCGAACCTCGTGTCTGGCCTCCCCCAGCCCTTCCTTCCCGGTGTGCTGGCCCTGCAGCTCACCCACAACACCGGGGCGGCCTTCAGCCTGTTCACGGGGGCCACCCAGATGCTGGGCCTGGTGAGCCTGCTGGTGGGCCTGGGGGTGGTGATCTGGATCCGCCGGCAAGCGGTCATGACCCTGCCGCGGAGCCTGGCGGTGGGCTTCCTGCTCGGCGGCGCCGTGGGCAACGGGATCGACCGTTGGCGGATGGGGGCCGTTGTGGATTTTCTGGCCTTCGTTCCCGTGGCGTTTCCGGTCTTCAACATCGCCGACATCGCCATCAACCTGGCCGTGCTCTGCTTCGCCATCGACCTGCTGAGGGGCCATGGCCATCGCCGCGTTTGAGGCCCTGCGCCAGCGCTGGCGGCGGCTGAGCCAGCCGGGCCGGGTCCAGCTCCTGATTCACCTGCCCGGGCTGGGGGGCCGGCAGGTCGCCCTGCACAGTGGCGCCTACCGCCTGGGGCGGGATCCGTCCTCGGAAATCCCCATCGACCATGGCGCCGTCAGCCGTCAGCATGCCCTTCTCGAGCAGCGCGGCAGCACCTGGCTGCTGAGCGACAACGGCTCCACCAACGGGCTGTGGTGGCGTGGTCGGCGGATTCAGCAGCTGCTGCTCCGGGATGGCGACAGCGTGCGCTTCGGTCCCAGCCACCAGCCCGGCGTGCCGGAGTTCGAGTTTCAGCGTCGGCCGATGCCCCAGCTGGAACGCCTGGTCCGGATGGCCAGCCTGGGACTGGTGACCGTGGCGGGTGGTGGCGTGCTGCTGCTCGCCCTCTCGATGCTGCAGGGGCCGATCCGGGGAAGTCTGGCGACCGTGCGCGGCCCCCTGGCCCTCTACGACAACCGCGGTCGCCCGATCAATTCGGTGCAGGGGCTGGAGCACCGGGAGCTGGCGAACCTGCGGGACTACCCGGCCGTGCTGATCGATGCCCTGCTCGCCAGCGAGGATGGCAGGTTCTGGTGGCACCCCGGGGTCGATCCGGTCGGCACCGCCCGGGCCCTGGTCACCAACCTGATCGGCGGCCGCGTGCTGGAGGGGGGCAGCACCCTCACCCAGCAGCTGGCCCGCAGCCTCTACCCCGACCAGGTGGGGCAGGGTGAAACGCTGGGCCGCAAGTGGCGTGAGCTGCTGGTGGCGCTCCAGCTCGAGGCCCGGTTCAGCAAGCGCGACCTGTTGCTGAGCTATCTGAACCGGGTGTACCTCGGGGTGGGATGGGGCTTCGAGGATGCGGCGCGCCACTATTTCGACAAGCCCGCGGCCGAGCTCAAGCTCGAGGAGGCCGCCCTGCTGGTCGGCCTGCTGCCCTCCCCGAACGGTTACGACCCCTGCTTCGATCCCCAGGCCGCCCTCGAGTCCCGCAATGGGGTGCTCAACAAGATGGTGGATGCCGGACGGCTGAGCGCCGATGCGGGCAGAACGGCCCGGCGCAGTCCGGTCAAGCTGGCGCCCGACGCCTGCCGCCGCGCCGCCGAGCTCCGCGGTGCTCCCTTCTACACCGATCAGGTGCGCCGCGATCTCAGTGATCAGGTCGGATCCGCCGTGGCCGCCGAGGGCAACTTCCTGATCGACACCCATCTCGACCCCGCGGTGCAGCGCCAGGTGGAACGCCTGTTGCGGCAACGGCTGGCCAGCAGCCGTGGCCTGGGCATCGGCGAGGGAGCCGTGGTCGTGCTGGATGCCCGCAACGGTGGCATCGTCGCGATCGTCGGTGGGCGCGACTACGAACAGAGCCAGTACAACCGGGCTTCGATGGCCCTGCGTCAGCCCGGCAGCACCTTCAAGCTCTTCCCCTACCTGGTGGCCCTTGAACGGGGGAGCCGACCCGGTGACCCGGTGGGGTGCGGTCCCCTGAGCTGGCGCGGCCAGTCCTTCGCCAGTGACTGCAGCGGCAGCCTGAGTCTCACCAGTGCCTTCGCCCGCAGCAGCAACACCGCCGCCCTCCGTCTGGCCCAGAAGGTCGGCCTGGAAGCCGTGGTGCAGAAGGCGCGGGATCTCGGCATCACCAGCCCGCTGGCTGCCGTGCCGGGCCTGGCCCTGGGGCAGAGCGAGGTGACCCTGCTCGAGCTCACCGCCGCCTACGCCGCCATCGCCAACGACGGCACCTGGCACGTCCCCAGCACGATCAAGCGCCTGGTGGACGCCGAGACCTGCCCTGGGGAGGATCCAGGCCGGTGCCGCCAGCGGCAGGCCAGCAACCCGGCCAGTGCCTCACCGGGGCGGCGTGCCGTCAGTCCGGAAGCCGCCCGTGCCATGCAGCACCTGCTGCGGGCCGTCGTGAGCAGCGGCACGGGGCGCGCCGCCCGGCTCGGTGGCCAGGAGGGCGGCAAGACCGGCACCAGCAACGAGGCGCGCGATCTGCTGTTCGTGGGGTACGAGCCCAGGCGCCACTGGGTTGTGGGCATCTGGCTCGGCAACGATGACAATGCGCCCACCCAGGGCTCCAGTGCGATCGCCGCTGGCTTGTGGGGCGACATCCTCCGGGCCACCGCTTCCTAGGCCGTGAAGAACCGCACCCGTCTCTGGCTTGCCGCGGGCCTGCTGCTGCTGGCCCTGCTGGTCGTGGGGATGGTGCTGCAGGCGATCAACCAGCTGGTCTGGCAACTGAGCGGGGTTCTGCCCTACGGGCTGGTGGGCCCGGTGGTGTTCCTGCTGCTGGCCGGTGCCGTGCTGCTGCTGGCCCAGCTCGCCTGGCCGTGGATCCGCTCGTTGGGGCGCTCCTCGAAGGGCGGCGGCGAACGCAACGCCCTGCCGCCGGAAGCGCCGTCATCCCGCCGGGAGGCGGCCGCCCGCAACCTCGAGGCGATCGACCAGACCCTGGCGCGGGTTCGCGATGCGGTGGAGCGTGAGGCGCTGGACCAGGAGCGCCGGCGCATGGCCGTCGAACTGGAGCGGGGGGACCTGGTGATCGTCGTGTTCGGCACAGGATCGGCGGGGAAGACCTCACTGGTGCGGGCCCTCCTCCAGGAGCTGGTGGGGGAGGTCGGTGCCCCGATGGGATCCACCCGGGAGAGCACGCCCTACCGCCTGCGGCTCCGGGGGCTGCAGCGGGCGGTCTGGCTGGTGGACACCCCCGGGATCCTCGAGGCCGGCCGTGATGGCCAGGCCCGCGAGCGGCACGCCCGCCAGCAGGCCAGCCGCGCCGATCTGCTCCTGGTGGTGGTGGACGGGGATCTGCGGGCCTCGGAGTGGCAGGTGTTCGAGGCGTTGGCCAGCCTGGGCAAGCGCCTGCTCCTGGTGCTGAACAAGTGCGACTTGCGCGGCGAGGACGAGGAGGCACGCCTGCTCGCGCTGCTGCGCCGCCGCACGGCCGGCCGCATCGCGCCCGCCGATGTGATCCCCGCCAGTGCCTCACCCCAGACGATCCCCATGCCGGGGGGGCGGCCGCTGCAGCCTCCGCCCGAGGTGGAGGCCCTGTTGAGGCGCCTCGCCGCCGTGCTCCACGCCGACGGCGAAGAGCTGATCGCCGACAATCTGCTGCTCCAGTGCCGTCGGCTGGGGGATGCCACCCGCCAGCTGCTGGCCGACCAGCGCCGCGATGACGCCCTGCGCATCGTCGACCGCTACATGTGGATCGGCGCCGGGGTTCTGGCGGTCACCCCCCTGCCCGGCGTTGACCTGCTGGGTGCCGCTGCGGTGAACGCCCAGATGGTGGTGGAGATCGGCCGGATCTACGGCGTCAGCCTGAGCCGGGAGAGTGCCCAGGACCTGGCCCTCTCCCTGGGTCGCACCCTGGCCGGCCTGGGCTTGATCAAGGGCGGCATGAATCTGCTCTCGGCGGCGCTGAGCGTCTCCGTCCCGGCCCTGCTGCTGAGCCGCGCCATCCAGGCGGTCAGTGCCGCCTGGCTGACGCGGGTGGCCGGGCAGAGCTTCATCACCTACTTCGAGCGCGACCAGGACTGGGGAGACGGCGGCATCCAGGAGGTGGTGCAGCGCCACTACGACCTCGGACGGAGGGATGGGGCGCTGCGGCAGTTCCTCGACGCGGCGCTCAGCCGGGTGGTGGAACCGTTGCGGCAACGGGAGCGCCAGCTGCCGCCGCGCCCGGAGCGCTAGCGGAGGCCGCGTCCCTCTGCACGGATGGGGTGACAGCAGCAGCCGGGGCGACTGCGCTCAGCCCCAGGGCCTCGGGCGGTGGCGGCTGCAGGGGGCCGCGGTTGTCGAGCACCACCATCAGCGCCAGGTACAGCATGCCGATCAGGATCGAGACGGCCCCGGTGAAGATCGCCACCAGACGACCGCGGCGGTTCGGTTGCGGGGTCATGGCCAGGGCGCACCTGCCTGGCACCGTACCGATTCGGCCACCACGCCGCTGATGCGGCGCAGATGCTCGGAGCGGGTGTGGGGGTTCCCCAGCACGGCCTTGAGGTGGTAGCGCCCGCCATGCAGCGGTCGCGACAGCATCAACTGCTGGTCCAGCAGGGCCTGCCGGGTGCGCTGGCTCCAGTCCTCGGCGGCCGCGCCACTCCCTTCCCGCAGGGTGAAGGCCAGCAGATGGAGCTGTCCCCCCAGCAGCGTCAGCTCGGGGATGGCGGCGAGCAGAGCCTGGAGTTCCCGTCGGCGCTGGATGGCCCCGTCCAGCACGGCCTCGATCCCCTCGTGACCCAGCTGCCGGAGCCCGAGCCAGAGCTTGAGGATCTCGGCGGGACGGGTGCCCTGCAGCCCCTGCTCGCCGCCATGGGCGCCGCCCCAGCTCGGTTCCATGTAGGGAAGGCCCGTGCCGAAGGCGAGCTCAAGGGCCTGGGGCCGCGCCAGCAGCAGCAGCGAGGAGGTCTTGGTGATCCCCAGCAGTTTCTGGGGATTGACCGTCACCGAATCGGCCTCCTCCAGACCGGCCACCCGGTGCCGGTGCCTCGGGCTCAGGGCGAAGACCGCGCCGATCGCCCCGTCCACGTGCAGCCAGTGGCCGTAGCGGCGGCAGAGCGCCGCGATCGGTTTTAGCGGATCCACCGCCCCCCGCACCGTCGTGCCGGCGGTCGCCACCACGGCGATCACGGGTACGCCCCCCGCCGCCAGCCGCTCCAGCTGAACCTGGAGCCGGCCCGGATCGAGACCGCCCTCGGGCCCGGTGGGCACCCGCACCAGGGCCTGGGGCGGCAGCCCCATCACCGTCAGCGCCTTGGCCAGGGAGACATGGGCATCGGCGCTGCAGACCACCACGGCATCGCCGCGGCAGCCCAGTCCAGCGGCCTGACGGGCCGTCACCAGGGCCATGAGGTTGGAGAGCGAGCCGCCACTGGCTGCCACCCCCCCGGCCCCCTTGCCGAGTCCGAGCTGCTCGGCCAGCCAGGCAGCCAGGCTCCGCTCCAGCCTGGAGAGGCTCGGCGAGAGCTCCTCGGCCAGCAGGTTGTTGTTGAGGCCGGCACAGATCAGATCCGCCGCAATCGAGGCGGGCAGAGGCGGGGGATCCAGGTGGGCCAGGGCGCCGGGATGGCTGGGGCTGAACGCGCCATCCATCACCAGCTGCAGATCCGCCAGCAACACCTCATCGGACAGGCCCAGCCGCTGGGGCTCGATGCAGGGCAGCACGCTGAGGCCCGGCAGCGGCGAACGGCTCGCAGCGCTTCCCAGCCAGGCACAGAGCTGGGCCGACGCCTGCTCGAGAAAGGCCTGCAGCCTGGCGTCGGGCTGGTCGGGGCTGGCGAAGGGGAGGGGCGGGATCGCCCGCGGTGCTGGTGGCGCGCTTGCCAACGGCGGGCTGTCGGGTGGGGCCATTCTCACCTGTGGTCGTGGGCTACAAGGGAGGGATGGAAGCCAGAGGCATGGAGGCCAGAGCAGCCGGGCCCAGCCCCGGCGAGGCCGAGGAGCGGCGCCATCGCTTCTGGATGGAGCGCCTGCTGCGCTGTGCCGAGCGGGTGGGGATGCGGGGCGAGATCCCGGTGGCGGCTGCCGTGCTCGATGGGCAGGGGCGCTGCATCGGCTGGGGCAGCAACCGACGCCACCGCGAAGGGGATCCCCTCGGCCACGCCGAACTGATGGCCATCGGCCAGGCCTCGCGGCTGCTGGGTGACTGGCGGCTGAACAGCTGCACCCTGCTGGTGACCCTCGAGCCCTGCCCCCTCTGTGCGGGAGCCCTGGTGCAGGCCCGGGTCGGCACCCTGGTGTTCGGCGCGCCCGATCCGAAGCGCGGTGCGGTGGGGGGCAACCTGGATCTGGTCCATCACCCCAGTGCTCACCACCACACCCGCGTGCTGCCGGGCGTGATGGCGGCGGAGGCGAGCCAACAGCTCGGCGACTGGTTCAGACGGCGACGGCGGCTGGGCGGCCTGTCTGGGCACCGGGCCTGAAGGCCGGCAGCTCCGTGCGGAACAGTTCCAGCAGGAGCTCCACATTCTCCGCACGGCTGTTGTAGCCCATCAGGCCGATCCGCCAGACCTTGCCGGCCAGGGCACCGAGCCCACCGCCCACCTCGATCCCGTGCTTGTTGAGAAGGTGGAGCGTGAAGGCCTTGCCATCCACCCCCTCCGGGATCCGCACGGTGGTGAGGGTGGGGAGGCGGAGATGCTCCGGGGCATGGAGTTCGAGACCCAGGGCTTCGAGCCCGGCCCAGAGACTCTCGGCGTTGCGCCGGTGCCGCGCCCAGGCGTGCTCAAGCCCCTCTTCAGCCAGCAGGCGCAGGGCCTCCCGCATCCCGAAGTTCATGTTCACCGGAGCCGTGTGGTGGTAGACCCGGTCCGTGCCCCAGTACTGGTTCAGCAGGGTCACATCGAGGTACCAGTTGGGCACCTTGCCCCGGCGCGCCTCCATCTTGGCCTCGGCGCGGGGGCCCATGGTGAAGGGGCCCAGACCCGGCGGGCAGCTGAGCCCCTTCTGGCTGCAGCTGTAGGCGAGGTCGACCTGCCAGTCATCGAGGTGGACGGGAACGGCACCCAGGGAGGTGACGGTGTCCAGCAGCAGCAGACAGCCGTACTGGCGGCAGAGTTCACCGACGCCCTCCATCGGCTGGAGGATGCCGGTGGAGGTCTCGGCATGGACCATGCCGAGGATGGCGGGGCGATGCTCCCTGAGCGCCGCTTCGATCTCCTCGAGCGTGAAGGCCTCGCCCCAGGGGCGCTCGATCGTGACCACATCGGCCCGGTAGCGGCCGGCCATGTCCGCCAGGCGCAGGCCGAAGTAGCCCTTCACGGCGATCAGCACCTTGTCGCCGGGTTCGAGGGTGTTCGCGAGGGCGGCTTCCATGGCCGCACTTCCCGTGCCGCTCATGGGAATGGTGAGGCGGTTGTCGGTCTGCCAGGCGTAGCGCAGCAACTCCTGCACCTCACCCATCAGCTCGACGTAGAGGGGATCGAGATGGCCGATCGGGTTGCGCGACAGGGCCTGCAGCACCGTCGGATGGGCGTTCGAGGGGCCCGGTCCGAGCAGAAGCCGATCGGGTGTGGCGATCGGTCCCAGCGCGCGGCGGTGGGCGTTGTTGACGGTGTGCAGCGCAGACAAGGGGCCGGAAACGGGGTGGACGGGAGGGATGGCCTGAGCCTACGCAGCTGAGGATCCGGACACGGAGGTCAGCGCAGCCGCACGTCGCTGGCGGCCAGGCCGCGACAGAGATGGTCGAACGGGACGCGAACCACCGCCGCCAGGGCGGCAGCATCGCTGAGCCCCTCGCTGCCGAGCATTTCGCAGACCACATCGGCCATCAGCGCGATGCTGCGCACGGTGGGGCCGGTGGGGACGCCCAGGCTCTTGTAGGTGTCATCGAGACCGTTCAGCACCCGCTCGTTGAGGATGGTGGCGTCGTCGGCGATCAGCGCGTAGCTGGCGTAGCGGAGGAAGTAATCCATGTCCCGCAGGCAGGCCGAGAGACGGCGGGTGGTGTAGGCATTCCCCCCGGGCAGGATCAGCTCGGGATCGTCGAGCCAGAGGCGCTGGGCCGCTTCCCGCACGATTTCGGTGGCCTCGGCGTTGATCAGCTCGACGGCCCGGAGCCTCAGCTCGGCTTCGGAGTAGTAGGTGTTGATCCGATCCATGGCCGCCCGGTCCAGATAGCGGCCCAGCTGGTCGTAGCGGCCAATCAGACCGGTGATGGCATCCCGCATGGCTGGAGTGGATCGACGCACCTGGGCCGGAAGCTAGCACCAGCAACTGGCCAGATCGCAGGTTGGAGCAGGGATCTGGCGGATCTGACAGAAACAGTTACGCAGCCCGGTCCTGTCATTCGGTTACGACAGCTACATAGCGGCGGTCCGGCTGCTCCGTACGTTCCAGCGACGCCGGCACCGGGACGGCACCCAACCGACATCGTCATGGCCAACACAGCCCAGGAGGTCCTTCGTCAGATCCAGGACGAGGGCATTGAGCTGATCGACCTCAAATTCGTCGACCTGCATGGCAAATGGCAGCACCTCACGGTGTGCAAGGACCTGATCGATGACGAGGCCTTCACCAGCGGCGTTGCCTTCGATGGTTCCTCGATCCGGGGCTGGAAGGCCATCAACGAGTCGGACATGGCCATGGTGCCCGACCCGAAGACCGCCTGGATCGACCCCTTCTACGGCCACAAGACCCTCAGCCTGATCTGCTCGATCCAGGAGCCGCGCAGCGGCCAGCCCTACGGCCGCTGCCCCCGCGCGCTGGCCCAGAAGGCCCTCGAGTACCTCGGCTCCACCGGCATCGCCGACACGGCCTATTTCGGACCCGAACCGGAGTTCTTCGTCTTCGACGACGTTCGCTACACCTCCGGCAGCGGCAGCAGCTTCTACAGCGTCGATTCGATCGAAGCTCCCTGGAACAACGCCCGTCTGGAGGAGGGGGGCAACCTCGCCTACAAGATCCAGTTGAAGGAGGGCTACTTCCCGGTGTCGCCCAACGACACCCTCCAGGACATGAGGACCGAGATGATCCTCACCATGGCGGCCCTGGGGGTGCCGATCGAGAAGCACCACCACGAGGTGGCCACGGCCCAGCATGAACTGGGCATGAAGTTCGCCGAACTGATCAGCGCGGCGGACAACGTGATGATCTACAAGTACGTCGTGCGCAACGTCGCCAAGAAGTACGGCAAGACGGCCACGTTCATGCCCAAGCCCGTCTTCGCCGACAACGGCAGCGGCATGCACGTGCACCAGAGCCTCTGGAAAGGCGGCAACCCGCTGTTCTTCGGGGAGGGCACCTACGCCAACCTGTCCCAGACCGCCCGCTGGTACATCGGCGGACTGCTCAAGCACGCCCCGAGCTTCCTGGCCTTCACCAACCCCACCACCAACAGCTACAAGCGTCTGGTGCCCGGATTCGAGGCGCCGGTGAACCTGGTTTACTCCCAGGGCAACCGCTCAGCGGCGGTGCGCATTCCCCTCACCGGGCCGAGCCCCAAGGCCAAGCGCCTGGAGTTCCGCTCCGGTGATGCCCTCTCCAACCCCTACCTGGGCTTTGCGGCCATGCTCATGGCCGGCATCGACGGCATCAAGAACCAGATCGATCCCGGCGACGGCACCGATGTGGACCTCTTCGAGCTGTCCGCCGAAGAGCTGGCGCGCATCTCCACCGTGCCCGCCTCCCTCAACGGTGCCCTCGAGGCCCTCGACGCCGACAAGCACTATCTGATGGAAGGCGGAGTCTTCACCGAGGACTTCATCAGCAACTGGATCGCGATGAAGTACGAGGAGGTGCAGCAGCTGCGTCAGCGGCCCCACCCCCATGAGTTCGTGATGTACTACGACGCCTGATCCCCGCCGGGACCTCGGCAGCTCCACTGGGGGGCCTGACCTGGGCCCCACCTAACCTGGCCCGATGGCGACCGTCGTTTCCAGCCCTCCTGCCCTGCGACAGCCGCAGCGGCCGGAGGGCTTTCCGCAGCACCGCAGCAGCCCGCCTCCGCCGCTGTTCCAGGCCCTCGGCCTCGCCGAGGACCCCCGCCGGTTCCGCGCTGCGGCCCGATGCCTGCGGCGTTCCGGCCTGGTGGTCATTCAGGGCGCGGTGGGGCCGGACGAGCTGGCTGCCCTGCAGCCGGTGGTCGCCGCGGCGCGCGCCCATGCCGCCAGCCCCGCCGCCGGGGATGGAAGCGCCCGTGTGCTGCTCAACCGGGGTGGCCAGCGGGCCATCCGCGGCTACCGGCGCATGGTGGACTCCGCGAAGGCGGTGATCAGTGTCCGCGACGATGAGGACGGCGGCATGGTCGATGTCTTCCATCCCGAACTGCTCCTCGAGAGCTGTACGGAGAATGTCGTCGGCGCGCTGCAGGACAGCCTGGTCACCGGGCTGCTGGAGCGGGCGTTCCGGCGGCCCTTCCGGGTGCACGTGCGCAACCTGTACCTGAACGCAGGTGTGACCACCACCCGCGGCCTGCACACCGACGGCGGCGGCATCAAGGCCAAGGCCTTCCTCTACCTCTCGGACGTGACGAGCCTGGCCGAGGGGCCGTTCTGCTACGTACCCGGCTCCCATCGGATGCCCTGGCTGCGCGGCTTGAACCGCCTGTGCAACGCCCGCCGCGGACGGCGACGGGATGACTGCCCCATCCTGCTGGGCCTGAAGCCGATCCCGGTGTTCTGCCGCGCCGGCGACATGGTGGTCGCCATGCAGCAGGGGGTGCATCGCGGCCATCCCCAGGCCCCATGGGCCGAGAGGGCCGTGCTGCTCAGCATGCTGCAGCCCTCGGGCTGAGGCGGCTCAGCCGCCCTGGAAGCGGATCTGGGCGATGGCACTGTCGTGGAGATGCTTGGCATGGGCCTGACGCAGGGCCCAGGCCTGCAACTGATGCACCGCGTCTCCGGAGGGGTTCAGATCGTGATGCTCGGTGATCTGGGCGATCTCGGCACCGTGACGGCGGCGATCCCGCTGGTGATGGTCAGCCCAGGCGAGAAATTCCCGGGGATGCAGGCCCTGGGCGGCGGCATTGGCAGGGAGGGGGAGGTTGAGCGCAGCCATGGGACAACTCCTCTGGTTCGACTTCACTCTCCTGCAGTTCTGTAGCTGTTGATACCAGAACTAGGATTGCTTCACAAGTCTTGAGCTCCCCGCTCGGGCCGCCGCGCTGACCCTGCTGCCGGCTGCGGAGGCTGCGTGCGTCTGCCGGAGCGGCAGCCTGCGGCTTGGGGCGCCGCCCTCGGGTTACTCGAGTTGCTCGAGCTGGGCGCCGATCCTGGCGTTGGCGGGATGGAGCTGGCGGGCTCGCTCCAGCACCTGACGGGCCTCGGCAGGACGTTCCGCCTGCAGCAACAGAGACGCCAACTCGAGAAAGCTGCGGGGGTGGGGACGCGGCCGGGACAGCACCGTGGCATGGAGCGTCGCGATCGCCTTGTCGCGGTCATCGAGGGCGCCGGCCTGGCAGCGGGCCAGATGGATCCGCCCCCTTTCATCGTTGAGGCGGCGCAGGGTCCGCTGGGGCCAGCCGCGGAAGCGCATGGCGCTGTTGACGTACCAGTCGTCATGGCCGCTGAGTTCCCGGAAGACGCGTTGGAAACCCTGCTGCTTCATCAGGCGACGAATCCGCGGACGCTGGGCGGAATAGTTGTGTTCAACCGTGAGGCAGGCAAAACGATAGCGATCCAGGGGCAGATGGGAGAGAATCATCTCCTCGGCGCCTTCCACATCCAACGAGAAGTAATCAATCCGCTTCGGCGCTTTCTCCCGATCGAGGAGATCGCCGAGCGTGATGGTCTGCACCTCGATCGACTCGGTGTAGGCGGCGCGGGCCTCCTGGACGAGCCGTTCACCCGCCTCCTCCAGCCCGCCATAGAGCCCGTTGCAGGCGAAGTGCAGCACATCGCCGCTGGTGGCATAGAGCGCCTCCGCGACCACGGGGATCGAACGCCTGGCCTGGGCCAGTTCCCTCAGCACAGGGTTGGGCTCACCGCCGAGACCCTTCCAACCCAGCAGTTCGAGCAGCAGCGTGTTGGAGAGTGACGTGCCGTTGGCCAGTCCGAACTCCAGGAAATAGCCGGGTCCAGGCCCCTTGCAGTAGAGGGCAAAGAGATCCTGGAGGGACTGGGAATTGGTGAGGTGTTGAAAGGCCTCGCAGAAACGAAGGAACCGCTCGCTGGAATCAAACAGCCCGATCACACAGCAGCAGCGCCCGTGGGCCAGAAGCTAGCACCGTTGCGTTGGCCCACCGGGCCAGGCGGCGGCTCAGCGCCGCAGCAGCCAGGTGATCAGCAGACCCACCGTCCCCCAGCGCAGCCAGCGCCAGAAGAGGATCTCGAGGCGGTGCGGCGGCACGAGCTCCGGGGGGGGTGGATCGAGCAGCCGCTGGCTCAGGGCGAGCCGCTGCCGCTGCCGCCGCCGCACCGCCCCGCTGCTGTGGCTGGCCAGGGAGGCCTGGGTGAACAGCCCATCGAGGAGATGCAGCACCCGCACGGGCTGACGGACACCCGGCGGGGTCTCCGAGCGGAAGCGGCGGGGATGGGAGGGCCGCATGGCTGGGAACGGCCCGGGGCCGACGTTCTCCGGCCAGGATGGAACCCCGTCCCGTGGTTCGTCCAGTGGAGCTCGCCTCGATGCACGCCGCCGAGTCCCCATCAGCCAGCTCCCCAGTGACCAGCTCCCCAGGGGTCGGCAGGGGTTGGCCGGAGGGCACGGCCGACCAGGCCCGAGAACTCCAGCGCCGGCTCGCCATCCACGAGCGGGAGTGGCATGCCCTCAAGAGCCAGCGCCCCAGGCGCGCTGCTGAGCAGCTGGCAGCGGCGATGGTGCATCTCCTCCAGGCCGACGATCCCGCCCAGCGCCAGATCACGCCCGCCCGGGAGCGGGCCATCGAACTGGTGGAGCACGCGCTGCTCTGGCTCAAGGCCGAGATCAGCGACCCCGGCTGCCCAAGCCACGGGCGCTGACGGCCGGGCCCAGGCGTCCTCGCCGCACGGCCAGCTGGAGGCGGTTGCCGCGGGCGCTCCAGCGCACGTCATCGAAGCAGTGGTGGATGAGGAAGAGCCCGCGTCCATCGGTGGCCTCGGCTTCCGGCAGCAGCTGCCCGCCACGGGCTTCGCGGGGCACCCCATGACCTTCGTCCTGCACCTGCCACACAACCCAGCGGGGGGTTTCGATCCGCCGGATCCGCAGCGTCTTGGCAGGGTCGCAGCCGTTGCCGTGCCGCACCGCATTGACGAGGGCCTCGTGCAGGCCGAGCTGCAGTTCCGCCTGCGCCTGAAGGCAGCGGATCGGCTCGAGCAGCAGTTCGACCAGGGGCGCCAGTTGCAGGGTGGACGGGGTGATGAAGTCTGACCAGCGCAGGGCCATCAACCTGGATCCGCAGGTGCCGTCTTGACCCTAAGCCGCTGGCGGCACGACAGCCTTCAGGCGTTGATGCGTTGTTGCAGCGCCGGATGGTTCAGCAGGGCATCCATCAGGCGCACCCCCCGCAACTGGTTGACCAGGGGCATGTGACCCTCGGGAGCCTCGATCGACCACTGGAAGGAGCCGGGATAGCGCGTCCACTGGCCGCCGTCCTTCCAGGCGAGCCTGGGCCAGAGCTGCTCCCAGCGGCCATTGCAGGCCCGCAGCAGGCGACCCTGCACCGAGAAGCCGAACCGCCCGCGGGAATAGCAGACCCACAGCCGGTCCAGGCTGTCGAGATCGGGGCCAGGTATCGGCGGCACCTCGCTGTAGTACACGTAGCCGCGCCGCACGGCATCCGGGCCGGCCAGCTCGCGCAGGAAGGTGCTGGTAAGGCGGTCCGCAGCCTCGTACTCCATCAGGGCCAGGTGGTGCTGGAGCGGGCTGTAGTCGATCGCTGCCGCACTGGGGGTGGCGAGCCAGCCGTCGGGATGGCGCTCGAGAAACGCCTGCCGCTCGGCCCCGTCCCCGGCCAGCAGCAGCTGAATCAGAGCCCCCGCGCCCCAGTCATCGCCGGTGGCATCGAGGGCCGCCAGGTGATCCGGAAGGAGCGGCCGCAGTTCCTCGGCTCGCTGCTCAAGCTGCCTCAGAAGGGTGCGCCGCTGGCGCGCGGCGGCAGCCTGGAACCGTTCGAGCAGGCCCTCAGGGGTGACATTGGCGGAAACCGGAGGGCCGGAAAGCATGGAAGACCGTGCCTGAGCGGAGCCAGCTTGCGCCCACTATGTCAGGAGGTGTCAGGCCCGGGGCTGTCCAGGCCGGGCCAGCCGAGCGGAAGTCCCCCCCTAGGATCCATTTTTGCCACACCCCTATGGGCGCAGCCATACAGTTCTTCCGCGGCGTGGACGAACCGGTCGTGCCCGACATCCGTCTCACCCGGTCCCGCGACGGTCGCACCGGCCAGGCCATGTTCGTGTTCGAGGAGCCCGAAGCCCTGGCCCCCGAAGCGATGGGCGACATCACCGGGATGTTCATGGTGGACGAGGAAGGGGAACTGGTCACGCGGGAGGTGAAGGCCCGGTTCGTGAATGGCAAGGCCAGCGCCCTCGAAGTGACCTACACCTGGAAGAGCACCGCCGACTTCGAGCGGTTCATGCGGTTCGCCCAGCGCTACGCGGACAGCCATGACCTCGGCTTCTCCGGGAACCAGGCTGACGAACAGGCTTCCGCTCAGTAGGGAGACACCCCCCTTGCGATTCGGCCAGTGGCTCGGCCTTCTCGGCCTCACCTCCGCCTTGGTGCTGCTGTGGAACCTGCGGCAGAGCCTCATGTTCCTGTTCGCCGCCGTGGTGCTGGCGATGGCGCTCTGCACCCTTGTGGGCTGGGTACGCGAGCGCCTGGGATGCCGGCGCCCCCTGGCGGTCGTGCTCAGCCTTCTGCTGGTGCTGCTGGTGGTGACCGTGATCGGCACCGCCGTCATCCCTCCGTTCGTGGAGCAGTTCGCCGAACTGATCGGCAAGCTGCCGGCAGCCGCCGAGACCCTGCTGAATCTGCTCCGCCAGGCCATGGCCTCGGCCAGTCGGATGCTCTACGGACGCTCCGATGGAACGCTGGAGTGGCTGCGGCAGGGCCTGGTCAGTGGGGACAGTCCCGCCAACCTGCGGGAAGGACTGCTCCGCCTGCTCGGGCTGGCCGGTGGAGTGGGCTCGGGGCTGCTGCAGCTGCTCTTCGTGGTGGCCGTGGCCCTGATGGTCACTGCCCAGCCCGAGGCCTACCGCGAGGCCGCCGTGCTGCTGGTGCCGTCCTTCTACCGCCGTCGCTTCCGGCGGGTTCTGATCCAGTGCGGCGATGCCCTGAGCGGCTGGATGGTGGGGGTGCTGATCAGTTCGCTCTGTGTCGGCATCCTGGCGGCGATCGGGCTGTCGCTGCTCGGGGTCAAGCTGGTGGCGGCCAATGCGGTGCTGGCCGCTCTGCTCAACATCATTCCCAACGTCGGGCCCACCCTGAGCACCGTGTTCCCGATGTCCGTGGCGCTTCTGGAGTCGCCGCTCAAGGCCGTCGCGGTGCTGGTGCTCTACGTGGCCGTGCAGAACCTCGAGAGCTACGTGATCACCCCCTCGGTGATGCACCACCAGCTCAAGCTGCTGCCGGGCCTCACCCTCACGGCCCAGCTCCTCTTCACCGTGCTGTTCGGCCCGCTCGGACTCCTTCTGGCCCTGCCCCTGGCAGTCTGCCTCCAGGTGATGGTGCGTGAGGTGCTGATCCACGACATCCTCGACCCGTGGAAGCGCCATGCCGAAACCAGCTGATGGAGGCTTCAGCCTGACCGGGCGCACGGTGCTCGGCGCCCTGGTGCTCGTGGTGCTGGGTCTGTTGACCTGGGAGCTGCGCTGGGTGCTGCTGGTGCTGTTCGGCGCCGTGGTGCTGGCGGTCTCCCTCGATGTGCCGATCAGCCTGCTGATGGCCCGCTGCCGCCTCAACAGGCCCGCAGCGCTGGGGGTGGTGGTCGCGATCCTGATCGTGCTCGGCAGCTGGCTGACCCATCAGCTCCTGCCGGAACTGCTGCAGCAGGTCAGCGAGCTGGGCGAACTGATTCCCGCGGTGGCGGCGAGGCTGGTGGCGATGACCTCCACGGTCGACTGGTTGCCGAACCTCGATGGCGATCTGGCCAGTCTGGACAGCTGGGATCGTCTCCAGCCCCTCGGGGGGCAGCTGATCGGGTTTGCCGGAGGGGCCGCGAACACCACCATCCAGCTCTCGCTGATGGTGCTGCTGGCGATCCTGCTCGCCCTGGATCCACGCAGCCACCGCCGGCTGGTGATCGCCCTCACCCCAAGTTTCTGGCGTGGGCGGATGGATAACTTGCTGGACGAATGCCGCCATGCCCTCGGCGGTTGGTTGGCCGGCATGACCCTCTCGGCCGTCACCGTGTTCCTGCTCACCTGGGCGGGGCTGGCGCTTCTGAAGGTCCCCCTGGCCCTGCTGAGCGCCCTGGTCTGCGGACTGCTCACCTTCGTGCCCACGATCGGCCCCACGGCGGCGACCCTGCTCCCCCTGGCGGTGGCCCTGCTGGTCTCGCCGGCCAAGATGCTTCAGGTGCTGCTGCTGCGGCTGGTGCTTCAGAACGGCGAGGCGTTTCTGCTCACGCCGATGCTGCTCAGCCGCACGGTCAGCCTGCTGCCCACCGTGGCGCTGATGGCCCAGCTCTGCCTCGGCACCCTCCTCGGCCTGCCCGGCGTGCTGCTGGCCCTGCCCCTGGTGGTGGTGCTGCAGGTCATCTGCCGAGAGGTGGTCGTCCGCGGCGTGATGGACCGCTGGACCTGATCGAACCCTTGTCCCGCGGCACTTTCAGCGAGCGCCGGGAGGATCAGCGCCGGGCGGATCAGCGGTAGCGACGCCAGAGGTCCGGCGTGAGGATCAGCACCGTCACGGCCAGCGGGTGGTAGAGGAGCGCGAACCAGAGCGATGTGAGGGTGAAGTGATCGGCGAGCAGCTGCAGCTCGGGCCGCAGATCGAGCAGGGCCAGCAGGGCCAGGCCGATGGGGAGAACCCGCATCGAACGCCTCACGGCAGGAACCTCATGGACGCGAGAAGAGGGGGAGCAGGGTCGGGGCGATCGCCACGCTCGACCAGGCGCCGACCACCACACCGATGCTGAGCGCCACAGCGAACCAGAAGAGGGTGCTGCCGCCGAACAGCACCAGGGCGAGCAGGGGCAGCAGGGTGGTGAAGCTGGTGTAGAGGGAGCGGGTCAGGGTGGCGGCCACGGCCGCATCCGCCTGGTCGGCCAGCGAGGATCCCTGCAGCTGGGTGCGCTTTTCCCGGATCCGATCGAAGATCACCACGGTGTCGTTCACCGAATAGCCCGCAATGGTCAGCAGGGCCACGGCGAAGAGGCTGTTCACCTCGACGCCGGCCAGCAGGCCGAGCCAGGCGAACAGGCCACAGGTGATCAGCACATCGTGCGCCAGGCAGAGCAGGGCCAGCAGGGCAAACACCCGGTCGTAGCGCACGCTGATGTACAGCGCGATGCCGAGGAAGCTCACCAGCAGGGAGATCAGGCTGGCGCGCAGCAGGCGGGAGCCCAGGGTCGGACCGATGGTCTCGACCGAGAGGCCCCCAGGGACGGTCTCACCCAGGACCGGCGTCAGGGCGTCGATCACGGCCTGGCCCTGTTCCGGGCTGAGGCTGGGCAGACGCAGCAGCAGCTGCCGGCCGCCGTCGAGCAATTGCACCCCCGCCCCCCGCAGGTTCGGTGGCAGCTGATCGTTGTCGGGAGGCAGGGCCAGCGAAGCGAGCCGGGCCTCCACCTCCGAGCCCCGCAGGGCGCCACAGCCGTCAGCGCAGCGGCGTTCGATCTGGATCTGGGTGCCGCCGGTGAAATCCAGACCCGGGCGCAGCGGCGCCCCGATCGAGGGGGAAGTCCAGCACAGGGCGATGCCGATCACACTCAACAGCAGGGCCACCAGGGAGATGGCCCAGAGCTGCCGGCGGCGCTGGTTCACCCGCAGGCTCACGATGGCGTGGCGTAGGAACATCCGTACAGGGGGCTCTTCGGGGAGGGGGGCTGGTCAGGGGGGCTCGTCAGGAGGAGGCCGCAGGCAGTTCGGCCCGTGGGAGGAAGTTGGTGGGCCGGCGCAGGGCGGGGTAGCTCATCAGCAGCCGCAGCAGGGTGCGGGTGCAGGTGAGGGCGCTGAACAGACTGAGCAGCACTCCGATGCCGAGGGTCACCGCAAAGCCCTTGACCAGTCCCGTGCCCAGGGAAAACAGGGCCAGGCAGCTGATCAGGGTGGTGAGCTGGCCATCGAGGATCGAGGAAAAGGCCAGGGAGAAGCCGGTGTCGATCGAGCGGATCAGGGTGTTGCCCTCCCGCAGCTCGTCCTTGATCCGCTCGAAGATCAGCACGTTGGCATCCACCGCCATCCCCAGGGAGAGGATGAAGCCGGCAATCCCCGGCAGGGTGAGCGTGACGGGAATCAGGGCATAGGCCGCCAGGTTGAACAGGGCGTAGAGGCTCAGGGCCAGAACCGCCACGACCCCGGCCAGCCGGTAGACGACGACCATGAACACCGCCACCAGGGCCAGGCCGCAGAGGGCCGCCACCAGGCTGGTTCGCACATTGTCGGCTCCCAGCGAGGGCCCCACGGTGCGCACCTCCACCACCCGGACCGGCAGGGGGAGGGAGCCGCCGCGCAGCTGCACCTCCAGCTCCCGGGCCTCCTCGGCGCTGAAGTTGCCGGTGATGCTGGCCGAGCCGCCGGTGATCCCGGCGGCCTGGAATTCGGGTCCCACGGTGGCCTCACTGATCGAGCGGCCATCCAGCACGATCCCCAGCAGGCGACCGCTGCCGGCGATCGCCTGGGTGAGGCGGGCGAACGCCTCACCGCCGGTGGGAGTGAAGCCCAGGGTCACCTCCCAGCCGGTGCCGCTCTGCTGCTGCTGACGGCCCGCGGTCTTCAGCTCCTTGCCGGTGAGGGCGGCCGGTTCATACAGCGCCACGATGCGGGTGTTCACAGCATCGAGCAGGAGTTCGAGCTGCTCGGTCTCACTGGCGCCGGCGGGGACCGCGATGCCCAGCTCCCGAAGGGCGGTGGCCAACTCCTGGGCGGGGAAGGTGGGGGTCGACGGGGACGGTGAGGGGGTGCCGTCGTCAGGCGAGGTGAGGGCGGTGCGACGGGCCCGCTCGCGGTTCAGCACGGCCTCGGCCTGGCGCTTGAGGCGCAGCAGACCCTGCATCTGCTGTTCGGTTCCGGCCTTCTGGGCGCGGAACTCGAGCAGGGCGGTGGAGCCCAGCACCCGGGCGGCCCGGCTGGGATCCTGCTCGCCCGGCAGCTGGAGCACCAGCTGGTCGGCGCCGACGGTCTGGAGCGTCGATTCAGCGACGCCGAGACCGTTCACCCGCCGCTCGAGCACCTCCTGCACGGCCTCGAGCTGTTCCTGGTCGACCCGGGTGATCGCGCCGGCCGGCATGACCTGGAGCGTGAGCTGGCTGCCACCGCGCAGGTCAAGCCCCAGCTGCAGGGGGAAGCTGGCCAGCAGGGCGCCTGCGGCGATCGCGAGGGCCAGGATGAGGGCGAACCAGCCCTGTTGACGC
Source organism: Aphanothece stagnina RSMan2012 (assembly GCF_046764815.1). Classification (NCBI taxonomy): domain Bacteria; kingdom Bacillati; phylum Cyanobacteriota; class Cyanophyceae; order Chroococcales; family Aphanothecaceae; genus Aphanothece; species Aphanothece stagnina. Next base: position 197,031 of record NZ_JBKOUC010000001.1, read on the forward strand.
GCCATCTCAGAGCAACCCGGCCTTGAGTTGCCGCGCCGCTTCAACGATCTGGTGCGGCTGGATGATCGTGAGGTTCTCCAGAGCGCCGTTGTAAGGGGTGGGGATGTCCTGGGAGGAGAGGCGCACCGGACGGGCGTCCAGATCGTCGAAGCACTGCTCGGTGATCAGCGCGACCAGTTCGGCCCCGATGCCACCGGTCTTCATGCACTCCTCCACGACGATCACGCGGTGGGTCTTGCGGATCGAGCGGGCAATGGTCGCCATGTCGAAGGGCTTGAGGCTGATCAGGTCGATCAGTTCGACGTCGACACCCTCGGCCTCCAACTGCTGCACGGCCTTGAGGCAGTGATGACGCATGCGGGAGTAGGTGAGGACGGTGACGTCACGGCCCTCCCGCACCACCTCGGCCTGATCGAGGGCGCAGATGTAGTCCCCCTCCGGGATGTCCTCGGAGAGGTTGTAGAGCAGCACATGCTCGAAGAAGAGCACCGGGTTGTTGTCCCGGATGGCCGCCTTCATCAGCCCCTTGGCATTGGTGGGGGTGCTCACCGCCACGATCTTGATGCCCGGAACGGCATGGAAGTAGGCCTCCAGCCGCTGGCTGTGTTCGGCGCCCAGCTGCCGGCCGACGCCACCGGGGCCGCGCACCACGGCCGGGATGGTGTAGTTGCCGCCGCTGGTGTAGCGCAGCATCCCCATGTTGTTGGAGATCTGGTTGAACGCCAGCAGCAGAAAGCCCATGTTCATGCCCTCCACGATCGGCCGGAGACCGGTCATGGCGGCGCCCACCGCCATCCCGGTGAAGCTGTTTTCGGCAATCGGTGTGTCGAGCACGCGCAGCTCGCCGTACTTCTCGTAGAGATCCTTGGTGACCTTGTAGGAGCCGCCGTACTGCCCCACGTCCTCCCCCATCACGCAGACGTGGGGATCACGGGCCATCTCCTCGTCGATGGCTTCGCGGAGAGCGTTGAACAGCAGCGTTTCGGCCACGCGTTGGCTTGCACCGGGTGGGCGCCAACCTATCTCAGGCGGCGACGGGGGCAGATCAGCCGCCGGCCGCAAAGGTGCTGAGGATCAGCACCGAGAGCAGCATCCCGGGCAGGAGCAGGGTGACGAGCAGGCCCAGATCGTGGGGAGTCATGGCCGGAGGCTAGGGGGTTTCCTCGGCACCGGCCCGCTCCGGTGAGGATCCGGGCAAGAGGCTGCGCACGAACACCAGGGTCAGCCCCAGGGCGATGAACCCGAAACTGAAGGTGGCCAGGAACACCATGCCCACGAGCAGGGTCTTCACCGCCGTGGCGATGCTCTGGGCGACGGCGGAGCTGTAGTGGGGCGGGTGCGCGCCGTAGTACAGCACGGTGCGCTGGCTCAGACCCAGGCAGAGCCAGCCGAGCAGTCCTGCCGTCAGGGCGCCCGAGAGGTAGCTCAAGGGGCCCTTGCGGGGAGGCTCCGAGGCCGTGGCGCGGGCCTGGGTCCCACGCGCCTCATCAGCAGCGGGGTCTGAGGCGGTGCCGCCCATGGCGGAGCTGGGGCGTGGGTCGTTCACGGCTCCAGGCTGACACCCCGGGGGCGGAAGGCACAGGCCCAGCTCTCGAATCCCGCGGCCGTGCAGGCGGCGGCCAGCGCGGCCTGGGCCGCCTGGGCGCAGTCGAGGTCGGGGAACACGGCAAACAGACTCGGTCCGGATCCGCTCATCGCCACCGCCAGGGGCCGATCGCTGCGGCGCAGCAGCTCCAGCCCCTCGCGCACGCTCGCGACCTCCGGCTCCACCACCTCCTGGAGGTCGTTGCGGACGGGGGGCATCGCAGCGGTCCCCGCCAGGCCGGCCAGGAGCGGCGATCGGCGCAGGGCCTCCCGGCGCTGGGCGAAGGCGTGCGGATCGCGGAGGTAGGCATGGCCGCGCAGCTCCCGGCAGCGGCCATAGGCCCAGGGCGTGCTGACGCTGCTGGCCGGGTGTTTCAGCAGCAGCACCGCCAGGGGGTCGCCCTCCGCTGGGGGAACCTTCTCCAGCACCTCTCCCCGACCGAAGCAGAGCTGGGTGCCTCCGTCCAGACAGAAGGGCATGTCCGAGCCCAGCTCGGCGGCCATGGCCAGCAGTTCGGGGTGGCTGAACCGCAGCCCCCAGAGCGCCTGGAGACCCACCAGGGCAGCCGCCCCATCACTCGATCCCCCCGCCAGGCCGGCGCCCACCGGAATCCGTTTCTCGAGCCGGATGTGGGCCCCCAGCTCCGGCAGACCACTGCGCTCACGCAGCATCGTGGCGGCCCGCACGATCAGGTTGCTGCCATCCACCGGCAGATCCGGGCGATCGCACCGCAGGCTGATGGTTCCATCCGCGCTGGGGGCGAGGTGAAGGGCATCGACCAGCTCGATCGACTGCATGACCATGGCCAGCTCGTGGAAGCCATCCGCCCGCAGGCCGAGCACCTCGAGGTGGAGGTTGATCTTGGCGGGAGCGCACACCGTCAGTTCAGCCATCACGCCGCCCCTCAGCACGCCGCCCCTCAGCACGCCGGTCCACCATCGGGTCCACCCTCCGCTGGCCCGCATCATCGGAGCTCGGCTTCGGGGAGCTCTCGCTGGCGCGCTGCAGGCCGGCCGCCAGCTCGAGCCAGGCCCGGGGGGCGATCTCCTGGGGACGCTGCTCCAGGGAGATGCCGATGCCGCTGGCGATGTGCTGGAGCTCCGCAGCGCCCACCAGGCCGCCGAGGCTGTTGCGCAGCATCTTGCGACGGGCCGCGAAGCAGCGCCGCAGCAGCTGTTCGGCAGCGCGGGCCAGCCCGAGCTCCGGCCGGAGCTCCGGCGGGAAGGGTTCGATCAGGATCACCTCCGACTGCACCCGCGGCGGCGGCTGAAAGCAGCGCGGCGGCACGGCACAGACCGGGCGGCAGTCGCCCAGCAGCTGCATCCGCACACTCAGGGCCGAGTAGGCGCTGCTGCCCGGGCTGCAACGGATCCGCTCGCCGACCTCCTGCTGCACCAGCAGCACCAGACGCCGGTACGGCTCTGCCACCGGCCGGTCCAACCGCCCCACCAGCCGTTCCAGCAGCGGGCCGGTGATGTTGTAGGGGATGTTCGCCACGACCTTGTCGGCGGCGGGCAGCGGCACCGACAGGGCATCGCCCTGCAGCAGCGCAAAGCGGGCATCCGCGTCGAAGCGCTGGTGCAGCCCCTGGACCAGGTCGCGGTCCAGCTCCACCGCCCCCACCGCGGCGACGGGCGTCTGCAGCAACCGCTCGGTGAGGGCCCCCCGCCCCGGACCGATCTCCAGCACCCGCTCCCCCTGGCGCAGATCAGCCGCCGCCACGATCCGATCCAGCACCGCGGCATCGGTCAACCAGTGCTGGCCGAAGCGCTTGCGGGTGCGGTGGGCGGCGAAACTCATGGAGGCCGGCGGATCCGATCCAGATTGCCTGCCGGGGTGGCTTTCCGGAGCTAGAGCGGAGATCAGAGTCTCCGCTGAACCGATGCGCCGCTCCCTCGGCCGGCCGGCCTCCCCGTCGTCCAGCCGTCCCTGGGTGCTGGTGCTAGCCGGCGCCGCTCTGCTGCTGCCAGCCCCGGCCGTGCTGGCCGGGAGCATCACGTCGTCCTCGGTCTGGAACCGTGAGAACGCCCTGCAGCGGGCCCGCGAGCAGATGCCTGCGGGGGCCACGGTCACCCGCGAGCGCTGCGAGGAGATCGGGGTGGGCTTCGACAACTTCCGCTACCGCTGCACCGTCTGGTTCACCACCGCCCCGGATCCAGCCCCAGCCCCAGCCCCGGATCTGGCCCCGGATCCGGCACCCAGTCCTGCCCCAGCTCCCTGAGGCCCCGCAGCCCTGGGTCAGGGCCAGGCGCGGATCCATCGCACCGGCCGTCGCGACGGTGGCAGGGGCACCAGCGCGAACACCAGCTCTGCCGTGGCGTTCGCCCAGCCGGGGTGCTCCACCAGCCAGCAGCTCCAGGCCCGTTCCAGACGCAGCCGCTTGGCCCTGCCCAGCGCAGCCCGGCCCCAGCCATCGGGGCCGGGCCGGCCCCGACCCTTCACTTCCACCAGCAGCAGTCGCTCTCCCTTGGCGACGACCAGGTCCAGTTCGCCCCAGCGGCAGCGCCACTGGCGGGAGAGCAGCACCCAGCCCCGGGTGCGCAGCAGCCGCAGGGCCCGCTGTTCGGCCCAGTCGCCCAGCAGCGCCGTGCGCCCCCGGCTGGCCATCGGCTGAAGCTCCATCCACGGCTTCAGCATGGCCACAGCATCCGCCTGGCCAATGCTCTCCAGCGGCCCCCGGGTCGGCCAGGATGGTCAGGGCCCCCGGTTCCGCCAGCATGGCTTCTGCGATGACCCTCCCCCAGCCGCCTGAACCGATCCAGCCCGCGCCGCGCCGCAGCCGGTGGCGCGGGCTGTGGCGCGGGCGGCTGGGCAGCGCTCCGCTGGTCGCTGTGGTGCTGCTCCTCGGCGCCCTGTTGCTGCCCCTCGGCCTGTGGTTCCCATCGCCGGCCCTGGCGGCCATGGATGTGGCCAAGCAGGTGCTGATCGGGGCGGACTACCACGGCGAGGACCTCAGGGGCGCCACGTTCAACCTCAGCAACCTCCGGGACGCGAATCTCGCGGGCGCCGACCTGCAGGGGGCCAGCCTGTTCGGCGCCAAGCTCCAGGACGCGGACCTGAGCAACACCAACCTGCGTGAAGCCACGCTCGATTCGGCCATCTTCAACGGCACCGACCTCACCAACGCCGTGCTGGAGGACGCCTTCGCCTTCAACACCAAGTTCACGGACGTGACCATCGACGGTGCTGATTTCACCAACGTGCCGCTGCGCGGCGATGCCCTCAAGGCGCTCTGCGCGGTGGCCAGCGGCACCAACCCCGTGACGGGCCGCCAGACCCGCCAGACCCTCGGCTGCAGCTGACGGCACCCTCACGACGATCCCCGCGCCATCGCCATGAGCTTCGACCCCCGCAGCCTTGAGCGGCTCCGCCAGCTCGGACGCACCCTGCCCCAGCCCCTGCCGCAGCCCCTGGCGGCGCCCCCACCCCAGCCGGCGCCCCAACCATCCGGCCAGGGGCGTCACAAGGTGGAGACGGAGACCGATCCGGAGGCCCTGTTCCGCGAACTGATGCAGGCCAGTGCCGACGGCACCGTGCCCCCCCACCTGCTGGACCGGCTGCGTCAGCTCGAGGCTGGCCGCCGGCTCAGGCAGGCCGATGCCGGGGCTGGAGAGGGGGCCATGGCGCCAGGCTCTGGTTCTGCTGCCCAGCCACGGCCTGCCCAGCCGCGGCCTGCCCAGCCACGGCCTGCCCGCCAGCGGGACCCGGCAGGGCAGGGCCGCCCGGATCCGCGGCTGGCCCGTGAGCACGGCGACCTCTATACCGCATTCCAGCAGTTGCTTCTGGAGGACGAGGAGCCCTGAGCGTGCATCCTCCAGCGGCGTGGAGCTCTCCGCCAGGGGCGTCTGCCCGGTTCACCGCGCTGGTCGGCCTGCTGCTGCTGGCCGCCGGCCCCTGCGCCCCCGCGGCCCGGAGTCAGGCCGAGCCCCCCAAGCCGCCCCTGGGCAGGAAGGAAGCCTTCATGCTCATGTTCGGCAAGGGGAACGGGGCGATGCGCACCCTCTGCGCCCTCGAGCGCGACGGAGTGATCAGCCAGGCCCAGCGCCGCCACTACAGCGAGGCGCTGCTTCCCGTGCTCACCGAGGCGGCGGACGGAGCCAGCGCCCGCCGGGACGTGCGCATCGGCATGGCCTTTGCCGATGGGCGTTCCAGCCTCTGTCCCGAGGGGATCTTCAGCTCTGGGGAGGGCGCTCCGTAGGCTGAGACCCACACCGTTTTCCCTTCGCTGCGCACCATGACCATCCGCATCGGCATCAACGGTTTCGGCCGTATCGGTCGCCTCGCCTTCCGCCGCGCCGTGAGCCTCGGCGATGTGGAGGTGGTGGGCATCAATGATCTGATCGCTGTGGAGTATCTGGCCTACATGCTCCGCTACGACTCCACCCACGGCCGCTTTCAGGGGGATATCGCCGTGGAGAACGGTCAGCTGGTGGTGAACGGCAAGACGATCCGCATCACCGCGGAGCGCGATCCCAACAACCTCCGCTGGGGTGAGATCGGTGCGGACTACGTGCTGGAGAGCACCGGCTTCTTCCTCACCGATGAGTCGGCCCGGGCCCACATCAACGCCGGCGCCCGGCGGGTGGTGATGAGCGCCCCCTCCAAGGACGCCACGCCGATCTTCGTGATGGGCGTGAACCACAGCAGCTACGCCGGGCAGGACATCGTCTCCAACGCCAGCTGCACGACGAACTGCCTGGCCCCGATGGCCAAGGTGCTGCACGACAACTTCGGCATCGCCAGTGGTCTGATGACCACCGTGCACGCCACGACGGCCACCCAGAAGACCGTGGACGGCCCCTCGGTGAAGGACTGGCGCGGTGGCCGCGGTGCCGGTCAGAACATCATTCCCAGTTCCACCGGTGCCGCCAAGGCGGTGGGTCGGGTGATTCCCGAGCTCAACGGCAAGCTCACCGGCATGGCCTTCCGCGTGCCCACACCCGATGTGTCGGTGGTGGACCTCACCGTGAACCTGGCCACCCCCGCCAGCTACGACCAGGTGAAGGCCGCCATGAAGGCCGCCGCCGAGGGCGAGCTGGCCGGCATCCTCGGCTATACCGAAGACGACGTGGTCTCCAACGATTTCGTCGGCGAGAGCTGCACCTCGGTGTTTGATGCCGGTGCCGGGATCGCCCTCACCGACACGTTCATGAAGCTGGTGGCCTGGTACGACAACGAGTGGGGCTACAGCTGCAAGTGCATCGATCTGATGCGGCACATGGCGAGCGTCGGCTGAAGCCTCCGGCCCGCCGCCCCTACCCCAGCGTGGAGCACAACGCTTCACGACAATCGCCGGCAGACACGGGCGACGACGTCTAAACAGCGTCGTCGCCCTTCCCCTCCCATGCCCCTGATCGACGCCTACACATCCGCCTGGATCCGCTCCTTCGATTACGAGGGCCGCTCCAACCGTGGGGACTACTGGTGGTTTGTGCTGGCCAACCTGATCGTGGCCATCATCACGGCCCTGATCTCCCCGCGACTCAACACGATCTACACGGTGGCGACCCTGCTGCCGGGCATTCCCCTCTGCGTGCGCCGGCTCCGCGACATCGGCAAGCCCTGGCCCTGGATCTTCATCGGGCTCATTCCCATCCTCGGGGCGATCTGGCTGATCGTGCTGTTCTGCCAGCCGTCCGTGACCGGCTGATCCCCGCCCTGGAGGCGCTCTGCGGTTCTGCCGCCTCGGGCTGGGACGGCCCGGGCACTGGCAGGGGGAGGTCTCCCCACCCCCTGCCGTGGTCGCCGCCGTGATTTCCCTGCTCTCCCTGAGCCGTCCCGTTCAGCACCACTGGTGGCTGGCCGCGGGAGGCTCTCCCCACCAGCTCGCCGATCTGCTCGGCACTCCGCTCCGCCGTACCGGTGCCCCTGCCACCAGTCTGCGGGAACTCCTGCTGGTCTTCGCCCCCCTCCCGGCTCTGGAGGCCGCCACGGCCAACCCGGCCAGCCGCCAGGCCCGTTTTCGCTATCTGATCTGCTTCCACCGCGCTGGCCCGCGCCTCTCCTGCTGGCGCCGCAGGCCGGACGGCATCGGCTGGCAGCGCCGCTGCGGCCCCATGCCCCTGGCGGGTTTCGTCGCCCGCTTCCGTGCCGCCCCGGCCTGATCGGCTTCCTGCTCAGGGCGTGCGAGCGGGGTTGGAGCCGGCCGGGAGCCAACTGCGGCCAGGCAGCCAACACCGGGCAGGCAGGCTGGCACCCCCGCGCCTGGATTCGGGTTCCATGGCTGCCAGGCTCGTGCAGCATCCCCACCCGCCTGCACCGCCGATCCGCCCACGGCGCGACGCCCGGCACCCGGCCAGTACATCTGTACTACGCTGATGGGCCGTGGTGCTCCGGCCGTGGTCGACAGCTCCAGGGGGCATCCGGCGCCCCCGTACCCCCTCCAGCGCGGCGATCGGCCCGAGCCGACCGCGCCCCCGGCGCTCAACCTGCAACACCTGCTGGTGAGCCATCCCGAGGCCACCCTGCTGCTGCGGGTGAGTGGCGATTCGATGCGGGGGGCCGGGATCCAGCATGGCGATCTGCTGGTGGTGAACCGGCGGCTGGAACCACGGCCCGGCCAGGTGGTGGTGGCCCTGCTGAATGGCGGCTTCACCGTCAAGCGCCTGGCCGCCGCGGGGCCCCGGCGGTGGCTGGAGCCGGCCCATCCGGCCTATCCCCCCCTGCCGCTGTGCGGCCACGACGACGGTCGCATCTGGGGAGTGGCGACCCACGTGATCCACCGCTGCTGAGGCCCCATGCCCGCCACCCGCCAGCGGGCCATCGCCCTGATCGATGGCAACAACTTCTATGCCTCCTGCGAGGCGGTGCTGGAGCCGGCCCTGCTCGGGAGAGCGCTGGTCGTGCTCTCCAACAACGATGGCTGCATCGTGTCCCGCAGTGCCGAGGCCCGGCGGCTCGGGATCGCCATGGGCCAGCCCTACTTCCAGGTGAAGCGCGAGCTGGAACGGCTGGGGGTGGTGGTGCGCAGCTCCAACTACGCCCTCTACGCCGACATGAGCCAGCGGTTGATGACCATCCTGGAGCGCTGGGTGGAGGACCTGGAGATCTACTCGATCGACGAAGCCTTCGGCCTCGTGCCACGCCGGAACGGCGCCGATCTCACCGCGTGGGGCCAGCAGCTGCGCCGGGCGGTGCGGCGGGAACTGGGACTGCCCGTGGCGGTGGGCCTGGCCCCCACCAAGGTGCTGGCCAAGCTGGCCAACCGCCTCGCCAAGGCCGATCCCACCCAGGGGCAGGTGTTCGACCTGGGGGCCGTCGCCGACCCCACGCCCCACCTGGAGCAGGTGGCGATCGAGGACGTCTGGGGCATCGGTCGGCGGCTGTCGCGCTGGTGCCGGCTGCGGGGCATCGCCCATGCCCGCGCCCTGCGGGACATGCCGAGCGGCGAACTGCGCCAGAAGTGTGGGGTGGTGGGCCTGCGGCTGCAGCAGGAGCTGCGGGGCCACAGCTGCCTTCCGCTGATCCTCACGCCGCCGCCGAAGCAGGAGACCTGCGTCAGCCGCAGCTTCAGTGAGCCGGTGCGCAGCCTGGCGCAGCTGCGGGAAGCGATCGCCACCTACACGGCGCGGGCGGCGGAAAAACTGCGTCGCCAGCACCAGCGGGCCGGGGCTCTCAGTGTGTTCGTGCGCAGCAACCCGTTCAACGGCACCAGCTTCTACAGCAACAGCGCCACCGTGACCCTGGCGCTGCCCAGCAACGACACCGCCGTGCTGCTGGCGGCAGCCCTGCCGCTGGCCGAGCGGCTGTTCCACCCGCACCGTCCGCTGCAGAAGGCCGGCGTGCTGCTGCAGCACCTCCAGGGCGAAGAGATGCTGCAGCACCACCTGCTGCAGCCGCTGCCGCCGGAACAGCAGCAGCGGCGCGCTGCCCTGCTGGCCACGATCGATCGGCTCAACCAGCGCTACGGCCGTGGCACGGTGCAGTGGGCCGCCTGCGGGCTGCAGCCCGCCTGGGCGATGCGGCGGGAGCGGCTGTCGCGGGCCGCCACCACCCGGCTGGAGGCGATTCCCCGGGTGCTGGCCTGCTGAAGAGGGCGCAGCCGGGGCCTGCTCGGGGACGGGGCGAACGCCATGAAGGGACAGGGCGAACGCCGTGAAGGGGAAGGATGCCTGGCGTCAGGGGAGCTGGGCCATGGCCGAAGCGATCATGGCGGCCGTCACCGGAATGGTCTCGAGCTCATCGGCGTTGTCGAGGTAGGCCTCGAAGGAGGCGTAGCGGCGAATGCAGGGATCGGCGCCGGGATCGGCGCAGGCGTCATCCCAGCTGCCGTCCTCGGGCCTGACCAGGGCATAGGCCGTGAGCGCCTCATCCAGATCGCCACCATCGCCGATGGCCTCGCCATGCCAGAACACCTCGAAGAAACCCATGGCGACGGCGGGGCTGGGGTTGGCCCTCAGGCTACAGAGGGCGACGCGAGCAGGCCCGCGAGGGCGGCCTGCCCCGCACTCCAGGAAGGTCTGCGGCACCCGCTCCGATGCGCGGCGGATGGGAAACAATCGGGACGGCACGCGCAGGACGGCATGCGGGACAGCGGAGCGAAACAAGAGAAGCGAAAGAGATCGCCGAAATGCTGCTGAGGGCTTGGGATCTGCCCGATCTGCCCATGCCTGGATGGCAGCAGATGCGGCGTTTCGATGTTGACAATCCAGAACATCGTGGTACGTTGAAGACATCGGATGCAGATCGCGACAGCACGTCATGTAATTAGTCAGCGCTGACCCTTGAGCTTGAACAGTCCCGGGTGAGCGCCAGATTGCGTGCAGGTCTGAGTCTTCACAGATCCGATCGTCACGGATCTACGTTTTCACAGATCTGAGTCTTCACAGATCAGATTGTTGCCGGTCTGGTCTTGGCCGATCCGACCTTCAGGGTCCTGGCTCACACCAGCACGCAGGGATCCGGCTCAAGCCAGGCTCAAGCAAGGCCAGGGATCACGATCACGGCCAGCATCACGGTCAGGGATTCAGATGATCTGGTGCATCCAGATCTCGCCGCACCGGCGCCTTGTGAACAAGGCTGTGGCGCCGATCGAAGCCACGCATCCGTTGTCCAACCACAGGAGATGACCCCCATGATCACCAGCACGAAGCAGACCAAGAGCAGCCAGGGAGTGGACCAGAACCAGGTGAATGAGCACCTCAGGACGGCGATCCTGGAGAAGAAAACGGCCCAGGTGGAGGCGTGGTCCCAGCAGATCGAGACGCTGCAGGAGAGCCTGCAGCATGTGGCCTCCGATCTATGCCATGGCACCGAACAACGCCTGGAGGATCTCACCGAGGCACGGAACCGTGCACGGGATCAACTGCATCAGCTCCAGCAGGCCACGCAGGAGAGCTGGAGCTCCATGCTCCAGCAGAGCGATGAGGTGTTCCAGGATTTGGCGGAACGGTTCCATGCCTTCACCCAGAAGCAGGGCTGAGCGCTGATCGCCAGACCATGGCGCCGTGGCAAAGGGCTGAAGCCCCTTGCCACATCCACGGGGACGGGTTGATCCAGGCCCGCAGATTCAGCTCCAGGCCCTTGGCCCATCGCGTCCCGCTTTCGTCGAATTCAAAAATCTGCCTCATGACCAGCACAACAACGACCAGCACAACCCTCCAAACCCAGACCAGCCCCGCCACGTTCGGCCCTGCCGTTGTCGATTTCGCCACGGCCCTGGGTGACCCATCGGCTGGCCGCAGCGCCGCCGCGCTCACCGAGGCACTGCTGCCCCAGGTCAGCGAGGCGTTCTGGCTGCGCGTGTCCAGCAACGCCCTCCTCGAAACCACCGAGAACGAGGTGCTCAGCATGGTCCTCGAGCGCGCCCTCCCCCGTGGTGTCTCCATCGCCCTGGACGTGGACTGGTCGCCGGAGCGCTGGGGGCTCCCGGTCGGTGCGGCACCGACCGCCGAAGTCAAGCGTCGCCTGCGGCCCCTGGCCCAGGCGGCCCAGCTGATCCGCTGCGATGCCGATGAGGCGGAGGCCTTCTTCGCCAGCACGGATCCGGCGCTGATCCAGGAGCGGCTGGCACAACGCCCGGCGGTACTGGTGCAGGATCGGCGGGGCGGTCTGCTCTGGAGCGTCGGGGGACGGCGCGGATGGATGGAGCCGGCGCTCCTGGACGATCACGACGCCTTTCTGGCCAACCTGCTGGTGCGGCTGGGTTCCCAGCCGCAGTTGCTCGGCACGGCCGGAGCGGGAATCGAGGCCATCGCCGATCCGGATGCCCTCGCCGAACAGTTGCTCGCAGCGGCCGCAGCCGATTCCCCGCTGGCGCAGGGTCCTCCATCGGCAGCGTCAGCCAGGCAGGGGCACCCAGGCAGCGCCCGTGAGGGACTGTGCGATGAAAGCCGGCGCACATCCTTCGCACCAGAATCGATGCCAACCCACGTTCACCCAACCCCTTCCCAAGGAGGCTGCCCATGGACAAGCCGATCGTGGCCGCGAACGAGCCCATCGCCGTCGACCTGAAACAGGGGAAGACGTATCTGTATTGCAGCTGCGGACGCTCGAGCGCTCAGCCCTTCTGCGACGGCGCCCACAAGGGCACGGCGTTCAGCCCCCAGCCCTTCAAGGCTGAAGACGAGGGAGAAGCCTGGCTCTGCCGCTGCAAGCAGACGGGCCATCCCCCCTACTGCGATGGCAGCCATGCCCAGGTTCCGGATGATCAGGTCGGTCAGCCGTTCAGCCTGACGAATCCGGCCTGATCGCCGCAGCCCGCAAACCCCACCCAGCCGCTGCAGGAGGAGGCCCTCAGGAGGGTCTGGCCTAGTTTTCCGGATGCAGTCCCAAGCTCTCCGCGATGGCCGTCACGATGCATCAGGCCGCGTTGCCGCCACTGCAGCGCAGCCTGGGCCAGCTGATCCAGATCCTCCACAAGGGCCAGGCCCACGCCGACAGCCAGGGTTTCGATGCAGCCGTTCTGGTGGGGAGTCGGCTCTATCCCGACATGTTTCCGCTGGCGCGCCAGGTGCAGATCGCCACGGACATCGCGCGACGGGGCGTCGCGCGCCTGGCGGGAGGCGAGGCGCCCGCCATGGAGGACAACGAGACCACCCTCGCGGAGCTGATCCAGCGGGTGGAGCACTCGCTCGACTACCTGGCGACCATCACGCCGGACCAGCTGGAGGCGGCGGAGACGCGGGAGGTGACGGTGCCGATCGGCCGGGGGGAGACGATCACCATGCAGGGCTGGCCGTTCCTCTCGGCCTTCGTGCTGCCCAACGTGTACTTCCATGTGACCACGGCGTACGACATCCTGCGGCACAACGGGGTGCCGGTCGGCAAGCGCGACTTCCTGGGCGAGGTGTGAGGCGGTTCAGGCCGAGAGGGGCTGGGAGCTGGGCTCAACCCGGGAGCGGGGCTCAACACTGAGCTCGGCGTAACCGGCCCGGCGTCGCTCATCGAGTTGCTCGAGATAGCGGCGTTCGTTGTAGTAGAGCTCCTGGAAGTGCAGGGCGTCACTGTTGAGGTCGGCGAACAGGGCCTCGATGCGGCTCTCCATGTCGCTCACCGGAACCAGCCCTTCGGAGGCCTCGGCCTCGGGATGTTCGCCGGCCAGCAGCCGGGCGATGCAGCGCTCCAGGGTCTCCAGCCGCTGGCTGCCCCAGGCATCCAGCAGGTGGCGGCAACGCTTGAGGCTGCGCTGACGCTCGAGGGCCGCCAGGGCCCCGCGCAGCTGCAGCAGGGGCTGGGCCAGCTGCAGCAGCTGCAGTTCGCTGGGTTCGATCAGCGGGGTGAGCCGGGCCAGCAGGGCACTCTCCTCAACGACCAGCTGATCGCCGAGCAGGCGGGGCAGCTCGAGATCGGCCAGGTCATGGCCGGGATCGAGGCCGCGGTTGATGGCCTCGAGGCGCCCGACCCCCAGGTTGTCCTCCTCCAGGGCGCTGATCGCCGCCCACAGCCGCCGGTGGTGGGAGAGGGCGAAATCATCGAGCTCATGGCGGCGCAGCTCGGCCCGGATCGCGGCCCGGTGGGTGGGGGCATGGAGGTAGAGGCGCAGCACCTCGGCCTCGGCCAGCTCCCGCAGGCCCGCCTCACCGGGCTGTTCCCACTTCTGGGAGCGGCCATGCCAGCGCTGGCCCTTCACCTGCTGGCGCAGGTCGTCCTCGAGCTGGATCGCCAGGCGGGCCTGGCCGCCGCTGAGCCGCTCGGCCACCTGCTGGAGATAGTGGCTGCGCACCGCGCTCTGGGGGAGCTTGCCCAGCAGGCCCACCAGGGCCGTCACGGCCTGCTGGAACTGGTCCGAGCGGGAGAGATCCCGATCGCCCAGCACCTGCTCGATCTGCCAGTCGAGCCAGAGCGGCGCCTGGTCGAGCAGGGCCCGGTACTCGCCGGCACCGTGCTGGCGCAGGAATTCATCGGGATCCTTGCCGGCCGGCAGGTGCAGCACCCGCAGCTCCAGCTGGCCCTGCAGCGCCAGCTGCTCCACCTCGCCGATCGCCCGCTGGGCGGCGCGCACCCCGGCACCGTCGCTGTCGAAATTGAGGATCAGGCGCCGGCTCTCGCAGCAGCGGCAGAGCTGGGTGATCTGCTGGCTGCTCAGGGCGGTGCCCAGGGCCGCCACGGCGTTGGTGATGCCGGCGGCGTGGAGAGCGATCACGTCGAAATAGCCCTCCACCACCACCGCCCGGTCATCACGGCGGATCTCGTTGGCCGCCCGGTCCAGACCGAACAGGTGCTTTCCCTTCTCGAACACCTCCGTTTCCGGGGAGTTGAGGTACTTGGGCTCGGCCCCATCGAGGCTGCGCCCGCCGAAACCGATCACGCGCCCCTGGCGGTCCCGGATCGGCACCATCACCCGGCCGCGGAAGCGGTCGTAGTAGCCCCGGCTGCTGTCGCCGGGCTGGCCCTTGCGGGGCACCACCAGGCCGGCGGCTTCGAGCCACTCGGGGCCCAGCCCCTCCACCTGGTCCAGGTGCCGGAGCAGGCCGTCCCACTGGTCGGGGGCGTAGCCCAGTTCGAACGCCTCGATCGTGCCCTCGCTCAGGCCCCGCTGCTCCCGCAGGTAGCTGAGGGCCGCGGCACCGCCAGGCGCCCGCAGCTGGCTGCGGAACCAGCCGGCCGCCAGGCTGAGCACCCGGTGCAGCTGGTCGCGGCGCGACAGCTGCTTGCGCAGGCGCTCCTGCTGGGGCCCGTCGAGGGTCTCGACCGGCAGCTGGTACTTGCGCGCCAGCTCCAGCACCACATCGCCGAAGCTCTGGCGCTGCAGCTCCATCAGGAACTTGATGGCGTTGCCGCCCGCACCGCAGGAAAAGCAGTAATAGAACTGTTTGGCCGGTGACACCGTCATCGACGGTGACTTGTCGTCGTGGAAGGGGCAGATCCCCACGAACTCGCGCCCCTTCTTCTTGAGCACGACGTGCTCGCCCACCACATCCACGATGTCGGCGCGCTCCTTGACGGCCTCGATCGTGCGGGGATGGAGGCGCGGCAGGCTCAACAGCACGGCCAGGGCAGGGGACCCGATTCTGACGGCGGGACTGCCAACATGCCGGCAGCAACCCGGGGGCAACACCGCCATGGGCCGCCCGGTGCCGAGCCCCACCCTGCAGATGGTGGCCAGTGCCCTGGCCTTCAGTGCCATGGGCGTCTGCGTCAAGCAGGTGGGCGGGCGGATCCCCACCGCGGAGGTGGTGCTCGCCCGGGCCCTGGTGAGCGTGGTGCTGAGCTGGTGGCTGCTGCGCCGGGCCGGCATCGATCCCTGGGGCCAGCGGCGGGGCCTGCTGCTCTGGCGCGGCAGCATCGGCACCGTGGCACTGGCGTGCGTCTACGCGGCCCTGGCCACCCTGCCCCTGGCCTCCGCCACGGTGCTGCAGTACCTCTACCCCACCTTCACGGCCCTGCTGGCCTGGCTGGTGCTGGGTGAGCGCATCGGTGGCCGGGTTGTGGTCGCCATGGTGCTCGGCTGGGCCGGCGTGCTCCTGGTGGCCCAGCCGGCCCAGCTGTTCAGCGGCGGCACCCCCCTGGCGCCGCTGCCGGTGCTGGTCGCCGTGGCCGGCGCCCTCACCACGGCCATCGCCTACGTGAGCGTGCGCTCCCTGGGCCGGAGCGAACACCCGCTGGTGATCGTGTTCTATTTCCCCCTGGTGGCCGTGCCGTTGAGCCTCCCCTTCGTCCTGCTGGATCCGGTGGTCCCCACCCCCACCGAACTTCTCTGGCTGCTGGGGGTGGGCCTGTTCACCCAGCTGGGCCAGGTGAGCCTGACGCGGGGACTGACGGCGCTGCCGGCGGCCCGGGCCACCGCCCTCAGCTACGTCCAGGTGGTGTTCGCAGGGGTGTGGGGCTGGCTGCTGTTCCAGGAGCGGATCGAAACGGCCACCATCGGCGGGGCCGCCCTGGTGCTGCTGGCCACCCTGATCAGCCTGAGTTCGCGCCGTTCCGACCCGGAAGGGGCAGCGGATCGGTGAGCCAGAGCTGGGTGTCGGCGTCGAGGGCGCCGCTGGGCCTGGCCAGCCGCCAGCTCTCACCCCGCTCACCCCGCTCGAGGTAGAGCTCGAAGGGACTGTCGACCCGCACCGGATCCCCCGGCAGGCGCCAGTCGAAGGTCCCCCTCAACCGCAGCCCCCGGGCTTCGCCGATCCGCACCGGCTGCTGGTCGCTCACCCGCACCCGGCTCACCTCCGGCAGCCCCTGGGCCTCCAGCCCCAGGGCCTCGGCGATGGAGCCCTGGGTGAGCTGGATCTGCAGCCCCAGGGCCCGCAGCAGGACGGTGCGCGGTGGCTGGCCCACCCCGGAGCAGCCGCCGAGGGGCAACAGCAACAGCCAGGACAGGGCCAGCGCCAGGAGCGACTGGGCAAGGGTCCGCAGGGCGGGCAGCATGGAGCGCGTGACACTGCCCCCATGATCGGCTGGCTGCAAGGAGAACTCACCGATCCCTGGCAGCAGGAAAAGCGCTGCGGCCTGATGCTGGTCTGCGGCGGGGTGGGCTACGAGGTGCAGGTGAGCCAGCGGCAGTGGCGCGAGCTGCCGGCCGTGGGCTGCCGTCTCACGCTGCACATCCACCAGAGCATCCGCGAGGACGGCTGGACCCTCTACGGCTTTGCCCAGCGCCATGAACGCGACCTGTTCCGGCAACTCGTGGCGGTGAGCGGGGTCGGGCCCCAGATGGCCCTCGGCCTGCAGGGGGCGATGCACACCGAGGAGCTCGTGCAGGCCATCGTGCAGGCCGACCTGCGGCGGCTCTGCCAGGCCCCGGGGGTGGGCAAGCGCACTGCCGAACGCCTGGCCGTGGAGCTGCGGGGCAAGCTGCAGGAACGCTTTCTCGGCCAGCTCCCCACCGGCGGCGAGGACCCGGACCTGGCGCCCCTGCCGGCGCTGGACACGGACAGCCGCGAGGAGGTGCAGCTCACCCTCTCGGCGCTGGGGTACGAGGGCCTCGAGATCCACCGGGCCCTGCGGGCGGTGGCGGCCCAGGGGCTGGCCTCCACGGCCTGCTCCGAGGACTGGATCCGCGACTGCCTGCGCTGGCTGTCCCGCCCCGCGGCCTGAGGATCAGGGCCCTGCCGGGCGGTAAAGTATCGGTTTGCACCGCGTAGCCGGGGCAGGTCGGTCGGGTTCGGGCTCCTTGGCCCCGATTCGACGCCATGCCAGCGCGCTCAGGCTGCAGGCTCGGGCCCCGCCATTCCCATCTCCATGCCGCTCACCACCGACAAGAAGCAGGAACTCATCAACAGCCACCAGACCCACGGCACCGACACCGGGTCGGTGGAGGTTCAGGTGGCGATGCTGAGTGAGCGCATCAGCCAGCTCACCGGCCACCTGCAGCAGAACAAGCACGACTTTTCGTCCCGCCAGGGTCTGCTGAAGATGATCGGCCGGCGCAAGCGGCTGCTCGGCTATCTCAAGGGCATCAGCCAGCAGCGCTACAGCACCTTGATCGCCAAGCTCGGCATCCGCGGCTGAGCACACCGATGGCCGCCAAAGGCATGGGAAACGGGGTGCCCCGGAACGGTGCACGGTCGTCCAGGAGCAGCAACCGGCCGGCCGCCGGCAAGCCCGGGCCTGCCCGCCAGCAGGTGATCCCGGATGCTGTCGCCAACCGGATGGCACGTCGCGTGGCCATCGCCACCGGCATCCCGACCCTGA
This sequence comes from Aphanothece stagnina RSMan2012, assembly GCF_046764815.1. Classification (NCBI taxonomy): domain Bacteria; kingdom Bacillati; phylum Cyanobacteriota; class Cyanophyceae; order Chroococcales; family Aphanothecaceae; genus Aphanothece; species Aphanothece stagnina. Next base: position 214,684 of record NZ_JBKOUC010000001.1, read on the forward strand.
TGGGCATGGGGGTGTTCGTGGCCAGCTACGTGCTGGTCAGCCGCCAGATCGTCGACATCCCTCCCGGCGCCACGCTGGTGGCCTCCGGGGGCTGCTTCCTGCTCGGGCTGGTCGGCCTGAGCTACGGCGTGCTCTCGGCCAGCTGGGAGGACCAGCCCGGCAGCCCGCTGGGCACCGAGCAGATCGGCCTCAACATCAGCCGCCTGCGCGCCTCGGTGCGGGCGATGCGCCAGGGCGGCGGCGACAGCACCTGAGCCCGCCCGGTGGGCCGCTCAGGCGGCCCGCATCGGCGAGCTGAGCCGCGCCCTGAATTCGGCCGCCGTCAGCGTGGCCAGCGCGGCGGAGGCATCGGCCACGCAGAACTGGGGGCCGAGACGCACGAAGCGCACGGCCTCCCGCTCCTGCACCAGGGCCACCACCGGCACCCTCAGCCCGGCCTCATCCTGGGGCGGACGGTGGCGCTGCAGGCACTCCCGCAGCCGGTGCTGGATGGCGATGTCGGCGGCCTGGTCGGCGGGCATCTCCACCATCAGCAGCTGCAGGTCGTCGATCGAGCGGCAGTCGTCCACGATCAGCTGCACCCGGTCGTCCCGCCGGTCCACCGACGCCCACACCAGCAGGCGGGCATCGACCATCAGGTGATCGGCCAGCCGGGCGTAGCTCTTGGGGAACACCACGGCTTCACAGCTGCCGGTGAGATCCTCCAGCTGCAGGATCGCCATGCGGTCGCCCTTGCGGGTGGTCACCTGGCGCAGCTCCGGCACCATCACCACCGCGCTCACCTTGGCCTTGTCGGCCATCTCCTCGAGGTTGCCCAGGGCCACCGGCGACAGCAGCTTCACCTGGCGGGCCAGCTGCTTGAGCGGGTGGTCGGAGAGGTAGAACCCCACCAGTTCCTTCTCCAGACGAAGCTTCTCCGTGGGGGGATAGTCGTTCACGGGGGCCGCCTTGGGGGCCGTGCTCAGATCGGTGACGCCGGGCTCCGGGGCGGCCGCCGGATCCGCGGCGGCGGAGCCCCCCAGCAGGTCGAAGAGGTTGCCCTGCCCGCTGGCCCGGTCCCGGGCGCGGGAACTGGCCCAGTCGAGGATGAGATCCAGATCCGCCATCAGCTGGGCCCGGTTGGCGCTGGGCTCCAGCGAGTCGAGGGCACCGGAGTGGATCAGGGCCTCGATCGCCCGGCGGTTGAGCTGCTGACCCGGAATGCGATCGCAGAGATCCGCCAGGGAGCGGAACGGACCATCGAGGCGGCGGGTTTCGATCAGCTGCCGGATGGCGCCGTCGCCGAGGTTGCGGACGGCGGAGAGTCCGAACAGGATGCGATCGCCCACAGGGGTGAAATCAATGCCGGAGGCGTTCACATCCGGCGGCATCACCTCGATGCCCATCGCGTTGCAATTGGCGATGTAGCGCTGCACCTTGTCCGAGGCGCCGGCATTCACCGTCAGCAGGGCCGCCATGTAGGCGACGGGATAGTGGGCCTTGAGATAGGCGGTCTGGAAGGTGACGGCGCCGTAGGCGGTGGAGTGGCTCTTGTTGAAGCAGTACTCGGCGAACAGCACCATCTGCTCGAACAGCCCTTCGGCGAGCTTCGGATCCACCCCCCGTTCGGTGGCCCCCTGCACGAAGAGGCTCTGATGCTTCTCCATCTCGCTCTTCTTCTTCTTGCCCATGGCACGCCGCAGCAGGTCGGCTTCGCCGAGGGAATAGCCGGCCAGATCCTGGGCGATCTTCATGATCTGCTCCTGGTAGACCATGATGCCGTAGGTCTCGGTGAGAATCGGCTTGAGCTTCTCGTGGGCGAAATCGATCAGCTCGCGCCCATGTTTCCGGTTGATGAACTTCGGGATCAGTCCGGCATCGAGGGGGCCGGGACGGTAGAGCGCCAGGATCGAGGAGATGTCCTCCAGCGAGGAGGGCTTGAGATCCCGCACGATCTGGCGCATGCCGCTCGATTCCAGCTGGAAGATCCCCTCGAGGTCACCCCGTGCCAGCAGGGCGTAGGTGGGGGCATCGTCGAGGGGCAGCTGATCGGGATCGATCTTGGTTCCGGTGCTCTGTTCGACCAGATCGAGCGTCTTGTCAATCATGGTGAGGTTCTTGAGGCCGAGGAAGTCCATCTTCAGCAGACCCATCGACTCCACGTCCTCCATGAAGTACTGGGTGATCACCTGACCGTCGTTGTTGCGCTGCAGCGGCACGACCTGATCGAGGGGATCGGCGGCGATCACGACGCCGGCGGCGTGCACGCCGAAGGTCTTGTTGGTGCCCTCGATGCGCATGGCCATGTCGACCCAGCGTTTGACGACCGGGTCCTTCTCGTACTTCTCACGAAACTCCGGTGCCGGTGATTCCGGCCCGATCATCTCCTTGAGCTTGGCGGGTTTGCCCCGCACCACGGGGATGAGCTTGGCCAGGCGATCCGCATCGCCGTAGGGGATGTCGAGCACGCGGGCGACATCCTTGAGCACCGCCTTCGATGTCATCCGGTTGAAGGTGATGATCTGGGCCACCTTGTCCTCGCCATAGCGCTGGGTGACGTACTCGATCACCTCACCGCGCCGTTCGATGCAGAAGTCGGTGTCGATGTCAGGCATCGACTTGCGCTCCGGGTTGAGGAAGCGTTCGAACAGCAGCCCATGCACCACCGGGTCGATGTTGGTGATGCCCAGGGCATAGGCCACCAGCGATCCAGCGGCCGAGCCCCGCCCCGGCCCCACCGGGATGCCGCTGTCCCGGGCGAAGCGGATGTAGTCCCACACCACCAGGAAGTAGGTGGGGAAGCCCATCTGCTCCATCACCGTGAGCTCGAAGGCCAGCCGTTCGCCATAGCGGGGTTCGAAGGCCGCATCCGCGGGGAGCTGCAGGCGCTCTCGCAGGCCCTGCTCGGACACTTCGGTGAGGTAGCTCACGGCCGTGTGCCCGTCCGGGATCGGGAAGCGGGGCATCTGGTAGCGGCCGAGGATGTCGTAGTCCTCCACCTTCTCGGCAACCCGGGCGGTGTTGCTGACGGCCCGACTGATCTGCTCGGGCTCGAGGTGATCGGCGAAGAGCGCCAGCATCTCCGCCTCGCTCTTGATGTATTCGGTGCCCGTGTACCGCAGCCGCTTCTCGTCGCTGATCAGCTTGCCGGTGAGCACGCAGAGCAGGGCATCGTGGGCCTCCACATCGCCGACGCTCAGGTAGTGGGCATCGTTGGTGGCGATCAGCTCGATGCCGAGCTCGTCGCCGATGCGGGCGATCCCGGTGTTGACGATGCGATCCTCGATGCCGCCGTGGTCCTGGATCTCGAGGTAGAAGTCCTCGCCGAACACCTCCTGGTACCAGCGGGCCACATCACGGGCCACCTCGGGACGGCCGCGCAGGATGGCCTGCGGAATCTCGCCACCGAGACAGGCGGTCGCCACGATCAGCCCCTCGCTGTGCTGCCGCAGCAGCTGCTTGTCGATGCAGGCACGGGCGAAGATGCCCCGCCCGCGCATGCCGCGCAGGTGGCTGAGGCTGGTGAGTTTGACGAGGTTGCGATAGCCGACCGCATTCTTGGCCAGCACCACCAGGTGGTAGCGCCGCTCCTTCTTCGGCGGGTTGGGATCATCCAACGAGCCGTTGATCACATACATCTCGTTGCCGATGATCGGCTTGATGCCGGCCTTCGTGCAGAGCTTGAGCAGCTCGATGGCGCCATACATGACGCCGTGGTCGGTCAGTGCCAGGGCCGGCATGCCGAGGGCGACGGCCCGCTCGACCATGGCCGGCAGCTGGCTGGCGCCGTCCAGCAGACTGTAGTCGCTGTGGTTGTGGAGGGGAACGAAAGCCACGAACGCCAGCGCCGATGGTGGCCAGGGTAGGACCCGCCCACCAGATCTGGTGTCAGACGGCTCTGCTGTCAGACAGCCAGGGCCGCCGCCGGCCGACGCTCCATCACCCGGGCGGCCTGTTCGTATTGGTGGGCCACCTGCAGCAGGCGCGCCTCCTCCAGCACGTTGGTGATGAACTGCACGCCGACCGGCAGACCGCGGGAGTCGAAACCGCAGGGCACGCTGATCGCGGGGAGGCCGGCCATGTTGGCGGGGATGGTGAGCAGGTCGGCCAGGTACATGGCCAGGGGGTCGTCGGCGTGGGCACCGAACGGAAAGGCCGTGGTGGGGGAGGTGGGGGTGAGCAGCACGTCGACGCTGCTGAAGGCGCGGTCGAAGTCGCGCCGGATCAGGGTGCGGACCTGCTGAGCCTTGCGGTAGTAGGCATCCACGTAGCCCGCCGAGAGGGCGTAGGTGCCGATCAGGATGCGGCGCTGCACCTCGTCGCCGAAGCCCTCGGCGCGGCTGCGCGCCGTCATCTCGGCGAGGCTGCCCTCGCCGGGGGCGCGATGGCCGTATTTCACCCCGTCGTAGCGGGCGAGGTTCGCGGAGGCCTCCGACGGCGCGATCACGTAATACGTGGCGATGCCGTCGTTGAAACGGGGGCAGCTCACCTCCACCAGTTCGCCGCCGAGCCGCTCCAGCTGGGCGGCAGCCTCGAGCACGGAGGCCTTCACCTCGGCGGCGAGGCCTTCGGCCTCGAGGCACTCCCGCACGATGCCGACCCGCAGGCCGGTGAGCGGTTGCTCCAGGGCGGCGCGGTAGTCGGGCACCGGCAGCCGCAGGCAGGTGGCGTCGCGGGGATCCTCGCCGGCGATGACCTGGAGAATCTCGGCCGCATCGGCGACGCTGCGGCTGAAGGGTCCGACCTGGTCGAGCGAACTGGCGAAGGCCACCAGGCCGTAGCGGCTCACCCGGCCGTAGGTCGGCTTGAGCCCCACCACCCCACAGAAGGAGGCGGGCTGGCGAATCGAGCCGCCGGTGTCGGAACCGAGCGCGGCGACGCACTCTCCTGCCGCAACGGCGGCGGCACTGCCTCCGGAGCTGCCACCGGGCACCCGCTCCGGGTCCCAGGGGTTGTGGCTCGGGCCGAAGGCGGAGGTCTCGGTGGAGCTGCCCATGGCGAACTCATCGAGATTGGTCTTGCCGATCAGCACCGCCCCGGCCTGCCAGAGCCGCTCGGTGACCGTGGACTCGTAGGGGGGAACGAAGTTCTCCAGCATGCGGCTGGAGCAGGTGGTGGAGATCCCCGCGGTGCAGAGGTTGTCCTTGATGGCCAGGGGGATGCCGGCCAGGGGGGGCAGGTCTGCGCCGGCGGCACGGGCGGCGTCAATGCGGTCGGCATCCGCCCGTGCCCGCTCGGCAGTGACCTCGAGGAAGGCCTTCACCGTGCCGTCGACCGCCTCGATGCGGGCGAGGTGATGGTCGGTGAGTTCCCGGGCGGAGACTTCGCCGCTGCTCAGTTGCTCACGCCACTCGGCGATGCCCATCCCCGCGTTCTCCAGATCGGGTGGACGCTATCAGCCAGGCTCGGTGAGCGGCTCGCCGCGGCGGGTGCGCAGGAGGGCCACGTCGATCGAGCCCGGGGCCTCGGCCCGCAGATCCTCCAAGAATCCCGGCAGATGGGCCTCGAGGCTGCGCCGCCGTGCGAAGGGCCCGAACCAGTAGGTCACATCAGGTGCCGTGGTCTGGATCCGGGCCCACCAGGCCAGGCCCATTCCGTTGACGATGCTGCGCATCGGCCACAGCAGGGGATTCATGCAGATGGGGCAATCAGGTGCCCATTGTGCTCCTTGGTGGCAGCCAGGACGCCGCCCTGCGTTCAGAGCTGAACATCCCCGTGGAACTCAGGCTCTGCCGGGATCGTGAGGGCCGGCAGCCCAGGGTGCAGGGTCGGCGGGGCCTCGGGGCTCGCCGCTGACGGGATCTGGCTCCCGCCCTCGCTCCGGGCCTCCGGCTCCGGCTCCCGAGAGGCCTCCGGCTGGGCGGAAGGGGGCTGGGGTTCGAGTTCCGAAGACTCGGTCACAGCCGAATCCGGCGAATGCGGGGACTCCGGCGACTCGGTCCACTCGGTTGACCCGGTCGGTTCCTCGTCCACTTCGTCCACTTCGTCCACTTCGTCCGCAGGAGCTGCCTCAGCCAAGGCCTCGGCTGAGCCCACGTCCGGGGTCTCCGGAGCGGTCTGGGGGGAGGCGGCGGCCCCGGTGAGGGTCTCGATCACGCCGTCGAGGGTCGCCGCGATCGTGGACGCGATCGCCGTGCCGGTCTCCACAGCCGCCTCGGAGGCCAGGTTCACCTGCTCCTGCACGAGATCCGTGAGCGCCGCGCTCGCCGCTGGCAGCTGGGGCCGCTGGATCCGCGGCGCGGGCTGACCGCCGCGGAGGCCCTTCATCCACCCCCGCCGCGCCACTTCATAGAGCAGCAGCGCGGTGGCCACCGAGGCGTTGAGGCTGGGTGTGGCGCCCCGCAGCGGGATGCGCACCAGCTGGTCGCAGTGTTTGCGGGTGAGCATGGCGAGCCCGTCGCCTTCCGAGCCGGTCACGATCACCAGGGGACCCTCCAGGTCGGCCTCCTCGAGGCTGACGCTGCCCTCCGAGGCCAGACCCACCACCCGGTAGCCCTCCTGCTTGAGGGAGTCGAGGGCGCGGTTCAGGTTCACCACCCGGGCGACGGGCAGATGCTCGAGGGCTCCGGCGGCGACCTTCGCCACCGATCCGGTGAGGCCGGCGCTGCGGCGCTGCGGCAGCACCAGCCCATGGGCGCCGAGGGCCTCGGCGCTGCGGGCGATGGCCCCGAGGTTGTGGGGATCGGTGATGCCGTCGAGGGCCATCAGCAGGGGCGGTTCGCCCACAGCGCGGCAGCCGTCGATCAGCCCCTGGAGGTCGAGGGTCTCGGCCGCCGCCGTCTGCAGCACGATCCCCTGGTGCACGCCACCGCCGGTGAGCTGGCCCAGCCGTGCCCAGGTGACCTCCTCCACCAGCACCCCCGAGGCCTTGGCTTCACGCAGGAGCTGCAGGAAGCGGGGGCTGAAGCGCATCTCCGTGGTGCACCAGATGCGATGGATCGGCCGGCCGCTCTCCAGCACGGCCTGGGCGGAATGGCGGCCCCAGACCAGGTCGGTGGGTTGCTCGTCGCTGTGGCGCTCGGCCTCCGAAACCGGGGCCGGCGCCGGACGCTCGGCATCGATGACCACAGGGCGCAGCGGCGGACGGGTTGCCCCGGGGCGGCGGGGGCCGTCGAAACGGCGGGCGGCGGGACGGGAACCCTGGTCGCGACGCCCGGCGAAGCGGGGACGATCTCGGGGGTCCAGGGAGCGGCCTGCGCCCTCCCGGGGAGCGCCGCCGCGACCGGAGGGGGCGGGGCGTTCCGGCGAGCGCCGCACGAAGCCGCTGCGCTCGCCCTGGCTGCGGGCAGCGGAACCGCGGCCGGCTCCAGGCCTGGCGGCGTCCCAGGCCCCCGGCTCAGTCTCGGGCCTTCGGCTCCGGAAGCGACCGGGGTCCCGGCCGCCTTCGCGGGAGAAGTCGGGGCGGCCATCCCGCGGCGAGGGGCGGCCCCCATCGCGGCCGAAATCCCGACCGAGATCGCGGCCGGGTCGCGCGGCCCCGCGGCCCCCGTTACCCATCCGTCTGTCCGGACGGCGCTCGAATCGAGGGCTCATGGTGTGACCAGCCTAGGGATCGTTGTCGTTCAAGTGATCTAGCAGTTCGACCAGCCGGGGGGGATCGTGGAGAAAGAGCCAGCCCAGCAGCGCCTCGAAGCCCGTCGCCTGGCCGTAGGCACCCGGATCACCGCCACGGGGGCCCTGGCCGGCCCGGTTGCGTCCGCGGCGGACCAGATCCCGCTCCGCCTCGGACAGCCAGGGCTCGAGCCGCGACAGCAGCCGGGCCTGGGCGTCGGCCCGCACGGTGGCCACCACCTCACGGTGGAGATCCTGGGCCCGGCCGGGGGTGCGGCAGCGCTCCAGGCGCTGGTGCAGCTCCCACACCGCATCGCCGAGCCAGGCGAGCTGCACCGGGCTGAGCGCCCCTCGGGGGGGCTGGGGATGCAGGCCGGCCAGCCAGCTCGCCGCGCCTGCGGGGGACTCAGGCGGCGAGGCTGCCAAGGGCGGTGTCGAGGTCGGGCTGGAGATGCAGGAACTCCTCCAGCCGCACCAGTTTCACGGTCTGCACCACCCGGGCGTTGCCGACGAGCAGAAACTTCTGCGCATCGGCGTTGCACTGCTTGGCCAGCTGCACCAGGGCACCGAGACCGGAGGAGTCGATGAAGTCGATGTGGGTGAGATCGACCACCAGGGGCTGGCCAGGGCTGCGGTGGCTGGCGATGAAGGTACCGAACTGCTTGTCGGAGTAGGCATCCAGCTGGCCGGTGAAGCGAAACAGCTGGCACCGGGCCTGCTGCTCAAAGCCCCCGCGCAGTGACACCGTGAGACGCTGCAGGTCGTTGATGGCTCTGCCCCCGAGGCGTATCTGCGGGGAGTGTAGGGGTCCGTTGCGGATGTGGCAGGAGGGGCTCGAGGCTCGCCGCAGAGCAGGGCGAAAGGCCCGTCTCAGCGCGCGTCCCGCGCCCGCCGTTCCGCCATCAGGGCGACGAAACGGGCGAAGTGATGGTCGGCGTCGTGGGGGCCTGGACTGGCCTCCGGGTGGTATTGCACCCCGAACACCGGCTGATCCCGCAGGGCGAGGGCGGCGACGGTGCCGTCGTTGAGGTTGTGGTGGGTGATCGCCACCCGGTCGGCCGGCAGCGAGTCGGCCTCGATGGCGAAGCCGTGGTTCTGGCTGGTGATCTCCACCTGGCCGGGGCTGCCGCAGGGGTGGTTGAGACCGCGGTGGCCGTAACCCAGCTTGAAGCGCCTGCCGCCGAGGGCCAGCGCCAGGATCTGGTGGCCCAGGCAGATGCCGAAGACCGGCAGATCGGGCTGAACCAGGAGGTCCCGGGCCAGGGCGATGCCGCTGGTCACCGCCGCCGGATCACCGGGCCCGTTGGAGAGGAACACCCCCTCGGGCTGATGGCTCAGCACCTGCTCCAGGCTGGCGCTGGCCGGCAGCACGGTGACGGAGCAGCCATGGGCCACCAGCCGCTCGAGGATCGCCCGCTTGATCCCGTAATCCACGGCCACGACCCGGTAGGGGCGATCGGGAAGGCTCTGGGGGCGGACGTCGAAGTCGGCGCTGCAGGTCGCGTCCCACTGGTAGGGCTCGGAGGTGGTGACCACCGAGGCCAGATCGAGGCCCTGCATCGCCGGTGCGGCGCGCACCTGGTCGAGCAGGGCCTCCGGGCTGGTGCCGTCGCTGCTGATCGCCCCGTTGATCGCCCCGCCCTCGCGCAGGTGACGCACCAGGGCGCGGGTGTCGACGCCGCGGATGCCCACCACCCCGTGGGAGCGCAGCCAGCCGTCGAGGTCGCCCTCGGAGCGCCAGTTGCTGGCGACGGGCGAGGTCTGGCGGGCGATCACGCCGCGCACGTGGGGGTGGTCGGCCTCCTGGTCGGACGCATTGATGCCGGTGTTGCCCAGCTCCGGATAGGTGAAGGTGACGAGCTGGCCCGAATAGCTCGGGTCGGTCATCACCTCCTGGTAGCCGGTCATGCCGGTGTTGAACACGACCTCCCCGATCGCCGTGCCAACCGCGCCGAAGGCCTCGCCTCGCAGCAGGGTGCCATCGGCAAGCACCAGCAGGGCAGCGGAACTGGGAGCCGTCACGGCATCTCCCATGGCTGGATGGGCTCGAGTAAGGCCATCATGGCGGGTGGTGCTGGCAGGGCTGGCGGGTGGTGCGGGCAGGCGCCTCAGGCTCCGCCGTCAGGCGCAAGAGCTTCGCGCAGATCGACCAGCTTCTGCCAGGCCGCCCCCTCGGCCATGGCCTGCCGGGCGGGTGCACAGCCCTCGGCCGGGCTGTCCACCCGGCCCGCCGCCCAGAGCACCAGGGCCGTGTTGAGGGCGACCACGTCCTGCTGGGGCTGGGTTCCGCGGCCCTGCAGCACCGCTTCCAGGATGGCCTGGTTGGTGGCGAGGTCGCCGCCGGCCAGGGCCTCGTTGGGGGCCGTGGCCATGCCGAGGCTGGCGGGGTCGAGCTGCTCGGCGCGCAGCGTGTTCCCCTCCACCAGCCGCAGCTCGTTCACGCCGGCCAGGGAGGCCTCGTCAAGCCCACCGGCCCCGTGCACCACCACCGCCCGCCGCAGGCCCAGCCGCTGCAGGGCGCCGGCGATCGGATCGAGCAGGTCGTGGCGGGCGACACCGAGCACCTGGGCCTCGGGCCGCAGGGGATTGACCAGCGGCCCGAGCAGGTTGAACACCGTGCGCACGCCGAGGCTGCGGCGCAGGGGCGCCAGGCCGACCAGGGCCGGATGCCAGCCCGGGGCGAACAGGAAGGTCACCCCGGTGCGCGGCAGGGCGGCCACGACCTGCTCCTGGGGGGCCTGGAGGTGGAGGCCGAGTGCCTCGAGCACATCGGCGGAGCCGACCTTGCCGCTGGCGCTGCGGTTGCCGTGCTTCGCCACGGCCACGCCACAGGCGGCGGCCACGAAGGCCACGGCGGTGGAGATGTTGAAGGTGTCGGCCCCGTCCCCGCCGGTGCCGCAGGTGTCGACCAGCGCCAGATCCGGCCGCGCAGCCTGCAGGGGGCAGGCGTCGCGCAGCACCGCGGCCATGGCGGCCAGCTCCTCGGCGTTCACCCCCTTGGCCCGCAGGGCGGCCAGCAGGGCACCGGTGAGCTCCGGGGGCAGCTCCTCGGCCAGCCAGCCGCGCATCAGCGCGCTGGCCTGCTCAGCGGTGAGGGAGACACCCTGCAGGAGCGACTCCAGCAGCGGGGGCCAGGAGGGGGCTGGGGCCATGGCGGGCGGAACGACTCGGGGCCAGATTGGCGGCCAGAGACTGACGGCCAATAAAAAGCCCGGGTGCGAAGCACGCCGGGCCGGGTGATGGGGACTCTCCCACTATCACCCGAAGCGGGAGAAAATGTCGAAGTGCAACCCGCACCGATCCGGGCGCCATGACGCGGCGGCGGCGGGCTGCCACCACCCGGCGCAAAGCGAGCGAGCTGAGACCCATGGGCTGGGCTGGGCAGCGGGCTCAGCTCTCCTGATCCGCCGTGTCGAAACCCGATCCCACCGCCTCGGCGGCGGTGGGGGACGGGCGGAAGCCGGCCGCCCAGATCGCCCGCGTCCGCTCATGCAGGGCCGGGCGGGTGAGCTTCCAGAAGCGCAGCGCCTTCGCCAGATCGTCCTGGATGTCGCGGGCACCGGGAAATCCTTCGTAACGCATCAGCAGCCGGGCCGCATCCACCAGATCGCCGTCGCTGGGTTCCTGCACCGCCAGGAGCCGGTCGACCACCTCCCGGTCCAGGGCATGGAGGGGATGGATCTGGTCCGGGGCGCTCTCGGAGCCGGGCTGGGCCATGGGGGCGGAACACGGGACGGCGGGGCTCCCAGCGTGGCGGAAGGGGCCCCGTGGCGGAAGCCCCCGGCGCGGCATGGGGAGCCGCGATCCCTAGGTTGGGGCCCTGTTGGTGATCGCTGTGTGGGTGCCCTCCGGCTCGATCTGATCCGGCGCTACCTGCGCCCCCACCGGCGCACGGTGCTGTTCGGCATGGGCGCACTGGTGGTGGTGAACCTGCTGAGCGTGAGCATTCCGCTGCTGGTGCGGCGGGTGATCGACGACCTGCAGGATGGCTTCGCGCTCCGCGACGTGCTGGCCCAGGCGGCGCTGATCATGGCGCTGGCCACGGTGATGGGCGGAGTGCGGCTGCTCTCGCGGCTGCTCGTGTTCGGGGTCGGCCGCCAGGTGGAGGCGGACCTCAAGCAGCAGATCTTCGACCACCTGCTGCTGCAGGAGCCGGGCTGGGTTCAGAGCACGGGCAGCGGCGAGGTGATCAGCCGCGCCACGAGCGATGTGGAGAACGTGCGGCGCCTGCTCGGGTTCGCGGTGCTGAGCCTCACCAACACGGCGCTGGCCTACGCGCTCACCCTGCCGGCGATGCTCTCGATCGACCCCTGGCTGAGCCTGGCGGCCGTGGGCCTCTACCCGCTGATGCTGGTGACCGTGCGGATGTTCGGCGGCCGGATGATGCGCCAGCAGCGTCGCCAGCAGGAGGCCCTGGCGGGGCTGAGCGACCTGATCCAGGAGGACCTCTCCGGCATCAGCGCCATCAAGATCTACGGCCAGGAGGCCACCGAACAGCAGGCCTTCGCCGGCCGCAACCGGCGCTACCGCGACGCGGCCCTCGGCCTGGCCCGCACCCGCAGCACCCTGTTCCCGCTGCTGGAGGGCATCTCCTCGATCAGCCTGCTGCTGCTGCTGGCGCTGGGCAGCGGCCAGCTCGCGAGCGGCCGGCTGAGCATCGGCGATCTGGTCGCCCTGATCCTGTTCGTGGAGCGGCTGGTGTTCCCCACCGCCCTGCTGGGCTTCACGCTCAACACCTTCCAGACGGGCCAGGTGAGCCTGGAGCGGGTGCAGGAGCTGCTGGAGCGGCGCCCCCTGGTCGAGTCGCCCACCGACCCCCTGCCCCTGCGGCGCCGGGGCCATGGGGCGCTCGAGGCCCGGGGGCTGACGGTGCGCTACCCGGGCGCCCAGCGCCCGGCCCTGGTGGATGTGAGCTTCCGGCTCCAGCCGGGGGAACTGGTGGCCGTGGTCGGTCCGGTGGGCTGCGGCAAGACCACCCTGGCCCGCGCCCTGGGACGGATGGTGGAGGTGGAGCCCGGGGAGCTCTGGATCGACGGCAACGACGTCACCCGGCTGAGCCTGGGGGACCTGCGCCGCCAGGTGGCCCTGGTGCCCCAGGAGGGCTACCTATTCACGGCAAGCCTGGCGGACAACCTCCGCTACGGCGATCCGGACGCCGACCTGGCGGCCGTGGAACAGGCCGCCAGGCAGGCCCGCCTGGAGGGGGACATCAAGGGCTTTCCGGATGGCTACCGCACCCTGGTCGGCGAGCGGGGCATCACCCTCAGCGGCGGGCAGCGCCAGCGCACCGCCCTGGCCCGGGCCCTGCTCGTCGATGCCCCGCTGCTGGTGCTGGACGACGCCCTGGCCAGCGTGGACAACACCACCGCCGCCGAGATCCTGCGGACGATCCGCGGCGAGCAGGGGCGCACGATCCTGATGATCAGCCACCAGCTGTCGGCGGCGGCCGCCTGCGACCGGGTGCTGGTGCTCGAGGACGGTCGCCTGGTGCAGGAGGGCCACCACGAGGAGCTGCTGGCGACGCGCGGCACCTACCGGCGTCTGTGGGCGCGGGAGCAGGCCTCGGAACAGCTGCGGGCCGCCGGCTGAGCCGGCGGGGCCCCCGGGGCGGGGGCGCTTCTCTCAACAGATGTTGAGGGAAGCGAAGATCAGCGCCGGTGCTGGCTTGAGTGGGACGTGTCGATCCCCCTTCCGTTCCGTCCGGTCCCTGCCATGGCGTCCGTCAGCCCTTCGGACAACCAGGTCTACGACCTGCGCTGCACGCTCACCTTCGGTGACATCTACGGCCAGATCCTGATCTGGATGGTGGTGATTTTCGTGAGCCTGGCGGCCGGTCTGGCGCTGATGGGGGCCAGCAAGCCGATCTTCGCCCTGGTGGGCGTCGGGCTGATCCTGGTGGTGTCGCTGCCCTTTCTGCTGTTCGCCTTCACCACCACCCTGCTGAACCACATCGCCCTGGAGCCCCGGGCGGCCACCCCGCCGGCCTGACTAGGCTCCGACCAGTCGCGCCTCGGCGGTGTTCGGTCTGTTTCAGCAGGGTCAGCGCCAGGAGACGCCCCTGGGTTCCGCGGACGGGTCCAGCACGGCCGGGCCCCTCCATGCCGTTCTGGGCACACCGATCCTGGCCGAGCCCGGCGCAGGGCAGGGCGAAGCCCTGTTCGGCTGCGGCTGCTTCTGGGGGGCCGAGAAGGGCTTCTGGCGGCTGCCGGGCGTGGTGACCACCGCCGTGGGCTACGCCGGCGGCGCTCAGGCCCAGCCCACCTACCAGCAGGTCTGCTCCGGCCGCACCGGCCACAGCGAAGTGGTGCGGGTGGTGTGGGACGAGGCGACGATCGGCTTCAGTGATCTGCTCAAGCTGTTCTGGGAGTGCCACGACCCCACCCAGGGCGACCGGCAGGGCAACGACCGGGGCTCCCAGTACCGCTCGGTGATCTACGTGGACGCCCCGGAGGCCCTGGCCCTGGCCGAGGCCAGCCGCGACGCCTACCAGGCCCTGCTGGGCCAGGCCGGCTTCGGCCCGATCACCACCGAGATCAGCAGCCACCAGCCGTTCTGGCCGGCGGAGGTCTACCACCAGCAGTATCTGGCCAAGCCCGGCAGCCGCCCCTACTGCTCCGCCCAGCCCAGCGGCCAGCGGCTCGGCGCCTTCCCCGGTGCGGAGTTCCGGCTCGACCCACGCGTCTGGGACTGCTACGACTGGTCGGTCAGCCACTGCGTGCTGCGTGGCGAGAACACCCCCATCCGTCTCAGCTGAGCCCGCCACCGATGCCGTCCCTCCTGCTGTCCCTGGCGCTGCTGGCCCAGGGATCCCCCTGGTGGGAGCACTACGACAGCTCCGAGACCTTCCTGTGCCCCAACCAGGGCAGGGTGCGGGTCGAGCGCAACGACGCCCAGGCCTCGCTGATCAGCGGCGGCTCGCGTTCCACCTACTTCCGCGAGCGCTCCGAGCTGGCCGGGATCCGCTACACCAACCGGCGTACCACCCTGATCCTGCGGGGCGACATCCTCACGCTCGAGCAGCTGCCCAGCCGCATCGACTGCACCCGCACGGAACAGGTGTGATGCCGCTCGCCCTCCCCCCTCGCCCGAGTCCATGAACCCGCTGCCGGATCGCGTCGTCGTCGTGGTGCTGCTGACCACCATCGGCCTGTGCTTCGCCCTGGTGCTCTGGACGGTGCGCCTCAACCCGCGGCTCGAGCCGCCGCTGCAATGGCGCGACGCGCCCTCGGCGGAGCGGCCCGGCTGGCCATCCGGAGCGGCCGACCGTCTGCTGTGAGTGCCCCGAGCGAACCGCCGAGCCGGGAGCCCGGGCAGCCCCAACGCCAGCTCCACCCCTTGCCGCGGGGGCTGGTGGAGCTCTACGGCCTGCTGGCGGTGCTGTTCGTGCTGGTGCCCGAGTGGATGGCCGGCAGCCTGCTGCTGGGCCTGAAGGACCAGCGCGAGGGGGAACCGCTGCCGCCGGCCACGGCGGCCTGGAGCCGTTTCCCCGAACTGCGGCTGGCGAGCCTGTCGCTCGCCGAGCTGCGGCAGCTGGCCCGCCGGCTGCGGCTGTGCGGCTATGCCGCCGAGTCGCGGGAGCGGCTCGCCGCCCGGCTGCTGCGGCGGCTCAGACGGCGGAAAGCGTTGTGATAACTTCCTTCTGCCGGGGCGTAGCGCAGCTTGGTAGCGCACCACTTTGGGGTAGTGGGGGTCGTGGGTTCAAATCCCGCCGCTCCGATCCAACCGGCTCCTGCTCCTCCTCCCGTGGGGGGTGAGAGCCTCACTCGTAGCTCTCTCCGCCGGCTTCCCCAGCCGGCTTTTTGATGGCCTGCCGCTCCAGCTGACAGGGGCTGAGCCGGGTGCGCACTCCGAAGCCGGCGAGCCAGCGGTTCACCCGCCCCCGCAGCAGCGGGGGCACCTCCTGGAGGAGCAGACCCAGTTCGCCGGCGGCAAGGCGCCGCAGGCTGGGCACATCGACATGCCAGAGGGCCTCCGCCTCGCGGATCAGCCGCGCCCAGCTGCGGCACACCTGCCAGCGCATCAGCTGCTGGCGCGGGATGGGAGCGTCGCTGGCCATGGCGTCACGGCCTCGGTTCCCTTCAGGGTGGTGCGACCTGCGGCGGGGGGGAGCCGAAGCCACCGCTGGCCTTCAACCAATGGAAGGAAATCGGTTGGCAGGTAAGCCTGCCCGAGGGCTCAGGCGGCCTGGGTTTCGGACTCCACCCGCTGCACCGGGAAGGGCAGGGCACGGGCTTCCCGCTCGCTCAGCCGGCGGGTCCAGGCCCCGCGCACCGGATCGTTCCAGCGGAAGCCCGCCGCCTTGGCCTGGTGCCGCTCGGCATAGGAGAGCTGGGCGCGGAACAGGGCCCGGGGTTCGAGGGCGGCCGTGAGCAGGGCCTCGAGGTCGTCGCAGCGCTCCAGCACCTGGGCCAGGTAGATGCAGTCGGTGAGGGCCCGGTGGGCGGCCCAGACGGGCACGCCATAGGCCAGGGCGAGATCCCGCACCGAGGGGCAGGGGCGCAGCTGGCGCTCCGCCGGCCAGCGGATGTCCTCCATCGAGCAGATCCAGGGGCGTTCGATGGCCGGCAGCTCGCCGTGCCCGAACCACTGGCGATCGAAGCCGGCGTTGTGGGCCAGCACGGCGTCGGCATGCTCCAGCATGGCGACGAAGCAGGCCAGACCCTGCCGCCACGGCTGGGGGAGCTGGGTCACCCCGGCGGGGATGCCGTTGATCGGTTCGGCCGGATTGGCTGGGGCGGGCAGCAGGAACGACACCTGGCTGAGCACGGCCCGGGCGGGCACGTGGAACAGGATGGCGCCCACTTCGATGCAGTGGTCACTGGCAGGGTCGAGGCCGGTGGTCTCGGTGTCGAGGATCAGCAGGGTGCGGGGCGGGCCCGGCTCGCCCGCCCGGGGCGCCGCCGGGATCGCGGAGGGGCGGGGGGCCGATGAGAGCCTGGCCGGTGGCGGCGGCGCAGGGGCCAGCAGATCGGTCTGCTGCCAGAGGTCAGGTTGCTCCGGAGTCGCGCCGGTCACGGACTGGGCCCTTGCAGCTGCACCCATGGTCCCAGCCCCGGGCGGAGGCGTCCATCGCCGGCGCCGCTGCCTAGGGTCGTGGCCACTTTGCTGCACAGTGATGGGCCTGGCCGCCGGCGACCGCGCACCCCTGATCGCCCTCACCGACCAGAACGGCACCGAACGGCGCAGCGACAGCCTGGGCGGCAAGGCGCTGGTGCTGTTCTTCTATCCCAAGGACGACACCCCCGGCTGCACGATGGAGGCCTGCGCCTTCCGCGACAGCTACGCCGACCTGCAAGGGCTCGGGGCGGAGGTCTGGGGGGTGAGCGGCGACGACGCCGCCAGCCACCAGCGCTTTGCCCAGCGCCACAACCTGCCCTATCCGCTGCTGGTGGACCGGGGCAATGGCCTGCGCAAGGCCTTCGGGGTGCCGGGGGTGCTGGGCCTGCTCCCCGGCCGGGTGACCTACGTGATCGACGGGGAGGGGGTGATCCGCCACGTGTTCAACAACCTGCTCGACGGTCCGGCCCACCGGCGCGAGGCCATCGCGGCGCTGCAGCGCCTCCAGGGGAGCTGAGGCCGGACCGATCGGCGGCAGACGGGGCACGCGGCGATGATGCGGTGGCGGCAGCAGGGGGAGCTCTGGGGGCTGGAGCCGGCGGGCCCGCCCCGCGGCCTGATCGAGTTCATCGGCGGCAGCTACCTGGCCGCCACCCCCCAGCTGAGCTACCGGCGCTTGCTCGAGGCCCTCGCGGCACGGCAGTGGCGGGTGCATGCCTGGAGCTACGTGCCGGGTTTCGACCACCAGGCCCAGGCGAACAGCGCCTGGCGGCTGTTCCGCCAGCTGCGCGAGGGCGACCCGCCGATGGCCGCCGCCCCGGGCCAGGGCAGGCCTCCCCTGCTGCGGCTGGGCCACAGCCTGGGCTGCAAGCTCCACCTGCTGGCCCCCGATGGGGGCCGGCGCTGCGATGGGCTGGTGGCCCTGAGCTTCAACAACTTCTCGGCGGAGCGCTCGATCCCGCTGCTGGCGGAACTGGGGCAGCAGTTCCGCTTCCGCAGTGAATTCAGCCCCTCGCCGGAGGAGACGCTGGTGCAGATCGCCGCCAACTACCGCCAGCCGCGCAACCTGCTCGTGCGCTTCAGCCGCGATGGCATCGACCAGAGCCGCCGGCTGATCGGGGTGCTGCAGGGGCGGCCGGGGGATGCCTCGACGCTGGTGGAGCTGCCGGGGGATCACCTCACGCCGGCCAGCGGCGGGCTGCGGCGCCAGCTGCTGGGGGAGTGGGCCGACGATCCGTCGCGGCAGCGGGCGATGGAACGGCTGGCGGATCAGATCACCGCCTGGGCCGGACTGGGGTAGCTCTCCCGCCTGCGCCGATCTGTCCCTGGCCTGATCAGGCCGATCACTCCAGCGGCTTGGGCCGCAGCGGGCCATGGCGTTGCTCGAAGGCCTTCACCATGGCCGCGCTGCCGGAGCCCCAGCGCGCCACGCTCTGCATCGCCTCGGTGAACGGCACATCGAGGAGGTGCACCCGGCTGGCATCCACCACGAGCACCGCTCCGGCAAAGGGGGTCGGGATGGACGGCACGAACACCGTGAAGCGTCCATCGGCGAACTCCTCGATGACGAACGCCGGCAGCAGGCCCTCATCGCTCTCGAAGAAGGCCGGTTTCCACACGTTCTCTTCGCTGGTGCCCAGCAGCTGCTGAAACAGGCTGCGGAACAGCGAGTAGCCCGGAATCCGGTCATAGAGACGGCGTTCCAACCGCTGGTGGATCGCATGCCCGGCCGGCGTGGCCACCACGAACCCCACCAGCAAGCAGATCGCTGCCAGCAACAGCAGCGAGAGCACCTTTTCCACCGGCAGGGAATCCGGCACCACCAGTGCCAGCGGCTTCACCAGCCCGCCGACGGCCTTCATCGCCTTGACCAGCAGCAGAAAGCTGAGGTAAGCCGGCACCACGATCAGCAGGCCCCGGAAGAAGGTGTTCACGAGCGTCTCCTCCAGCCGCCGCGCCTTGAGGCCCATGGGCGTCACACGCGCAGCTGATCGAGCACGGAGCGATCCTCCAGGGTGGAGGTGTCGCCGCTCACCTCCTCCCCAGCCGCCAGGGCCCTCAGAATCCGGCGCATGATCTTGCCGCTGCGCGTCTTGGGCAGGGCATCACTGAAGCGGATCACATCCGGCCGGGCGATCGGACCGATCTCCTGGCCCACATGGCCGCGCAGCTCCGCCATCAGCGCGTCGTCGCCACTGCGGCCCGCCTCCAGGGTGACGAAGGCCACGATCCCCTCGCCCTTGAGCTCATCGGGCCGGCCCACCACGGCGGCCTCCGCCACCGCCGGATGGCTCACCAGGGCGGATTCGATCTCCATCGTGCCAAGCCGGTGCCCCGACACGTTGATCACGTCATCCACGCGGCCCATCACCCAGAAGTAGCCGTCGGCATCCCGGCGGGCGCCGTCGCCGGCGAAGTAGAGCCAGCTGCCGTCGGCCGGACGGATGTGCTCCCAGTAGCTCTTGCGGAAACGCTCGGGATCGCCGTGCACCGTGCGCATCATTCCCGGCCAGGGGCGCCGCACCGCCAGATAGCCGCCCGCATCAGCGGGCTGGGAGCGGCCCTCCAGATCCACGATGTCCGCGGCGATGCCGGGCAGCGGCAGGGTGCAGGAGCCCGGCTTGGTGGGGGTGGCCCCGGGCAGGGGGCTGATCATCACGCCGCCGGTCTCGGTCTGCCACCAGGTGTCCACCACCGGGCAGCGGTCGCCGCCGATCACATCCCGATACCACATCCAGGCCTCGGGGTTGATCGGTTCGCCCACGGTGCCGAGGATCCGCAGGGTGCCCATGTCGTACTGGTCGGGCACCTCCCGCCCGCTCTTCATGAAGGCCCGGATCGCCGTGGGCGCCGTGTAGAAGATGCTCACCCGGTGCTTCTGGATCACCTCCCAGAAGGCGCCCGGTTTGGAGGGCCGCGGCGCCCCCTCGTACATCACCGTGGTGGCACCGTTCGAGAGCGGCCCGTACACGATGTAGCTGTGCCCGGTGATCCAGCCCACATCGGCCGTGCACCAGTGCACGTCGTCCTCCCGGATGTCGAAGATCCACTGGAAGGTGAGGTGGGCCCAGAGGTTGTAGCCGGCGGTGGTGTGCACCACCCCCTTGGGCTTGCCGGTGGAACCGGAGGTGTAGAGCACGAAGAGGCGGTCTTCGCTCTCCATCGGCTCGGCCGGGCAGTCGGCGCTCTGGCCATCGACGAGCTCATGCCACCACAGATCGCGGCCCTCCGCCATGGCGCAGTCCTGCTCCGTGCGCCGCACCACCAGCACGTGCTCCACGCTGGGGGCGGCGCCATCGGCCAGGGCCGCATCCACCGCCGGCTTGAGGGCCACGGCCTTGTCCTTGCGGAAGCCGCCGTCGGCGGTGATCACCAGCTTCGCCTGGCCATCGATCAACCGGTCGCGCAGTGCCTCGGCCGAGAAGCCGCCGAACACCACCGAGTGGGGGGCGCCGATGCGGGCGCAGGCCAGCATGGCGATGGCGGCCTCCGGCACCATCGGCATGTAGAGCGCCACCAGATCCCCCTTGCCGATGCCCAGCGCCCTGAGGGCATTGGCGGCCCGGCACACCGCGGCGTGCAGCTCGCGGTAGGTGAAGCGGCGCGTGTCGCCCGGCTCCCCCTCCCAGATCAGGGCCGTCTTGTCGGCCCGCGGGCCGTCGAGATGGCGGTCGAGGCAGTTGACGCTCAGGTTGGTGCGGCCGCCGCCGAACCAGGTGGCGAAAGGCGGCTGGCTCCAGTCGAGCACCGTGTCGAACGGTTCGAACCAGTGGAGATGCTCCCGCGCCAGGCGGCCCCAGAAGGCCTCGGGGTCGCTCTCCGCCTCGGCGGCCAGGGCGCGGTAGGCCTCCATGCTGCCGATCCGGGCCGAGGCGGCCAGCTCGGCCGGCGGGTGGAAGACCCGGCCTTCCTGCAGGACCGATTCGATCGTGGCCTCGGGCATCGCCAGGGCAGTAGCGGCTGCCTCATTGTGGAGCGGCGGGCCGGAAGCGGCCGCTGAGCGCGCCAGGGCAGAGACCACACGACACACTGGGGCAGCACCAGGGTTCCGGATCAGCCCGCATCAGCCCGCCTCTGCCCATGGTCGGCTCGCCCCTCCAGCGCCACGGCACACCCCGGGCCAGTGCCCGCGGTGCGCTCTACACCACCCACCACGACCGGCCCGTGGCCGGCCGGGCCTGGTGTTTCTGGTACCTGCAGACCAGCAAGAAGGTGTGGTTCGCCGTCGAGCGCCGGGCCGTGGAGCACCTGGAGCCGGTGTTCACCTACGACGGCCGGCCGATCCTGCATCACAGTGAGCGCACCACGTCATGGACCCGCGCGCTGCCGCCCTACGCCGGCCGGCCAGCCGTGAGCTGGGGCGACTTCCTCGGCACCGGCTTCGCCCCCGGGCCCGCCGGCACCGGGCTCTACCTGCAGCTCTGGACCCGCTGGACCTGGCTCCACCCGGAGGCCTGCGGCCGGCCCGAGCAGTTCGGTGTCGACTTCTTCGACCCGTGCGCTCCGCCTCAGCAGAGTGGCTTCTGCAGCACCAGCACGTTGCCCCCCTCCGGCAGCGGGTCGTAGTGGATCGACCAGCCGTGCTGGCGGTGCAGCCGCAGCAGCATGATCAGCCCCCAGTGGGACTCGCGCTCCGGCAGGGCCGTGGGGTCAGCTGGTTCGCTTCCACCTGCGCCATCGGCCGTGTCCTCCAGGGCCCGCCAGACCGCCGGGATGTCGAAGAACGGGCCGTGGTCACGAATCCGGATCCGCAGCCCTGTGGCGTCATACGCCACGTCGACCTCGATGGCGGGCGGGCTGGCCAGGGGGGCATGGGCATGGCGCACGGCGTTGGTGAAGCCCTCGACCAGGGCGGTCTGGGCCTGGACCCAAATCAGGGGATCGAGGGAAGGGGGCTGGACCTGGGAAAACCAGGCGAGCAGCGCCGAGGTCTCCTCCAGCCGGCTGGGGAACCGGGCGGATCGGCTGGTGGGGGTGGCGTCGGCAGCGGCCATCGTCAGCTGGCCCCTGAGCGCTTGCTGAAGATCACCGCCAGTGTCTTGAAAATCAGCCGGATGTCGTACCAGAAGCTCCAGTTCTCCTGGTAGCGAAGGTCGAGGCGGATCACGTCCTCGAAATCCAGCACGGTGGAGCGGCCATTCACCTGCCACTCACCGGTGAGCCCCGGGCGCACATCGAGACGCTGCCAGTTCGGCACGGCGTAGCGGTCCACCTCATCGGGGGTGGGCGGTCGGGTGCCCACCAGGCTCATGTCGCCGATCAGCACATTCCAGAACTGGGGCAGCTCATCGAGGCTGGTGCGCCGCAGAAAGCGGCCGACCCGGGTGATGCGGGGATCCTTGGCATTCTTGAAGAAGGCCCCCGAGGCCTCGTTGCGCACCGTGGAGCGCAGCGCCTCGGCGTTGACCACCATCGAGCGCAGCTTCCACAGGCGGAACCGCCGCCCCATCCATCCCATCCGCACCTGGCCGAAGAGGATCGGCCCGGGGCTGTCGAGCCGGATCGCCAGGGCCAGAAAGGGAAACAGCACCAGGGTGATCGCCAGACCCACCAGGGACCCCACGATGTCGAGCACCCGCTTGGGCCTTGAGCGCACCGAGGGATGGGTGATCGCCGGCCGCTCCTTGGCATGCACCGCCTGGGACGGGTTCAGGCCCTCGGTGCCCTCCTGCAGCGGCAGAGCCTGCTCGAGGCCCATCAGCGAGAAGGCCAGCTTCACCTGCGCCCCGGCACTCCAGGCCTCCACGGGAAGGCCGTGGTGGCGGGCCAGCTTCAGGTTGGGGATCAGGGAACCGAGACCGCTGCTGTCGATCAGCTCGGTGCGGCTGAAGTCCAGCACCAGCCGCCGGGTGTCGGGAAACCGTGCCAGCAGCTCCTCCAGGGCCTGGCGGAAGGCCACGGCCTCGGTCACGGTGAAGCGCCGCGGAAAGCCGAGCAGCAGCAGACCCCGGTGGAAGGTGACCCCGACCCCATGAGGGCCGGTCGGGGCTGCGGAGCCGTTGGCCGGAAGGCTGGTCATGGGCGGACGGGAAAGAGCTGCTCCAGGCGGGTGCAGACCGCCTCGGCGGCGGCCACCGAGAGATCGCCGATCGACACCCGGCTGGGCCGCGCCAGGAAGCGCACCAGATCGCCGGGCCCCCAGCCGATCGGCACACCCATCGAGGCCAGGGCCTGGGCCAGTTCCACCTGGTGGTCGTCCACGTGTTCCTGGTAGCGCTGGCTGCGGGGCACCAGCAGGAACGGGGTCTCCATGCCGTCGAGCAGCAGCACCGTGCCCTCACCGCAGTGGGCGATCACCAGGCGGGCCCGCCGCACCAGATCCTGGAAATCGTGCTCCTTCAGCAGGCGGTAGACCTTCGCGCCCCCGGGCAGCACCGTGCAGGTGCCGTACTGCACCACCACCTCCTCATCCCCCAGGAGGTCCTGCTGGATCAGCAGCTCCACCCATCCCATCAGGCGGTTGAAGGGGAACTTCTCGGTTCCGACCGTCACCAGGATCATGGCAGGGGTCCTCCTTCTGCAGGGATCAGCTCGGCATGGATCTGCTCGGCCCGGATCAGCTCGGCCCGGGGATAGCGGGCCTGCACCTGGGGCCAGTGAACGAAGAGCCGATCCAGGAAGGGCAGCACGAGCCGGGCGGAGAGGCTCAGGCTCTCGATGCGGGTGATCGACTCCACGAACACCGTGCGGCAGCCCAGCAGCTTGCCCACGATGAGAAAGGGCACGGCGACGCCAGCTCCGGTGCTGAGGATCACATCCGGGCGCTGGCGGCGCAGCTCACGCCAGGAGAGCAGGCCGTTGCGCAGCAGGTTGGGCAGATGGCGGTTGGTGGGGCTGTGGGCCCAGCGCACCGACTCCCCTTCCAGCGCAGCCCTGGTGGTGGCGGTGTCGAAGGTCACCCAGCTCCGCTGGTGCTGGCTCCAGAAGCGCCGCAGCTGGAGCAGGCCCTTGAAATGCCCCCCGGACGAACAGACCAGCAGGAGTCGCATCCGTTCAGCTCCGCTCGGCCCGGGCAGGCGTGCGCATCGCCAGGCGCTGGCTGAGGCCCGTGATCGGCATCATCACCGATTCCAGCCCTCGGTACAGCGGCCGTGGAAGCAGCACGCCCAGAAATCCCGCCGCCAGGGTGATCAGCGTACGCAAGGGCTCCTCCAGCAACAGCCGCGGGTAGCCCCGCAGGGCCCGCAACACCAGCCGGGTGCCGAGAGCGGGCTGCCGTTCACGGATCGCCCGTCGCGACAGGTAGCGCAGCTGGTAGGCCCTGGCGCGGGCCCCGTGGGCGCGGATCAGCTCAGGGGCGTAGCCGGCTGTCTTGTCGATCACCCGCTGCCAGCTGGCGAACTGCTTGTCGATGTTGGCTGAGAGGCCACCGCTGCTCACCCGGTACTGCGTGAGCGCTTCCGGAATGCCCTCGATCCCCCAGCCGCTGGTCAGGGCAATCCGCAGCCAGCACTCGATGTCCTCGGACTGGCGAAAGCTGTCATCGAACCAGTAACTCTCGACGCTGCCGTAGAGGTTGGCCTCGAAGCGGATCGCCTCGAGGACCTCCCGCCGCATCACCACGCAGGATCCGTTGCTGATCGGATTGCGGCAGAGGATCACTTCCGGGGTGATCCCGTGGAGCGCCGGGGTCTGGTAGATCCCGAGCGGCTTGCCCTCGGCATCGATGAAGGCGGAGCGGGAGTAGCTCACCCCCACCCCGGGCTGGGCGCGCAGATGCTGCACGTGGCGTTCGATCTTGGTCGGCAGCCAGAGGTCGTCACTGTCCAGAAAGCCCAGCACGGCGCCCCGGGCCTGGCGGATGCCCGTGTTGCGGGCACCCGCCAGGCCGCGGTTGCGCTGCTGGATCACCCGGATCCTCGGATCGTCGTAGCGGCGGCAGATCGCCACCCCGTCATCGGTGGAGCCGTCGTCGACCACCAGGATCTCCAGGTGGCTGTAGGTCTGGGCGAGCACCGATTCCAGACTGGCCGCCACGGTGGCCGCTGCGTTGTACAGGGGCATGACCACCGAGACCAGGGGATGCTCGGGAAGTTCGATCGGAAGCACAGGCGAGGGCACGGTGCGGGCGGGGGAGAGTGGGGCGGGGGTGCCCCGCGGCCGGGGCCACCATGGCGCCAGCAGGGGCCGGGCGAAGACCGCCACGACCGTGGGCAGGGTGCGGCGCGGCTCCCGCAGCAGCCGCCACGGATCCGACCTCAGGGCCCGCACGATGAAATCCCGGCCCTGGGCCGGCGGTACGGAGAGACGCAGCGAGCGTCGGGCCAGGTAGCGCAGATGCACGGCCTGGGCTTCGGCGAAATGCCGCGCCACCAGATCCGGCGCGTAGCCCCGCACCTGCTCGATCAGGCGCAGCCAGCCCCGCTCCATCCGCTCCAGGCTGGCCGAAAGCCCCGCCGTGCTGGTGCGGTAGTAGGTGAGCACCTGGTCCAGCGGCTCGATCCTCCAGCGCCCGGCACTGGCCAGGCGCACCAGCCACTCGAGGTCCTCCGAATAGCTCATCTCGGCCACGAAGCCACCGATCGCCTCGAACACCTCCCGACGCACCACCCAGTTGGAGGTGGTGGTGGTGGGGTTCTCGGCCAGCAGTCCGGCGGCGGTCAGCGGCAGGGGCGGCAGGGAGGCGATCCCCCCCGTGGGGCGCCCCTCGGGGGTCAGAAATTCCACCCGGGCAAAGCCGAGGCCCAGGCCCGGATCGCGCGTGAACTGGGCCAGGTGCCGCTCCAGCTTCTGCGGGTGCCAGAGGTCGTCGGCGTCCAGGAAGGCGATCAGCGGTGCCCGGCTGGCGGCCACACCGCGGTTGCGGCTGCGGGAGACCCCCGCGTTGGGCTGGCGCAGCAGGCGGATGCGGGGGTCCTGCGCGGTGACGGCGGCCACGATGGCGGCACTGTCGTCGCTGGAGCCGTCATCGATGGCGATCAGCTCCCAGTCGGGCAGGGTCTGGTTCTGAACGGTGCGCAGCGTCTCGCGGAGACAGGGGGCGGCGTTGTGGATCGGCATCACCACGGCCACCCGGGGGGAAGGGGCGGGGCTGGCGTCAGGCACCGACCGCTCCCCCCGGCCGCAGCAGCAGACGACGACCCAGCAGCAGGTAGAGCGGCTGCAGGCCCAGATGCACCAGGGCCACGGCGGCGGCCACCCCGAGCCCGCCCCAGCGGGTGCCGATCAGCACAGCGCCGGTGAGCACCACCGTGAACGCGAGGTTCCAGAGCAGATCCACCTGGGGCATCCCCACGGCGCGAAACAGCATCGAGGCGGCGTTGGCGAAGGGGCGGGACAGGGCCGAGAGACAGATCAACACCAGAATCGGCACGGCACCGGCCACCACCCATTTCTGGCCGAACACCAGCGGCACGTAGAGCGGCGCCAGGCTGGACTGCAGGGCCACGAGCGGCACGATCACCTTCGCGATCGTCCACAGGTTCTGGGAGAACCGCTCGCGCAGGGCCCGCGGTTCGGAGCGGATGGCGCAGAGGTCTGAATAGAGCGAAAGACCGAGGGCATTGATCACACTCAGACTCAATCCCAACCCCGCATTGAAGGCGAAGTAATACACGCCGAGCGCCTGCATGCCGATGAAGCGACCGATCAGGAGATAGTCGACATTCTCCCGGAACGTGTTGAGCAGCTCCACACCGAGGATGCGGCTTCCGAACCCCAGGATCCGGCGCCAGCGGTGCAGCGTGAACACCAGCTGGGGGCGCCAGGATTCGTAGCGGAACATCATCGCCACCCACACCGGCGCCACCAGCAGTTTCGGCAGCACGATGGCCCACATGCCGAAGCCCAGCACCGCCAGCACCCCGGTGAGGATGTTGTCGGCCACAACCTGGGCCAGATTGGTGAGGCTGAAGATCTTGAGGCGATTGTCGCGGCGCACCAGCGCCGTCTGCACCATGGCCAGCGGGTAGATCAGATAGGTGAAGCCCACCAGGATCACCGGAAGCACCAGCCTGCCGTTGCCGTAGAAACGGGCCACCAGAAAAGAGCCGCCCAACTGAACCAGAAACAGGCCGATGCCGATCAACCAGTTGAGGCACCAGGCGGTCTGGCAGAGCTCGGCGATTTCCTCCGCATCGGCCTGCACGAGCTTGTCACCGATGCCATTGCGGGTGAACACCCGCACGAACTCGGTCGTCATCAGCACGATCGCCGCCAGGCCGTAGTCCTCCGGCGTGAGCAGCCGGGCCAGCAGCACGGTGGCCACCAGCCGGGAGACACGGATCCCGATTTCACCCAGCCCCATCCAGCCGATGTTGCGAACGAAGCGGTCCTGGGGAAGGCGACGCCGAAGGCCCTCGATCCAGCTCATCGGGGCTCCGCCAGCAGGCCCTGCCATCCGTCGAGGTAGGCCTGCCAGGAACCCCGCGCCGAGTCACGGGCACCGCGCGACCAGGCCGCCCGCTCCTCCGGCGTGCTGGCCAGGAGCTGCTGCAGCGCGCCCGCCAGGCCCTCGGCGCTGGCGGCGGCAGCCTGCAGGCCGCAGCCGTCGACCTGCTCGGGGAGCCCATCCACGGGGCTCACGATCACCGGTCGGGCGGCGGCCCGGGCCTCGAGGCACACGTTGCCCCACGGCTCCCAGCGCGACGGGATGATCACGGCATCGGCGGCCGAGAGCAGCTCGGGGATGTCGTTGCGGGCACCCAGCAGCTCGATCCGGCCGTCAGGGCCGGCCAGGCGCTCGAGTTCCCGGCGCTGCTCCCCATCCCCCACCAGGCGGAGCTGCAGCGGGGCCTGCGGCAGCAGCGCCATCGCCCGGATCAGCAGGTCAAAACCCTTCTGGCGGGTGAGACGCCCGTAGGCCAGCAGGCGCAGGGGCGCTCCAGGCGGAACCGCTCCAGGGGGTGGCAGGGAGAGGAAGCCATCCAGGGGCCGGGAGGAGCAGATCAACCGCAGGCGCGGAGGGGGCACGAGCCCGGCAGCGCCCATCCAGGCCGCCTGGGCGCTCGAGACCGCCACAACCCGCTCCATGCAGCCGTAGGCCAGGCGGAGCATGGCGCGGAAGCGCCGCCTCGAGGGAACGGTGTGCTCCTCGAATCCCTGGCAGTAGTGGTGCTCGAACAGGATCTGACGGCAACGGCGCCTGGGCAGCAGGCGAGGCAGGGCCTTCCAGGAGGCGGCAACGTGCCACACCAGCAGCTCCGGAGCCCAGGAGGCCAGCGTCGACTTCAGTTCGTCCTGGCCGGTGACCTCGAAGCTGTGCTGCTGGCCCAGGCTGGAATCGGCGAGGCTGCGCAGGGTGGGGCGGATTCCGCCGGCCCAGCCCATGCCGCCGGAGGGAAGCACATGGAGCACGCGCATGTCAGTTCATCCCCTCCAGGCCGAGTCTGTCCATGCACCAGCTGAAGTCGCGGCGCACCTGGGAGCGGATCGCCTGGTCATCGAAGGGCACGGGTCGGCTGGCCAGGATCGCCTCGCCGGTGGCGACGGGGTCGAATCCGCCGAGGTCACAGCCGGGCAGCTCCAGCCGCTCGCAGAGGTCCCGGCCCTTGTTGGAGTAGTGGAGATGGAAGGGCACCCGCCCGGCCGCCAAGGCCAGCACCGCCGTGTGGTACCGCACGGCAATGATGTGCCGCGCCCGTTCGAACACCGCCATGGCCAGCTGCCAGCTGGGGATCGGCGAAGCGTCGAGGAAGGGATCCACAATGGCCGTACCGGGCACCCGGCTGACCAGCGCACGGGCCACATCCAGGTCGTGGTCGGCACCGTAGGCCCGCGACTGAATCAGCACCACCGGCGTCAGACCGGCGGACACGACATGCCGGCAGAGCCCTGCCATCCGCTCCACGAAGGAAGCCGTGTCATGCAGGTACATGCTGTCGAAGGCCCGCACCGACAACACGGCTGAGCGCGCCAGGTCGAGCCCCTGGGCCTCACAGAGGCTCTGGGCTGCCTGGCGGGCGGCATCACTGCCTTCCAGCACGAAGGCCGTGTCGAAGGACAGCCTCACGTCAACGCCGGCCTGGCGGAGCCTGCGGTGGCTCTGGGCATCGCGTACACAGACCGCGGCAAGGTTCAGGAAGCACTGGCGCAGGGCCAGGAAGCTGAGACCATGGCAGGAGCGCGGAATCGACTGCCCGAACAACACGGTCTGCCGCGAATGCCGGGTGAGCTCAGCAAGGTTGAGCAGAAAGTTCTTGGTGATGAACCATTCCCTGGCGTTGTTGAAGATGTCCCCTCCGACGCTCACGTAGCCATCACAGCCACTGGGCCGCCGGTTCTGAAACTGGATCCCTGCAATCGGCTCAGGCCGCTCGTCTCGAACAGAGGCGGTGATCTGGGCTGCAGGCAGGAGCTTGCGAAGAGCGCTGTAAATGGCGGCATCGCCAAGATTCAGGGTGCTGTAGGCATTGATCAGCCCGATGTGCACGGTCATGCCGCCGCTTCGCTGCTCCATTGTGCGGCACTGCTCCGTGGGCACCCACCGGGTCCAGCAGGGGGCGATCCGGCGAGCCCCCAGCCAGGCCGAGCTCCCCGGTTCAGCAGCGCTAAAGTGCCCGCCAGGTGGACGGCCGGTGATGCGCGCCCTGGGGTTGAACTGGCTGGGGCATGCCGCGTGAACGGTGAACGGTCGTGAGCAGCCTCGCAAGGGTGTGTGCAGGAGTCCTGGCGCTGTTGGCGCCACTGGGCCTTCCCTTCACGGCGTTCGCGCTGCCCCTCTCCAGTGGTGATCGTGTCAAGGTCACTATTCCTGAAGGCGAGGAGTTCAGTGGGATCTTTGAAGTCAATCTTTCCGGAGAACTAGAACTGCCCTATGTGAGGGGCCTTCAGGTCACCGGCCTGGAGCCCCACCAGGTGGAGCAGCGCATTCACCAGGCCCTTGTCGGCCAGGGATATTTTCAGCCCTCGTTTCTCAAGGTCAGTGTCAATGTCGTGCAGTGGGCACCGGTCGAGGTCTTTGTCAGCGGTTCCACCTTTCAGCCGGGGAGGGTGCTGATCAATGAATGGAGCGATGCCGAGCAGACCCAGACACCGGTCCAGCAGTCCGGTCAGGCACCGTTCAACCGCCTGCTCTCATCGGCCATCCGTCAGGCGGGGGGCGTCACCCCGACAGCGGATGTGACGGAGATCGCCCTGATTCGAGCGGGCAGACGGCAGACGGTGGATCTCTCCGGCATCCTGACTGGACAACCCTTCAAGGACATCCCCCTGATCGCCGGCGATCAGGTGGTCGTACCCGACAGTGGGAGCATCAATCCACTGCTGGTGCGCCCCTCCCAGATCACACCGGTTGGCGTGAAGATCTTCATCTCCAATCTCACCGTGCCGGCAGCCGGAAACGCGGTTGCCGGCATCGGCAGGGATGCCACATCCTTCCCCTATGGATCCCGGTTCTCCCAGGCTGTCGTGTCGGGCAACTGCGCCGGGGGGGCCCTGTGGACCAACGCGAGGCGGAAGGCTGTGCTGGTACGAACGAATGCGGAGACCGGTGAGACCAAGGTGCTCGAACGGCCCGTCGAGGATCTCCTGAGGCGCTCCACGGACAACGACAACAACCCCTACCTGATGGCCAATGATGCCGTTGCCTGTTATGACTCCGGGGTCACCAATTTCCGCGATGTGCTGGGTGTGATCAGGGATTTTGTCGTTCCGGGCGCCCTGCTCTACGACGTCATCTCGCCTTGAAGAGCCAGTGAAGCGCGGTTTTCTCAAGGACAGACCATCGGCTGACAAGGGGCGCTTTCCGATCATCCCTGTCGACAAGGCAGCGCGGCTGTTTGCCGAGCAGATCAGAAACATCCCGCTGCCCCGGGTGTTTCATCCGAAGACCTGGTGGAGCAACCTCGACCGCAGGGACAAACGGCGCTGGAGCCGTTACATCGTGGTCAGTGGGGGCACCAACCTGTTCATCTGGGGCTCGACACTGCTCATTCTGGCCACAGCAAAACCGAGCTACACGAGCACATTTGCCCTCATTCTTCCCGGCAGCATCAACTCGGTCAACGTCAATCTCCCCGAGATCGGGCAGACGTCAGCGTCCAGCGGATCAGCCGGCGTCGCCACATCAACCTATGACCCCAGAGCCAACTACCAATACATTTTCACGAGTGAACAGGTTCTCAAACGTGCCGCCAAGCTGGCCAGGATTGGCCCCAAGGACTTCGACAAGCCCCGGATCAAGAGCCTCGATAACACCACCCTGATGGAGATCGAGATGAATGGTCCATCGGCAGCAGTGGCCAGGGAGAAAGCCTTCGCCCTTTACGACGCGATCGTGGAGCGGCTCAACCAGCTGCGCGTCAGCGAGATGGACCAGCGTGAGGGCCCCACCCAGAAGATTCTGCTGCAGACCCAGCTCAAGCTGGAGGAGGCCCAGAAAGCTGTTTCGGCCTACAAGCTCCGGTCGGGTCTGAATTCCACGGACCAGGTGGAGACCATCTCCACCAACATTGAACAACTCCGGCGCCAGCGGGCCGAGTTCGCCGCAGCAGAGTCGGCCGCCACCGGACGCCTCAGCACACTCCGCTCGGACCTGGGCCTCAGTGCCAACGAAGCCGCCGAGGCCTTCAAGCTGCAGGCAGACCAGATTTTTCAGAAGAACCTCACGGATTACAGCGAGGCCACGGCCATCCTGGAGGTCCAGTCCTCGAAGTTCGGGCCCAACCATCCGCGCATCACCAAGGAGGTCAAGCGCCAGAAGGCGGCTCGAACGGCCCTGCTCGCGCGGGCCCGCAACCTGCTGGGCCGGGAACCTTCCGGGACCACGCTGATCAAACTGGCGCTCTCCACATCCGGGAGCGGACGCGACACCCTGTTCCAGAACCTGGTGACCCTCCAATCCGATGCCACGGGGGCCGCCTCACAGGTTCGACGCCTCGATCAGCAGATTCAGGAGCTGGAGGCCAGGTTGCAGCGGATGTCCCAGCGGCAGCCGACTCTGGAGAGCCTCAAGCGGAATGAAAAGATCGCCGAGGCCGTCTTTGCCTCCACCCTGGCCAAGCTCGACCTGGGCCAGGCTGATGTCTTCGCCGCCTTCCCGCTGATCCAGATGGCCGTCGATCCCAGCCTGCCGGCACGGCCCACGACGCCGAAGAAGGGCCTGCTCCTGGCCGGGGCAGCCTTTGGATCGGTGCTCACCAGCGTGGGGCTGTGGATCCTCTGGATTCGCAAGCCCTGGATCCAGAGGCTTTCCAAGTGGATCTCGACCTGATCAGAACCTCGGAGCGCGCATGATTCGCCGATGGCTCAAGCGGTTCGAGGATTCTGATCTGAAGCCGGAGAATCTCCCTGAGAGATTGATCTGGTATTCGATTGTGTTCACCTATCCAGTCTGGGTGATTGGTGGCCTCTATGTTGTTGGATCCGTTCTTGGTTGGCTCCTGCTGGCGTGTGTGCTGATCAAGTGGCTGGCACGGCTGGATCACCCCGAAGAGAATGAGCCCCTGGCCATCTCTCCTGTCATCTGGCTTTGGATCGCCGGCATGCTGGTGATGGAGGTGTCGCTGGTGATGGGTCACGTGGATTTCAACCTTGGCGTCGCCATGATCATCAAATCCTCGATTGGCTGGGCCAAAGGGTGGGCGGCCCTGGCGCTCTATCCCCTGGCGGGCTGTCTGCCGATCCGCAGCAAGATCATCAGCAGAGCCATCTGCATCGTTGGCCTGCATACCCTGATCATCACCCCCCTTCTTCTGCTGACTCCGAATCTGGGGCTCCCCCAGGTGCTCTATGTGTCCCCTCTGCGGGCCATCGGCGGTCCAGGAAACGAATTCTTCGATGTCCCCCTCTATGAAATTGATGGCAGCACGGGTGATCTGCGCTGGCGGCTCTTCACGCCCTGGGGCCCTGCGCTTGGCTTTGTCGGCAATGTGAACTTCATGATCAGCCTCCTGGAGAAGAACACCAGGTGGAGGATCTGTGGAATCACAGGCTCAATTCTGATGTGCCTGATCTGCAAGTCGCGCCTTGCCCAGGTGAGCATCGTGCTCATCCCTGCCATCATCTTCCTCGTCTCCCGCATCCGCAGACCCCTGACCCTGATCCTGCTGGGGTTCAGTGCCTACCTGGCGGGGATCATTTCGCCGATGCTGCTCCAGTGGCTGAGCGACTTCTGGGATGGCTTCAAGGGCGCCCGCGCCGGTTCGACGCGTGTGCGCATGGCCCTCAAGCGGATCGCCATCGATCGCTGGGAGCGGGAAGCGCCCATCTGGGGCCATGGCATCGTGGAGCCGGGTCCCCATCTGGTCGAGGCCATGCCGATCGGCTCGCACCACACCTGGGCGGGCCTGCTGTTCGTGAAGGGGATCACCGGGTTCGTGGCTCTGGCCGTGCCCATGGCGGCCACCCTGCTCGACCTGCTGCGAAGAGCCTCCAATCCGCGCTATCAGCTCGGCGCCACGGGGCTGGCCATGATCGTGATTCTGCTCATGTACACCTTCGGGGAGAACCTTGAGATCCTCGTGTACCTCTACTGGCCGGGCATGGTGATCATGGGCATGGCTCTGCAGGAGCGGAAGCAGCCCCTGGACGAACCGGGGGCAGCCGCCGAAGCCCAGCCTGCCTAGCCTCGCCGGCCGCAGGGGGACCCCAGGAGGAGCTGCCGTGGGTAGCTTGAGACTGACCTGCCCTGGCCTCGATGTACGGACTGGTGAACCGGGCCATCCAGCAGATGGTCTGCACCCACCACGGAGAGGAGCTCTGGCAGCGGATCAAGGAGAGGGCGGATCTGGCCGACCTCGATTTCTTTTCCACCTACCAGGCCTATCCCGACGACGTCACCCACCGTCTGGTGGCGGCGGCGTCCGAGGAACTCGGGTTGACCCCAGCCGAGATCATGCAGGCCTTCGGTGAGTACTGGATCACCTACACCGCCAGCGAGGGCTACGAACAGCTGCTGGAGAGCACCGGTGAAACGCTGCCGGAATTCCTCGACCACCTCGACACCCTCCACGCCCGCGCCGGACTTGCCTTTCCCGAACTCAAACCCCCTTCCTTCCGCTGCCAGCACGGCGAGGACCAATCCCTGGATCTCGAATACCGCTCCAGCCGCCAGGGCCTCGCGCCCATGGTCGTGGGCCTGCTGCATGGCCTGGGGCGACGCTTCCGCACCCTGGTGACCGTGGAGCAGACCGCCGCCCGCGCGCAGGGGGACCAGCAGGACCTCTTTCACATCCGCTACCACGACGACAAGCCCGAGGGCTGAGTTCAGAATCAGCTGATGGGTGCCCCCCTCGAACTCTCCGACGATCTCCTCCACCGCCTGTTTCCCTTCCACCTCCTGGTCGATGCGCGGCTGCGGCTGCTCAGCATCGGCAGGGTGCTGGGCCGTCTGCTGGGGCAGGCCTCCCTGGAGGGATCGCCCCTGCACGAGCATTTCAGGCTGCAACGGCCCGAGGCGGGCCTGAGCTACAGCTCGCTGCAGGAGAGTGTGGGCCAGTTGGTGATCCTCCAGGCCCAGGCCCTGCCTCTGCAGCTGCACGGGCAGGTCTGCGCCCTGGACCAGGCGGGCAGCCTGCTGTTCGTGGGCACCCCCTGGCTCACCGAGATCGACGATCTGCGCCGGCTGGGCCTGAAGGTGAATGACTTCGCCCTCCAGGACTCGCTGGTGGATTACCTGTACCTGCTGCAGGCGCGCAACGTGGCCCTGGCCGAAAGTCAGCAGCTCAATGCGATCCTCACCACGCAGCGGGCCGAGCTGCGCGAGGCGAAGAAAGCTGCGGAGGAGGCCAGCTCGGCGAAGGATGCCTTCATGGCCACCATGAGCCACGAGATCCGAACCCCCATGAACGCGATCATGGGCATGGCGGGACTGCTCCAGGAAACAACCCTGGGCCCGGTTCAGAAAGAGTATGTGGACATCATCAACAGCAGCACCGATTCCCTGCTGACCATCATCAACGACATCCTCGACTTCTCGAAGATCGAGGCGGGTTCGATGGAACTCGATCGCCAGCCCTTTGACCTCGCCATCTGCCTGGAGGAGGCCCTGGATCTGATGGAGGCCAGGGTGATGGACAAGCAGGTGGATCTCATCCTGGACCTCGACCCGGCCTTGCCCACGGCCGTGATCGCCGATCGCACCCGGCTGCGCCAGATCCTCTGGAACCTGCTCAGCAACGCCACCAAGTTCACCGCCCGGGGAGAAATCGTGGTGACCGTGGCCCTGGCCGATCCCCCAGGGACCGCATCCGCCGCCCCCAGCCTCACCTACCGCATCGATGTGCGCGACACGGGCATGGGGATCCCTGCGGAGCGGCTGTCCCGTCTATTCGAGCCGTTCAACCAGGGCGATCCATCCATGGCGCGGCGCTATGGAGGCACCGGGCTGGGACTGGCGATCACCCGGCGGCTCTGCGAGCTGATGGGTGGCACGATCGAGGTCACCAGCCTGGAGGGCGAAGGCAGCTGCTTCAGCCTCCGGCTTCCCCTGGAGCCCGATTCAGCGGCCGCTCGTGGGGCCGCCCCCTCCCTCCCGGCCGGCGGGGCGCCGCTGCCGGCCGGTGCGCCCATCCTTCTGCTGGCCCCCAGCGCCACGCTCCGCCGCGTGCTCCAACGCCAACTGGAATCCCTGGGGCTCCGGGTCATGGCAGCCGATCCGACCCAGCAGGATCCCGCGGGTCTGCCCCCGCTCCCCGGCGCGGAGGGGTATGCGGCCGTCGTGGCCGACGGCCAGCCCTTCATCGCGAGCGGCGACCCCCGGCTGCAAGCCTGGCGCGAGGATCCCCGCGCCACCAGGGCACCCTGGATCCTGCTGCTCAACCGCCTCGAGCAGGGTGCCGGTGGGCAATGGCCCGGTGGGGCCCGAGCGCAGATCATCTCGAGGCCACCGCGCTTCCATCAGCTCCAGCGGGCCCTGGCGCGGCAACTGCTCGCCGATCCGGCCCCCCCGCCGGCAGTGCCGCATGGCTCAGCCGGGGGGCTCGTGTCTGCCGAGGCTCTGCTCTCTGGAGCCAGCCGGGCCGAGCGCCAGCCGTTGCGGATCCTGGTGGTCGATGACATTCCGGTGAACCAGAAGCTGGCCGTCCAGCTGCTGAAGCGCCTGGGTTACCAGGCTGAGGTGGCCAGCAGCGGAGACGAGGCGATCAGGACGGTGCAGGATCATGCCGTCGACCTGATCTTCATGGATGTGCAGATGCCGGGGATGGATGGCTACGCCACCACACGGACGATCCGCGCCCTCGACACCCTGCCGCGGCGGCCCTGGATCGTGGCCATGACAGCCCACGCCCGCGCGGAGGATCGGCAGGCGTGCCTGCAGGCAGGCATGGATGACTTTCTGAGCAAGCCGATCGCCCCAGCCGATCTCGCCCACGCCCTCGATCACTACTGCCCCCCCAGCGGAACCCCAGCCCCAGCCCCGATGCCCCTCCCCCTCCGCCCCACAGGCAGCTCCCCGGCCAACGATCCAGGGCCGGATCCGTTCCGGACCATTGACCCTGACGCCTGGGAGGAGCTCCGCAGCGTGCTCGGCGACGAGGCCGATGCGGGCCTGCGCGAACTGATCGATCTGTTTCTCGAGGATGCCCTCGAGCTCGTCTCGGCCGTGGTGGTGAGCCAGCAGAACAGCGATGCCACCGGGATGATCAGGGCCGCCCACGCCCTGCGCTCACCGAGTGCCAGTCTGGGAGCCAAGGAACTGGCCGCTCTCTGCAGCCGCGTCGAGGATGGACTGCGAGCCGAGAGCGCCCCATGGCCCCAGGAGAGCATCGACAGCCTGTTGCTCGAGGCTGGCAGGGTCAGTGAAGCCCTGCGCCGACTGCGTCCAGCGGAGAGCTAACACAGCCCCCTGGCCATCCCACCGCCGATTCCCCGCTCGTCCCTGATGGCGTCGTCCGCCCCGATCCCGATCCTCCTGGTGGACGACGACCGCATCCACTCCCGCCTGCTGCGGGCGAGGCTCGAGCGCGAGGGGTACGCCGTGCGGATGGCGTCATCCGGCGAGGAAGGGCTGGCCCTGGCCCGCCAGGAGCGACCGGTGGTGATCCTCTGCGACTGGCAGATGGAGGGGATGGATGGCGTGGCGGTCTGCCGGGCTGTGCGGGCCGAGCCTGAGCTGGCCTCCATCTATTTCATCCTGCTCACCTCCCGGAGCCGGGTCGAGGATCGGGTGCAGGGACTCGACTCGGGTGCCGACGACTTTCTCAGCAAACCGGTGGACCAGGAAGAACTCCTGGCACGGGTGCGCTCCGGCGTGCGGCTCCACCAGGCCAACGAGCGGCTCCAGGCGACCGCCGACGAACTGCAGCGTCAGAAGAATCGCCTCGATGCGGAGCTGGCCGAGGCAGCCGGCTATGTCCAGTCCCTTCTGCCCGCACCCATCCCCCGCGAATCCCAGGCGAGCATCACCGTGCAGACCCACTTCGTTCCCTGCCATGAACTCGGGGGCGACGTGTTCGATTACTTCTGGATCGATGAGGATCACTTTGCGATCTATCTCGCCGATGCTTCGGGTCATGGCCTGGCGGCGGCCTTTCCGACCATTTCGGTGCACAACGTTCTGCGCTCCCGCTCCCTCGGGGTCGATCTGCGCCGGCCCGCTGCCGTTCTCGCGGCCCTCAACGGAACCTTCGAAATGGAGCGTCAGCAAGGGCGCTACATCACGATCTGGTACGGGGTCTATGCCAGGCGCGCCGGGATCCTTCGCTTCGCCAGTGCAGGCCATCCGCCGGCCCTGCTCTGGTCTGAGGACTCGGAGCTCCTCCTCAGCAAACTGTCAGGCCACGGCATGGGACTGGGACTGTTCGAAGATGCCAGGTACGTCGCCACCAGTGTGGAGCTGAAAGGGCAGGTGTCTCTGCTGCTCTACAGCGATGGCATCTATGAAGTGCCCACGTCGGATGGATGCATGTGGTCCCTGCCGGAGTTCATCGCGCTCGTCAACGAGTGCCGTCCTCTGCTGGGCTCGGATGCAGGCCTGGGCCATCTGGTGGAGCAGGTGAGCCTCCGGACGGGTCACCAGGGTTTCGCCGACGACTACGCCCTGGTGCAGGTGACCTTCAACCCACCGTGCGCATGAACCGGGCCGACCCCCTGGAGTGCGGCGCCAGGGCCAGCCAGGACGACACCGTGCTGCTCTCGACCCAGCGCATCCGCCGGGAAGCGCTGCTCACGGGACTGGCGATCTTCGCCATCAGCGCCACCGCCCTGGCGGTGACCTACACCGCGGCCCAGCGCTCCCTGATCAGCCAGGTCCGCACCCACCTGCGCGATCTGGCCGGCCTGGCGGCCACCACGCTGGAGACCGAGGCCGAGGAGAGCGCTCTGGCTCCGGGGCTGCTGGGGAGTGCCAGCTATCGCAGGGCCACCGAGCCCCTGCTGCGCCTGCGGCGCCGGGTACCGGATCTCTACTACGCCTACACGTTGGTTCCCTCCGACACGGGATTCCGCTTCGGCGTCGACAGCTCCGCCTTCATCCGCAACCCGGGTGATGACACCCCGATCGCCCTCCCGGGCGAGCTCTACGACGATGCGCCGCCAGGCGTTGAGAAGGCCTGGCGCAGCCGCAAGGTGGTCGTCAGTGCCACCCCCTACACGGACAAATGGGGCACCTTCATCAGCTCGTTTGCCCCCCTGCAGGACCGCAACGGGAGGGTCGTGGGGCTGCTGGGCCTCGACCTGTCCATCGCCAGCCTGGATGGCTACCTGCGTCCGCTGCGCGTCACCATGGGCCTGGCGCTGCTGGCCAGCGGTGCCCTCGCCTCCGTGGTGGGCTTCAGCACCTGGCGTTCTCTGCGCGCCCGGAGCACCGCCTTCGCCAACATCGCGGCGGCGGAGCGCAAGGCCCGTGAGGCCGCTACCGCCTCGGAACTGGCCAACCGCGCCAAGAGCAGCTTCCTCGCCAGCATGAGCCACGAGCTCCGAACGCCGCTCAACGGTGTGATCGGTCTCTCCGACATCCTCCTGGGCACCGCCCTGACGGACCGCCAGCGCGAGTGCGTCGAGACCGTGAAAGGCTCAGGCGAATCGTTGTTGCGGCTGGTCAGCGATGTGCTCGACATGGCACACCTCGACTCTGGAGCCCTGGAGCTGGAGAGCAGACCGTTCGACCTCACCGGGCTGCTGCGGCAGGAAGTGGACCGGCTGCGCCCCATGGCGGCAGCCAAGGGGCTCACGCTGACCCTGGCGGCCAGCGCCGATCTCCCCGTCAGCGTGATCGGCGATCCCCTGCGCCTGGCCCAGATCCTGCGGCATCTGCTGGCCAACGCGATCAAGTTCTCTGCCCACGGCGCGGTGCGGATCAACGCCACGCCAGCCGAATCGGACCAGCCGGAAGCGACAGCGCTTCTGCTGGCGGTCGAGGATTCAGGTCCCGGCATGGCCCCAGAGGCCCTGGAGCAGCTGTTCCAGCCCTTCGGCCAGCTGAATGGGGATGGGGCCACCACAACGCGGACGCAACAAGGGGCCGGACTCGGTCTGGCCCTCTGCCGCGGACTGGCCGAAGCCCTCGGCGGTGTGCTGCGCGTGCGGAGCACACCCGCCGCGGGCACCACCTTCACCCTGGAACTGCCGCTGCGGCCATCGGATCCGGCGCCCCAGCGGCATCCAGACCAGCCCAGCACTGCCCTGGAGCCGGGCAGAACGGCCAGGCCCCTCGCCGTCGGGCATCCCCTGCGCATCCTGATCGCCGAGGACAACAGCGTGAATGCCCGGGTGTGCACCCTGATGCTCGAGCGCCTCGGCTACACCGCCAGCCTGGCCTGCGACGGCGAACAGGCGGTGCTGCTGCAGGGCCGGCTGGATCCCGACGTGATCCTCATGGATCTGCGCATGCCCCATCTCGATGGCCTGGAGGCGACGCGACGCATCAGGGCAAGCGGAGCAGCATCGCCGGAGCAGCCCAGCCGCCGGCGCAGACCATGGATCATCGCGATGACGGCGAACACCCAGAGCAGCGACCGCGAGGCGGCGATGGCCAGCGGCATGGACGACTTCCTGACCAAGCCGATGGTGCTGGATGACCTGGCGACGGCCCTGAGCCACGCCCATGGGGCCTTGGCGATGCCGGAAGCCTTGGCGGTGCCGGAAGCCTTGGAAAAACCAGGATCGGTACCGGAATCAGGTTCTGGGGCAGCGGAGGGGGGAGGGGCTGCTCATGGGGTGTGAGCGTTGCGGGCGGCCCTCAACAGCGGCCGTGGCGGCAGCGGGAGCTGATCGCAGACTGAACCTGGGGAGAAAGCACCCCTCGAAGCACACCTAGGAGAGATGGGCAAGGGCGTCGTCGAGGGTTGGGAAGATCGGAAAGACACGATCGGTGCCTGTGAGCTCGAAGACAGCACGCAGCTGGCTGTTGATCCCGCTCAGGCAGAGCTGATGGCCCTGTTCACGCACCCGCTTCAGGGCCGATACCAGACAGCCGAAACCACTGCTGTCCATGAATTCGACATCCTTGCAGTCGATCACCACATCACGGGGTTGCTCAACCAGAATCGAGATGATCCGATCCCTGAGGTCAGAGCCGTTCTGGGCATCAATGAAGCCACGGGGAGAAAGGATGTAATAACTGCTCATCGAGATGGGCTCGGCCGGGCAATTGAGAGCTTGGCAATCAGCCTATCACTGGCTGACAATCACACCAACAATCACATCATCGATCTGAGCTGGCCACGGAGCGATCTGAGCTGGTCACGGAGCGATGGGCCCAACCCCAAGACCCCTGGCCCCCACCGACCCACCGGCAGCCATCGCCAGCCGCGCTGGACTGCGCGGTCCCACCATCCCGGGATGCAGACGGCAGCGGGCCCAAGGAGACGCCCATGGCTACAGTCAACACTCAAGCGGATAGCGAGGTCCGGCGCCATGATGAGCATCGAGGATCTGCGTCAGCAACCGCTCCCGTTCGTCGCTGCCGATCGGGAAGGCTTGATTGTGGAAATCAATGATCATTTTCAATCTGTGTATGGCTGGGACATTGAGGACCTCAGGGGTCAGTCAATCTCCATGATTCTGCCTGAAAGCTTCAGAGACTCACACCATCTCGGATTTTCACGCTTTCGAATCACCGGTGAGTCACAGATTCTCAACCACCCCCTGAAACTGGCCACGATCTGCAAGGATCAGCGTCAGGTGATGTCCGAACATTTCATCGTTGCACAGCGCCAGGGTGAGGCCTGGATCTTCGCGGCAACCCTTCGACCTCTCGAGTAGGAGGGCATGAGCGAAGAGAACCTGGTCAACCAACTGCGGCATACCCTTGGCCGCATGGAAGCGGCTCTCGGAGCCGTGGAAGAAGGCCTTGCCGTGACGAACGAGCAGGGGATCGTGGAGTGGACCAACCGGTCCTTTGAGCAGTTTGTCGGCAAGAACCGCCTGCAGTGCCTGGGCCGCTCTCTGCCGGATCTACTGCCGACGCGCTATCAGGATGGCAAGATCGCACCAAAAGATTGCATCCAATTCTGGTCACACCTCTTTCCAGGCAGGGCCATCTGGGAGCTGTCTGCCGCACCACCGAGAGCTGTTGTCGAGATCAGCTGGGCAAGCGTCGCTGCATCCAATCCACCATCACTCATCTTCACTTTCAAGGATCAGAGTGCCATTGTGCAGGCTCAGGACAGCCTGATTGAAGCGCGCGATCTGCTTGAGCAGAAGGTGAAGCAACGCACAGAGGAGCTGCAGCAAGCCAGGGACGAAGCCCTTGCCGCGAGCGAAGCGAAGACTCGCTTTCTCGCCAACATGAGCCATGACATCCGAACGCCTCTGAATGCCATCATTGGCATGATCGACCTGCTGAAGGACAGTCATCTCGATGCCGGTCAACGAGAGATGGTCAGCACTGTTCAGTCGAGCGGCAAACACCTCCTCGGGTTGATCAATGACGTGCTGGACATCGCCCAGATCGAGACGGGAGTCGCCTCACTGAACGAGACCAGATTCAACCTCACGACACTTCTCGAGGCCTGCGTGGCCCAGTTTCAACCCGAGGCACGGCGCAAGGGGCTCAACCTCCAGCTGCAGGCACCACCAAAGGATTCGGCCTGGCTGACGGGTGATGACCTGAAGCTCTCCCAGATCATGAACAATCTGGTGGGCAATGCCCTGAAGTACACCGTGGATGGCTCGATCCACATCGCGGTGGAGCTCGCTCCAAGGTCGGATGCCACGGTCGAGGCGACCATCGCGGTGGCCGATACGGGGATGGGGATCGAGGCCGACTTTCTCCCCAAAGTGTTTGAGGAGTTTTCGCGCGTCAGGCCCTCGGAGCGGTCGGTCGAGAGCACCGGCCTCGGGCTGGCCATCTGTGCAAGGCTCTGCAAGACGCTGGGCGGCGCGATCGCTGTGGCCTCCAGGGCGGGCGAGGGAAGCCGCTTCACGGTGCGGATCCCCTTCACCCCCGCCGCTGAAGAGCCCAGGGAGGCCACGGCAGCGCCCCGTGCGTTCAGCGGGGATGGCCAGCTGCGCATCCTGATCGCGGATGACAACCGGGTGAACCAGCGGGTGCTCCAGCTGATGCTCGAGCGGCTCGGGCTTCACGCCGACGTGGCGAACGACGGCCAGGAGGCCGTCGACCGCATCAGCCAGGGGGAGTCCATGGATCTGGTGTTCATGGATCTCGAGATGCCGAGACTGGATGGGCTTGCGGCCACCCGCACGGTTCGGGCCCAGGGCCTGCACCGCCCGTACATCATTGCGCTCACGGCCTACTCGTT
Source organism: Aphanothece stagnina RSMan2012 (assembly GCF_046764815.1). Taxonomy (NCBI): domain Bacteria; kingdom Bacillati; phylum Cyanobacteriota; class Cyanophyceae; order Chroococcales; family Aphanothecaceae; genus Aphanothece; species Aphanothece stagnina. The sequence continues at coordinate 256,854 of NZ_JBKOUC010000001.1, forward strand.
TGACTCCCAGCGACGGGACTGCGAGGAGGCCGGCATGAATGACTTTCTGACCAAGCCCCTGCGCAGGGAGGCTCTGACGGCAGCCATCACCCGCTTCGAGGCGTGGCGGCAGGACGGCGCAAGCCAGGGCCAACCGGAGCAGCCATGACCCGGACACCGCAACGCCCCGCCGCCTGCCTGTTCGACCTCGACGGCCTGCTGCTCGACACCGAGCCCCTGCAGGGGCGGGCCTGGCAGGAGGCCGCCCGCCAGTTCGGCGCCGAGCTGAGCCCGGGGCAGTTGCGGGCCTTGCGGGGACGCCGGCGGCTGGACTGTGCGGCGGAGGTGCTCCGGGTGCTGCCCGACGGGATCAGCGTGGAGGACCTGCTGGCGGTGCGGGAGCCGATCGCCGCCAGGCTGCTGCCCCAGGCCCCGGCCATGCCGGGAGCCCGGCACCTGGTGGAACGCTGCCGGGATCTGGCCATCCCCACCGCCCTGGCCACCAGCAGCGCGGCGGCGGCCGTGGCCATCAAGGCGGCCCCCCATCCCTGGCTGGACCTGATCACGCTGCGGGTAATGGGGGATGATCCCGAACTCCTGAAGGGCAAACCGGCCCCGGATATCTTTCAGATCGCCCTGGAACGGCTCGGCGTGGAGGCCCCAGGGGCCTGGGCCTTCGAGGACTCCGTGGCGGGAAGCCAGGCCGCCCACGCGGCGGGGTGCCGGGTGCTCGTGCTGGCCCCGCCGGATGCCGACCGCGCCGCCTATCCCGCCGGCGTGGTGTGGCTGACCTCGCTGCGCGAGATCGACCTGGGCTGAACCCCGGCGGACCTCACCGCCAGTCTCTCGCTGCGCCGTGAAGCCGGCGCTTCGTCGAGGCGGGGCTTCGTGGAGGCAGCCGATCAGTAGAGGCGACTGAGCACGAAGTCGGGCAGTGCCCGCAGCCCACTGCGGGGTTCCGATGGGGGCAGCCACTGCAGGGCCTGGGCGGCCTCGCGGGCGAACTGTTCCGCCAGGGCCCGGGAGCGGGGGATGGCCTCACAGCCCCGCACCAGCTCCAGCGCCTGCTCGAGATCACCGGCCTGGTTGAACTCGCGCTCGATCAGTCCCGCCAGGGCGGGCCGCTCCTGCAGGGCGTAGAGCGCGGGTGCGGTGAGGTATCCGGAAGCCAGGTCGCTGGCGGCGGGCTTGCCGAGCACCTGGTCACTGCCGGTGAAGTCGAGGATGTCATCGACCACCTGGAAGGCGAGCCCGAGCTGGCGACCGAAGCGGTAGAGCTCGTCGAGGTGGGGCCGTTCCAGGCCCGAGAGCACGCCGGCCGCGCGGGCGCTGTTGGCGATCAGGGAGGCCGTCTTGCAGTAGCTCTTCTCGAGGTAGGTCTCGAAGCTCTGGGTGGTGTCGTAGCGGAACAACCCCTGCTTCACCTCGCCGTCCGCCAGATCCATGATCACCCGGCTGAGCAGCTTCACGACCTCGAGGTCATCGAGGTTGGCCAGGTGCCAGCTGGCCTGGGCAAACAGGAAATCCCCGGCCAGGACGGCCACGCGGTGGTTGAAGCGGCTGTGCACCGTGTCCACCCCGCGTCGGGTGGCCGCCTCATCGACGACGTCGTCGTGCACGAGGGAGGCCGTGTGGATCATCTCGGTGATCTCGGCCAGACGGCGATGCCGCGGGCTGAGCTCCCCATCACTGGACACCGCACGGGAGAGCAGCAGCACGATCCCGGGGCGCAGGCGCTTGCCGCCGGCCGCGAACAGATGCTCGGCGGCGGCCTGGAGGATCGGATGGCCGGCGCCGATCAGGCTGCGCAGGTCGGCCAGCAGGGCATCCAGATCAGCCTCCACGGGCTGGAGCAGCTCTGCAACCGTTGCCACATCACCTCCGCCGTGACGCGATCCTAGAAGGCGCAACACTCCGACCGCAGCGCCACATGCTCGACCACGGGCTGGTGGCCCAGCCAGCTCCGGGCCCCGGCCGCGAAGGCCTCCGGGCAGCCGGTCACACACAGGCGTGTGCGACGGCCAATCGGCTCGATGGCCTCGCTGCGCCGCTCCACTTCCGGGGCCTCCCCCAGGCTGCCGAGCAGAGGCCCGAGCCGCTCCACGGTGGCTTCGGCAGGATCCACGAGGGTGATGTGGGCCGGCAGGAGCTCCGTGAGCAGGGGGCGCAGCATCGGGTAGTGGGTGCAGCCCAGCACCACCGTGTCCACACCGGCGGCCAGCAGGGGGGCGATGTAGGCGAGGGCGACCTCCCGCAGCTCGGGGGAGGTGCGATGGCCGGCCTCGATCAGCGGCACGAAGCCCGGACAGGCCACCTCGGTCACCGTCGCTGTCGGGCGGCTGGCGTGGATCGCCCGCCGGTAGGCCCCACTGGAGGCCGTGGCCGGCGTGGCCAGCACCCCGACATGGTCGCTGCCGAGCACGGGCGCCACGCTGTCGATCAGCCCCAGGACGGGCACGCCGGCCTCGGCCACCGCCACATCGAGGGCCAGGGCATTGGAGGTGTTGCAGGCCATGACCAGCACCCCGACGCCCTGTTCCCGCAGCCAGTGCACCACCTCGGCGGCGATGGCGCGGATGTCCTCCGGCGTGCGGGTGCCGTAGGGGACGCGGGCCGTGTCCCCCAGGTACAGGCAGGGGGAATGGGGATACCGCTGGATGAGCTGCCGCAGCACCGTCAGCCCTCCCAGGCCACTGTCGAACAGGCCGACCAGCAGGCTCATCAACGCCCCCCCAGGTACTGGAGCACGCCCGCCGCCAGGGCGAGGGCGAGCCGGCGCCGATGGGCCGGATTGGCCAGACGCGGCGAATCGAGCCCGCCGGTGACGAAGCCCATCTCCACCAGGGCCGAGGGCATCACCGTGCGGCGGATGACGAAGAAGCGCCCCGCCTTGACCCCCCGGTCCGGACTACCGGGCGAGACGGCCAGCATCTGGCCCTGCAGCGAACCGGCCAGGCGGCGGGAGGAGCTGCTGGAGAAGTAGAAGGTCTCGATGCCGTTGACGTCCGGACGGGCCATGCTCAGGGCATTGGCATGGACGCTGACGAACACATCCGCCCCCACCCGGTTGGCGAGGGCGACCCGGGGCGGCAGGTCCACATCCACTTCCGAGGTGCGGGTCATCACCACCTGCACGCCCCGGGCCTGCAGCAGCCGGGCGACCTGCAGCGACACATCGAGCACCACATCGGTCTCGCGCAGGCCGCCGATGCCCACCGCTCCGGGATCCGGCCCGCCGTGCCCCGGATCGATCACCACCTTGAAGCGGTCGCGGGGCACCACCGGCAGCCCATCGGCGGACAGCGGGGCGCCGGAGGTCGGGAATGGGGCGGGAGGGCTGTAGGCCACCGTCGCACTCCCCTCGATGTCGCCCTCGCCGAGGCCCAGCAGCACCGGCCGGCTCAGTCCCCTGAGATCCATGCGCCAGCGGTCGGCCGCGGTGCCGACCAGCCGCAGATCCGCGGGGTTGAGCTCCGTGCCGGGGCGGAATTCGAGCACCAGGCGGGTCGTGTCCGGGGTGGGGCGGCCGATGCGCACTTCGCGCACATCGCCACTCCCCCGGATCGAACGGGTGCGCGAGGGGGCTCCGGGCAGGTCCACCCAGACCCGGGGACCGCGCAGGCGGGTGCCCGCCTCGAAGAAGGCCTGCAGGGACACGTTCGGGCTGGTGCGCAGCTCCAGGGCCCCCTGGCGGGTGATCCGCCAGGCCGCCAGGCTCGAGGCCAGGGCCGGCAGGTCGGCCAGCAGCAGCGCCAGACCCACCAGGCCATGCAGCAGCAGTCGTCGGCGAGGCCTGCGCTCCATCGAATCAGAACAGGGCCGGACGCCGGTGCTGCAGGCTCGGCATCTGGGCCCGCACCCGCTGGACGTGGCTCGTGTCGATGGGAGCCACCGCCAGCCCCGGGGCATCGCCCGCATCGGCCAGCACGGTGCCCCAGGGGTCGATCACCAGGGCGTGGCCATGGCTCTGGCGGCGGCCGTAGTGGAGCCCGGTCTGGGCCGGAGCCACCACGTAGGCGGTGTTCTCGATCGCCCGGGCCTGGAGCAGCACCTGCCAGTGGTCCTTGCCGGTGAAGGCGGTGAAGGCCGCCGGCACCATCAGCACGTCGGCGCTGGCGCCGGCCAGATGGCGGTAGAGCTCCGGGAAGCGCACGTCGTAACAGATCGAGAGACCGATCCGTCCCAGGCCCGGCACCTCCACCACCGGGGGCAGCTCGGTGCCTGGCTGCACGGTGGCGGACTCGCGGTAGGTGTTGCCATCCGGGAGGTCCACGTCGAAGAGGTGGATCTTGTCGTAGCGGGCCAGAAGCTGGCCCTCGGTGCCCACCAGCTCGGCCCGGTTGACCGTGTGGCCCTCCCCACCCGGCACCGGGAAGCCACCGCCGAGCAGGGTGACCTGATAGCGCCGCGCCATGGTCACCAGGAACCTGCTGCAGCGGCCGGCCAGGGCCGGAGCCAGCTCCAGCCGCAGCGCGTCCTCGCCCATGAAGGCGAAGTTCTCGGGCAGACCGACCAGATCGGCACCGCGGCGGGCGGCCAGTTCGATCTGCTCCTCGGCAGCGGCGAAGTTGGCGTCCGGGTCCGGCGTGCTGGTGATCTGCACCGCTGCTGCCAGAAAACTGCTCACCAGTGGCCAAAAAACAACCGGCGAACTGTAGGGGACCTGCCAAGGCCTACCCAGTCCCGACTCAGGCCGCCTTCAGGACCCCCGGCTCGGTCTGCACAGGCACGAGCGTGAGGGTGTCCACGGCGCTGCAGCAGCGGAAGTCGGAGTCGTGGTCGCCGAGGCCGATCAGCCGCTGGCCATGGCTGGCGGCGCGCAGGCATGTCTCCGTGTCGGTGTGCCACTGCTGCCACAGGGCCAGGGCCGCGAGCATCTCGTCGTTGCCGAAGCTCACCCCCCGGTGGGGGGCCACGGCCAGTTCCGTCGCCGCCGAGGCCACCGCACCGGCCGCCAGGCTGTCCTCCAGGGAGTAGTCCCCCTCCCAGCCGCTGCCCACGATCCACACCCGCTCCGCACCTCCCTGCACCAGCCGCCGGGCGACGGCGGTGCGGTTCGGCAGACAGGCGGTGAGCAGCAGCGGCACGGTGCGCACAGCCTGGAGCGAGCGGGTGCCGTTCGTGGTGCTCATGAAGATGCGCTTGCCCTTCACCCGCTCCGGCGTCACGGCCAGGGGGGAGTTGCCCAGGTCGTAGCCCTCCACGCGCTCCCCGCCGCGCTCACCGGCCCGCAGGGTGCGTGCGGCGGGCCAGGCGGCGGCCGCCGCATCCAGGGCGGCCAGGTCGGCGAAGGCCTCGATGGCCTCGGCGCCGTTCTGCAGCGACCAGGCGATCGTCGTGGTGGCCCGAAGCACATCGATGACCACCGCCGCATCGGGACCTCCCTCCTCCGGGGAGCGCACCGCAGGCACACATTCCGAGGTGTGGAAGTAGGAGATCTGCACGGACGCCGCAGCGCTGGGAAGATCAGCGTAGGGAGCGGTTCGGCAGCGGTTCGGCTGCGGTTCCGGCAGCGGTTGGGTGGGCGCCTGCGTCACAGTGGCGCCAGCACGGCAGCCGTGATGTCCCAGTCCGAGGCCCCCACCGCCATGGGCCGCCGCAGCCGCCGCGATCTTCGCGGTTTCCTGGCGTTGCTCGAGGCCCGCGGTCAGCTGCGGCGCGTCCGAGCACCGGTGGACCCCGACCTCGAACTGGCGGCGATCGCCGATCGCGTGCTCAGCAGCGGCGGGCCGGCCCTGCTGTTCGAGAACGTGATCGGCTCGCCGATGCCGGTGGCGATCAACCTGCTCGGCACCCAGGAACGGGTGCTCTGGAGCATGGGCATGGAGCGGCCGGAGGAACTCGAAGCCCTGGGGGAACGGCTGGCGATGCTGCAGCAGCCCCGGCCCCCCAAGGGCCTGCGGGAGGCGACCCGCTTCGGGGGGGTGCTCTGGGACGTGGTGAAGGCCCGCCCGGACCTGGATCTGCTGCCCCCCTGCCACCAGGAGGTGTTCCGCGGCGACAGCGTGAATCTGGACAGCCTGCCGCTACTGCGCCCCTGGCCGGGCGATGCGGGCCGGATCATCACCCTGGGCCTGGTCATCACCAAGGACCCCGAGACCGGCACGCCGAACGTGGGGGTCTACCGGCTGCAGCAGCAGTCGCTGAACACCATGACCGTGCACTGGCTGAGCGTGCGCGGTGGTGCCCGCCACCTGCGCAAGGCGGCCGCCATGGGCAGGAAGCTGGAGATCGCCATCGCCATCGGCGTGCACCCGCTGCTGGTGATGGCGGCCGCCACGCCGATCCCCGTGCAGCTGAGCGAGTGGCTGTTCGCCGGCATCTACGCCGGCGAAGGGGTGCGGCTGGCGAAGTGCAAGAGCGTGAACCTGGAGGTGCCCAGCCACAGTGAGGTGGTGCTGGAGGGCACGATCACCCCCGGCGAGGAGCTGGCCGATGGGCCCTTCGGCGACCACATGGGCTTCTACGGCGGTGTCGAACCCTCGCCCCTGGTGCGCATCCAGTGCGTCACCCAGCGGCGCGACCCGATCTACTTCACCACCTTCAGCGGCCGGCCGCCCAAGGAGGACGCGATGCTCGCCATCGCCCTCAACCGCATCTACACCCCGATCCTGCGGCAGCAGATCCCCGAGATCGTGGATTTCTTCCTGCCGATGGAGGGCCTGAGCTACAAGCTGGCGGTGATCGCCATCGACAAGGCCTACCCGGGCCAGGCGAAGCGGGCGGCGATGGCGTTCTGGACGGCGCTGCCCCAGTTCACGTACACGAAGTTCGTGGTGGTGGTGGACAAGGCCATCAACATCCGTGATCCGCGCCAGGTGATCTGGGCGATCAGTGCCCTGGTGGATCCCCAGCGGGATCTGTTCGTGCTGCCGGACACCCCGTTCGACAGCCTGGACTTCGCCAGCGAGCGCCTGGGCCTCGGCGGGCGGCTGGCCATCGACGCCACCACCAAGCTCGGCCCCGAGAAGCGCCATCCCTGGGGCGAGCCCCTGGCCAGGTCGGCCGAACTGGAGGCCCGCCTGGATGCCCGCTGGGCCGAGCTGGGCCTGGCGGACCTCGACAGCGGCAGCCCCGACCCCGCCCTGTTCGGGTACACCCTGGAGCACGTGCTGGAACGCCTGAGCCAGGCCTCGGCGCGCCCCTGAGCGACGGGCGCGATGCTGCAGAAGAGCACCACCGATGCCCTCAAGGCCCTGCTGGAGCTGGCCGGTGCCCCCCAGCAGTGGCGCTCCACCCGGGAGCTGGCCCTGGCCCAGCAGCTGCCGGAACCGCGCCTGGAGCAGCTGCTGCTGCGGCTGCGCCGGGCCGGGGCGCTCGAGGCCAGGCGGGGGCGGCTGGGGGGCTACCGGCTCGCCCGCACCCCCCGGCAGATCCGGGTGGCCGAGGTGATGGCGGCGGTGGAGGGGCCCGCAGCACCATCGCCACCCCCGCCGGCGCCCTCCGCGGCCGATCAGGTGACCCGGGCCCTGGAGCAGCGGCTGCAGCGCTCGATCCGCCAGACCCTGGAGGAGCTGAGCCTGGAGGACCTGCTCTACGACCTGCGCAGCGCCGAGGCCTGCCGCGACGGTGACACCGGGCTGCTGCTGGGCTAGCGGCGCAGGTCCTGCCGGTTGTTCTCCTCCCGGCGCGATCCATAGGATCGACCGACTGGGAGACGTCCCCTTGGTTTCGCCCATGGTTTCGAACAGCGCCCCGTCCACCCCGCGCCTCCTGCCGTCCGGGGGAACCCTGCGGGGCACGGTGCGGGTGCCCGGGGACAAGTCGATTTCCCATCGGGCGCTGCTGTTCGGCGCCATCGCGGAAGGGGAGACCCGGATCGAAGGCCTGCTGCCGGCGGAAGATCCGCTCAGCACCGCCGCCTGTCTGCGGGCCATGGGGGTCGGCGTGTCGGCGATCGAGGTCGGCCGCACCGTGACCGTGCAGGGGGTGGGACTCGATGGGCTCAGCGAGCCGGGGGATGTGCTGGACTGCGGCAACTCCGGCACGACCATGCGGCTGATGCTGGGGCTGCTGGCGGGGCGGAGCGGCCGCCACTTCGTGCTCAGCGGCGACCGCTCGCTGCGGGGACGGCCGATGCGGCGGGTCGGAGCCCCGCTCGGGGAGATGGGTGCCCAGATCCACGGGCGCAAGGGCGGCAACTTCGCGCCCCTGGCGGTGCTGGGCCAGCCGCTGCGCGGCGCCACGATCCACACCCCGGTGGCCTCCGCCCAGGTCAAGAGCGCCATCCTGCTGGCGGCCCTCACCGCCAACGGCGAAACCACGGTGATCGAGCCGGCCCAGAGCCGCGACCACAGCGAGCGGATGCTGAAGGCCTTCGGGGCCGATCTGGAGGTGCAGGGGGAGGAGCGCAACCGCGTGTGGGTGCGCCCCGGGTCGCGGCTCAGCGGCCAGAGCGTGGTGGTGCCGGGGGACATCAGTTCCGCCGCCTTCTGGCTGGTGGCCGCCGCGATCACCCCCGGGGCCGAGCTGACCGTGGAGAACGTGGGGCTCAACCCCAGCCGCACCGGCATTCTCGAGGTGCTGGAGCAGATGGGGGCGGCGGTGAGCGTTCACAACCGGCGGGATGTGGCGGGAGAGCCGGTGGGGGATCTGCAGGTCCGCCACGGCCCCCTGCGCGCCTTCGAGATCGGCGGGGATCTGATTCCGCGCCTGGTGGATGAGATCCCGGTGCTGGCGGTGGCCGCCTGCTGCGCCGAGGGCACCAGCCGCATCCGCGATGCCGCCGAGCTGCGGGTGAAGGAGACGGACCGGCTCACGGTGATGGCCCGCCAGCTGGGGGCCATGGGTGCCCGCATCACCGAATACGACGACGGCATGGCCGTCAGCGGTGGCGTGGAGCTGCATGGGGCCGAACTGGACAGCGAGACCGACCACCGCGTGGCGATGAGCCTGGCGGTGGCGGCCCGGATCGCGCGGGGGGACAGCACCCTGCACCGGCCGGAGGCGGCGGCGGTCTCCTACCCCGGCTTCTGGGATGACCTCCAGCAGCTCGGCACTTGAGCCCCAGGCCGGCGCCGACGGCAGTTTCAGCCTCTACAGCAGCGGCTTTGGCGAGGGATTCCACAGCCCGCGCGGGGCCCGCACCGAGGCCCGCACCACCTTCGTGGAGCCCGCCGAGCTGGCGGCCCATCCCGCGCCACTGCTGACGGTCGTGGATGTCTGCTTCGGGCTGGGCTACAACAGCGCCGCCCTGCTGGAGGCGCTGCCGCCGGCCGGCCTGAGCCTGGACTGGTGGGGTCTGGAGCTGGATCGGCGGCCGCTGGAGCTGGCCCTGGCCCAGCCCGCCTTCCGCCGCCAGTGGTCGGCGCCGGTGCTGAGGGTGCTGGAGCAGCTGCGCAGCGGGTCCGGCTGGGAGGGCCCCCAGGGGCATGGGCGGATGCTCTGGGGGGAGGCGCGGCGCCACCTGGCCGAGGTGGAGCAGGCCCGCAGCGGTCGCTGCCACCTGCTGTTCATGGATGCCTTCTCCCCCCGGCACTGCCCCGAGCTGTGGACCGCGGAGTTCCTGCAGCGCCTGGCACGGCTGCTGGCGCCGCAGGGGCGGCTGATCACCTACTGCTCGGCCGCCGCCGTGCGGAACGCCCTGGCACAGGCGGGCCTGCATCTGGCCGCCATCCGCGCCCCTGCGCAACCGGAGGGGGCCGGCGGACGGGCGTGGAGCCAGGGCACGGTCGCCAGCCCATCGCCCCTGCCGTCCTCACGGCGGCTGCGTCCCCTCTCGGCCATGGAGCGGGAACACCTGCAGACCCGGGCCGCCGAGCCCTACCGCGACCCGAGCCAGGCGGCCAGCGCCGCTGAGATCCTGGCGAGCCGCGAGCGGGCCCAGGCGCGCAGCGGCGCCCCCTCCACGGGAAGCTGGCGCCGGCGATGGGGCCTGGAGCACCGCCGCGTCGATGGCCCAGGCCACGCCACGTAGATTCCGCCCCAGCCGCCGCTCCGCCCATGCTCGCCGTTGCCGTGTTGGCCGCCGGGAAGGGCACGCGCATGAGGAGCGATCTTCCCAAGGTGCTCCAACCTCTGGCGGGCAGCACCCTGGTGGAGCGGGTGCTGGCCGGCTGCCGCCACCTCGAGCCCGAGCGCCAGCTGCTGATCGTCGGTCACCAGGCGGAGCGGGTCCAGGCGTCGCTGGCCGCCTGGGACGAGCTGGAGTACGTGCTCCAGCAACCCCAGAACGGCACGGGACACGCCGTGCAGCAACTGCTGGAGCCGCTTCGGGACTTCAGCGGGGAGCTGCTGGTGCTGAACGGCGATGTGCCCCTGCTGCGGCCCGAGACCCTGGAGCGGCTGCTGCGCCTGCACCGTGAGCGCGCTGCGGCCGTGACCCTGCTCACCGCCCGGATGGAGGACCCCAGCGGCTACGGGCGGGTGTTCGCCGACGCCGACGGGTCGGTCAGCGCGATCGTCGAGCACCGGGACTGCTCGGAGGAGCAGCGCCGCAACCCCCTGATCAACGCGGGGATCTACTGCTTCGACTGGCAGCGCCTGGCGGCGGTGCTGCCGAGGCTCTCGACGGACAACGACCAGGGGGAGCTCTACCTGACCGACACCGTGGCGATGCTCAGCCCGGCCATGCACCTGGAGGTTGCCGACGGCGAGGAGATCCACGGGATCAACGACCGGCTGCAGCTGGCCCACTGCGAGGCGGTGCTGCAGGAGCGCCTGCGGCGCCACTGGATGGCGGAGGGGGTGACCTTCGTCGATCCCGGCAGCTGCACCCTCAGTGAAGGCACCCGTTTCGGCCGCGACGTGATCGTCGAGCCCCAGTGCCACTTCCGCGGCAGTGCCGAGATCGGCAGCGGCTGCCGCATCGGGCCGGGCACGCTGATCGAGGACGCCCGGCTGGGGGATGGCGTGCAGGTGCTGTACGCGGTGGTCCGGGATGCCGAGGTGGGGCCGGACTGCTCGGTGGGGCCCTTTGCCCAGATCCGTCCGGGATCGCGCCTGGCGGCCCAGTGCCACGTGGGCAACTTCGTCGAGGTGAAGAACAGCAGCCTCGCCAGCGGGGTGAAGGTCAACCATCTCAGCTACATCGGTGATGCCGACCTGGGCGAGCGGGTCAACGTGGGCGCGGGAACGATCACCGCCAACTACGACGGCGTGCGCAAGCACCGCACCGTGATCGGGGCCGGCAGCAAGACCGGGGCGAACTCGGTGCTGGTCGCGCCGATCCAGCTGGGGGAGAACGTGACGGTGGGTGCCGGCTCCACCCTCACCCGCAACGTGCCGGCGGGTGCGCTGGCCCTGGGTCGGGCCCGGCAGCTGGTGAAGGAGAACTGGTCGGGACCCCAGAACGGCCGCCCGGAGACCCCTGCCCCCCCGCCGGCCCCCTAGAGCGCCCCCACCGCCGAGGTCGGCAGCAGGGGGATCAGCCGCTCCAGGGCAACCCCACGGCTCGCCTTCAGCAGCACCGTGTCCCCCGGGGCCAGCCAGCCCCGCAGCACGGCGGCGGCCTGCTCGGGCGTCGCGACCCGGGCCAGGCGGGCCATGCCGGCGGCGGCCTGCTCCATTGCCGCGCCCTCGGCGCCGGCATCGACGATCACCAGCCCGTCGAGAGCCAGCTCGCCGGCCCGCTGCGCCACGCCCCGGTGGAGCTCGAGGCTCTGCTCGCCAAGCTCGAGCATGGTGCCGAGCACGGCGAAGCGTCGGCCCCCGTTCTGGCGGGCCAGCAGGTCGAGCGAGGCGAGCACCGCCTCGGGGGAGGCGTTGTAGGTCTCATCGAGCAGCCGCACGCCACCACAGTCGAGCCGGCGGCTGCGGCCTCCCGGCAGCTCCACCTGCAGCTGCCGCAGGGCGGTGAGCTCCACCCCCAGCTCGCGCGCCACGGCCAGGGCGAGCATCAGGTTGCGGGCGTGGTGGCGGCCCTCGAGGGGGAGCTCCAGCTCCTCCCCATCCACGACCAGGGTGTGGTTCGTCTCATCGAGCGCGCCAAGCCAGTCCGCCTGGTGGGCGGCGGGCTCGTCAGCCAGGGCGATCCGCACCACGCGCCCCGCCCAGCCACCGGCCAGCGCCCCATCCAGGAGCGGATCGCCGGCCGGAATGACGACCACCCCGTCGGGCGCCAGGGAGCGGGTGATCTCGCACTTGGCCTGGGCGATCGCCTCGCGGCTGCCCAGCCGGCCGATATGGGCGGTGCCGATGTTGGTGATCACGGCCACGTCCGGCCCGGCGCAGCTGCTGAGCCGCTCGATCTCGCCCAGCCCGCGCATCCCCATCTCCACCACCACGGCGCGATGCTCGCGGCCGGCCTGCAGCAGGGTAAGCGGCACCCCTACGTCGTTGTTCTCGTTCCCCCGCGAGGCCAGCACGGGGCCCAGCGACGCCAGCGCCACGCGGATGAGCTCCCGGGTGGTGGTCTTGCCGGCCGAACCGGTCACCGCGACCACCGCCGCCTCCAGCTGCCGGCGCCAGAGCGTGGCCAGCTGCTGGTAGGCCAGCAGGGTGTCGGCCACGACCCAGACGCTGCAACCGCAGCGGCCGGCCTGATCCAGCAGCGCCTCGAGCCGGCCGGGTGCGAGCCGCTCCGCCTGCAGCACCACGGCACGGCTGCCGGCGGCGATGGCATCGGCCAGGAAGGCATGGCCATCGAAGCGCTCGCCCACCAGCGGCAGAAACAGGCCTCCGGCCACGGGGCGGCGGCTGTCGGTGCCGATGGCGGCGAGGGGCGGATCCGACGCCGCGATGCCGGCCCCCAGCGGTTCACCCCAGAGCGGCTGCAACTGGCTGAGATGAAGGGGCATCAGGGCGCTGGCGGTGGCGTCAGCAGGATCATGCCTGAACCCACCCGGGCGGAGCGGGCCAGGGGGCGACCCTGCTCATCCACCAGCTCGAGCCTTTCGTAGCCGAGGCCGCGGGCGCGCTCGAGCCAGCGCTCAGCCCGGCGCTGCTGGTCGGCGGGCGGCAGCTCCGCGAAGCCGGAGCCCAGCACCAGCTGCAGACGGGCGCGGTCCGGCTCGGGGGCCCCACGGCGGATCAGGCCGCTCGGGGCCTCGGGCTCCAGCCCCTCGAGGAGCGGATCGGCTATGGGCTCGGGCTGGACCGGATCGGGCTGGGCAGCTTCGGGCCTGGTCGGCGGGGGCGAGGTCGGAGCTGGCGGTGCGGGGAGGGGCGCGACAGGAAGGGGGCCTGGGGGCTGGACCGCTGGAGCCGGCGCAGGGCCGGAAGCGGCAGCGGGGGGAGCCTGCGGATCCGGCCAGGCGAGCCGCAGCAGACCTGCGGCCAGCAGCAGCACCAGCGCCAGGACCAGGGGCCAGAACCAGCTGGCGAAGGAGCCGGGCCAGAAGGCCGGCAGCGGCAGGTCACCCTGGCGGTTGCGGCGCCCGAGCTCCTGCAGCTTCAGACGGGTGCTGGCCAGCACCGCCTCCAGGTCGCGCCGGAGCAGGGACCAGGGATCGACCCAGGGGGCGGGCAGCTCGGTGCTCTGCTCCGCAACCCTGGGCTCCGGGCCTTCGCGGAGCCCCCCGGGGTCAGCCACCGGCGGGCCTCAGCGTCGCTTGAGCAGAGCGGCCAGGCCGCGACGGCTGGGATCGGCATCCTGCCCCTGGGAGAACTGCTCCACCTCCTCGGCCGTCGGGGTGGGTTCCTTCACCCCGCAGACATCGCGGTACATCGCGTCGTACTCCAGGGCCGAGCGGGCCCAGCTGAAGTCCATCGTCATGCCCCGGCGCTGCAGCTCCTGCCAGCTCGCCTGGTTGCGGTAGGCCTCCCAGGAGCGCACGATCCCGGTGTAGAAGTCGATCGGCTCGTAGCGGTCGAAGCCGTAACCCGTGCCCGTGCCCATCAGCGGGTCGTTGGGGGGGACGGTGTCCACCAGCCCGCCGACCCGCCGAACCACCGGCACCGAGCCGTAGCGCATCGCCAGCATCTGGCTGATGCCGCAGGGTTCGAAGCGGCTCGGCATCAGGAAGGCGTCACTGCCCCCGTAGATCAGGCGGGAGAGGGCATCGTCGTAGGTGAGAAACACCGCAAAACGTCCCGGGTGGCGCGCCGCCATCTGCCACAGCCCCGATTCGTAGGTCCGGTCGCCCGTGCCGAGCACCACGATCTGGCTGTCGGTGTAGGCCAGCACCCGATCGGCCACCTGCAGCAGCAGATCGACGCCCTTCTGGTCCACCAGGCGGCTCACCAACCCCATCAGGTAGGTGCGGGGATTGGGGGTGAGGCCGAACCGTTCCTGCAGGGCCTGCTTGTTGCCGGCCCGGGGGGCCAGATCATCGGCGGTGAAGCGGGCCGGCAGGCAGGGGTCGGTGGAGGGGTTCCAGTCCTCGGTGTCGATGCCGTTGAGGATGCCGCGCAGCTTGCCGCTGATGAAGTTCAGCAGGCCCTCGAGCTGCTCGCCGTACTGGGGCGTGCGGATCTCCATCGCGTAGGTGGGCGACACCGCGTTGACCCGATCGGCGTAGAGGAGGGCCGCCGCCATGGTGTGGTCCCCCTGCATGTACCAGGGGCACCAGGTGATGCGGTCGAGCTTCCAGCGCCAGGGGCCCTGGTACTTGAGGTTGTGGATGGTGAAGACCGTGCTGATCTCCGGGTCCTGATGCATCCACACCGGCAGCATGCCGGTGTGCCAGTCGTGGCAGTGCAGCACCTGGGGCTTCCAGTGGTGCCAGCAGAATTCCGCCGTGGCGCTGGCGAAGAAGGTGAACCGCCAGTCCTCGTCGTCGCCGCCGTAGATCCGTTCCTGGTCGAACACCGGATGGCCGATCAGGTACAGGGGAAGGCCGGAGGTCGGGTGGCGGGCCTCGAAGACGGCGAAATCGTTGCCCATCGTGTGGCCGCGCCAGACCGGATCGGCCGGGATCGTCAGCCGTGACCAGAGCCGGCCGTAGCCGGGCATCACGATCCGCACGTCATGGCCGAGCTGGGCCAGGGCAGGGGGAAGGGAGCCCACCACATCCCCCATCCCACCCACCTTGATCAGGGGGGCGCACTCGGCAGCAGCAAACAAGACGCGCATCCAGGCCGCCCAGAGGTGGGCGCAACTTTAGGGGTGGGCTTCAGGACTGACTTCCAGCGATGGACGCCGAGCTGGCATCCAGGCCGCTCCTCAGGGCAGCACCGTGACCGGCGTCCCCATCTGCACGAGGGCGAACAGCTCCCGCACGTGCTCGTCGAAGAGGCGCACGCAGCCGTGGGAGGCCGCCTGACCCACCGTCTCCCGGTTGGGGGTGCCGTGGAAGCCGGCGCTGACGCAGCCCTCCACCACCAGGTTCTCGCGACCGTTGAAGCCCCTGCGGCCCTGGCAATCCCGGTGGAAGCCGATCCAGCGACTGCCCAGGGGGTTGGCCGGCCCGGGCTGCACCCGCTGGCCGGTCGCCGGGTGCTCCCAGACCGGATTCGCCACCAGCTCGATCACCTGGAAGCGGCCCACCGGTGTCTCCCAGCCTGGACGCCCCACCGCGACCGGGAAGCGGCGCAGCTCACGTCCGCCCTCCAGCACCAGCAGGTGACGGCGGCGCCGATCCAGCACCAGCTCCCGCTGGCCCACGGTGGCGGGCCGGGATGGCACGGGGGCGGTGGTCAGGCTGGTCGTGGAGAAGCTGGCCGTGGGCAGAGCCGTGGTGGAGGGGACCCGGGGCCCGGGGGCCCCCAGCTCAGCGGAGAGCGCCCTGCCCGGCAGCACTGCCGCACCGGCCAGGGCGGTGGCGATCAGCAGGCCAAGGGACCTGCCCAGGGGCGCCTGCTGCCGTCTCTCCACCGTGGCCGGACATCTGCGTCTCAAGGCCCTCAGGGTAACCAGGGCGCATCGGAGAAGTCGGGAGGCCGCTTCGCCAGGAAGGCGTCGCGCCCTTCCTGGCCCTCCGCTGTCCGGTAGAAGAGGTGGGTGGCCTGGCCGGCCAGTTCCTGGATGCCGGCCAGCCCATCGGTCTCGGCATTGAAGGCGGCCTTGAGGCAGCGGATGGCCGTCGGGCTGTGCTGCAGCACCTCCCTGGCCCAGCGGACCCCTTCCGCCTCGAGCTGCTCGAGCGGCACCACCGCGTTCACCAGACCCATCGCCAGGGCCTCGTCGGCACCGTACTGGCGGCAGAGGAACCAGATCTCCCGGGCCTTGCGCTGGCCCACCACCCGGGCCAGGTAACCCGCCCCGAAGCCGCCATCGAAGCTGCCGACCTTCGGGCCGGTCTGGCCGAAGCGGGCGTTCTCCGCAGCGATCGACAGGTCACAGAGCAGGTGGAGCACCTGGCCGCCGCCGATGGCATACCCCGCCACCAGGGCGATCACCACCTTGGGCAGGCTGCGGATCAGGCGCTGCAGATCGAGCACGTTCAGCCGGGGCAGGCCGCTGGCATCGACGTAGCCCCCGTCACCCCGCACGCTCTGGTCACCGCCGGCGCAGAAGGCCCACCCGCCATCGGCGGCGGGACCCGCTCCGGTGAACAGCACCACGCCGATCCGGGGGTTGTCGCGCACCCGGGCGAAGGCATCGCAGAGCTCCTGCACGGTCAGCGGCCGGAAGGCGTTGCGCTTGTGGGGCCGGTCGATCGTGATCCGGGCGATTCCCTCATCGCACAGATCGAAGCGGATGTCCTCGTAGCTGCCGGCGCTGCGCCAGCTCACGGAGGCAGCGGTCATGGGCAAGCGGCCAGGGCGCTGGCCATTCTGCGCAGGGCCTGGCGACGGGCGGCATCGCGGCGCCGGTCGGTGGGCACGTGCAGCAGGGCCATCGGCTGCGCCAGGGCCCAGGCCAGGTCAGCGGCCAGGCTCGCGGGGCCGCTGACGGAGCGGGCGGGCACCCCATGGGCCGCCGCCAGGGCCACGGGATTGACGGCCTGGGGCATGGCGAACAGCCGCTCGAAATCCAGGGGCCCATCGCCCTCGGGCCGGATCGGCAGCTGCTCGAAGATCCCCCCACCGCCGTTGTCGATCAGCACCACCACCAGCCGGCCGGCGAGCTGGCCGTGCCAGAGCCAGCCATTGCTGTCGTGCAGCAGGGCCAGGTCACCGGTGAGCAGCACCGCGCGGCCCTGGACCTCGGCGACGCCGCAGGCCAGCGAGAGGGTGCCGTCGATGCCGGAAGCCCCCCGGAAGGCGTGCACGGCGCGCGCCGTGCCGCCCGGGACGGCGAAGCTGTCCCAGTCCCGCACCGGGGAGCTGTTGGCGATCACCAGCGGCACCCCCTCCGGCAGCAGGCGGCTGAGCTGGCGGGCCAGGGCCGGCTCCCCCCAGTCCTCCCCCACCAGTTCCCGGTCCAGCAACTGCTGCACGGCCTGGTCCAGCCGCCGCCAGCGGCGGGCCAGGGCCATGCTCCCGGCGCCGGGATGGCCTGCCAGGCAGCCCGGCGGCAGCTGATCGAGCCAGCCGGCCAGCCCCCCGGCCCACTGCAGCGCTGCGGTGCCGAGGGGGTCGAGCCGGCGGGGCTCCTGCTCGCTGATCAGCACCTGGTGTCCGCCGCAGGCCTGCAGGAACTGCTGAATGCGGCGGCTGGCGGGCATCGGCCCGAGGCGGAGCACCTGGCCCACCAGCAGGTCGGCAGGCACGGGATCGAGGGCGAGATCGGCCCCGCCGACGAGCGCGAGGCCGGCGGCGCCCCGGAGGCCGCTGAGACCGTCAGCCAGCACCGGCCAGCCGCTGCGGACCTGCCAGCGGCGCAGGGCCTCCAGAAAGGCTGGCCAGTGCTGGGGGCGCCCCCGCCAGGGTCCGGCCACCACCACACCGGACTGATCGGGGTCCAGCCCGGCGGCCCCGATGCGGGGCCAGGGCGGCCGGGCCATGGGCACGGATGCGGCAGCTGGGACCGAAGCTGAGGCGGGGGAGGAGGAGGCCATCGCCAGCCCGGATGCGACCGCCTGCAGCCCCGGACCATCGAGATGCAGGGGTTCCTCGAGCGGCAGGTTGAGGTGCACCGGACCGGCGGGGGCCGCGGGCCCGGCGGCTGTGGCCGCCATGGCCCGCAGCCCGAGCTGATCCAGGGCTTCGGGAGCCATCACCGCCAGGCCCCGTCCATCCCCCTGCAGGACGGCCCGCACGCTGCAGGCGAGGAAAGCCTCCTGGTTCACGGTCTGGTTGGCACCGCACCCCTTGAGGCGCTGCGGCCGATCGGCGCTGATCAGCAGCAGGGGGATGCCGCCGAGGTCAGCCTCCACCGCCGCCGGCAGCAGATTCGCCACGGCGGTGCCCGAGGTGGTGATCACCGCGGCGCAGCCATCGCCGGCGCGGGAACAGCCCAGGGCCAGGAAGGCCGCCGAACGCTCATCCACGGCCGTGAGCAGGCGCAGCCCCCGACGCTCGAGCATCCCGGCGGCGGTGGCCAGGGGGCCGGAACGGCTGCCGGGGCAGAGCACCACCGGTCCGGCCCCCTGGCGAATCAGGGCCTGCAGCAGCCGCAGGGCTGCCTCGAGATTGCGGCGGGCCAGATCCACGCGAGGACCTGCAGGATGGGGCGACCATCTTCCCCGTCCGCCTTGCCCGACGTCCTGCCCGATGCCGCCCCGGGGTCCGGGACAGCGGCCCCCGGCACACCCTCCCGCCTGGCCGACCTGCGGCGGCAGCTGCTGCCCCTGCTGGCCTGGGTGGCCGTGGCCCTGCTGCTGCGCTGGGCCCTGGTCGAACCCCGCTGGATCCCCTCGGGCTCGATGCTGCCCACGCTGCAGCTGCAGGACCGGGTGCTGGTGGAGAAGGTGCGGACCCGTCTGCACCGGCCCCTGCCGGTGGGCACCGTGGTGGTGTTCCACCCGCCGCAGCTGCTGCAGGAGGCGGGCTACTCCCCCCGTGCGGCCCTGATCAAGCGGATCGTGGCCCGCCCCGGTGACCGGGTGGAGGTGCGCCAGGGCCGGCTGTGGCGCAACGGCACGCCCGTGGCCGCGGACTGGGCGGCCGAACCGATGGACTATGCCCTGCCACCGCTCGAGGTGCCGACCGGGCATGTGCTGGTGCTGGGAGACAACCGCAACGCCAGCCTGGACTCCCATCTCTGGGGTCCCCTGCCGGAGGAGCATCTGATCGGCGCGGCCGTCTGGCGCTACTGGCCCCTGGGCAGGTTCGGAGCGATTCGGTTCTCCCCCCCCGAGGGCGCCCCTGGTGCCTCCCGGCAGCTGGGTTAAGGTTCGATGGTGACGCGGAGCACACCGGAAATGTTCAACCCGGAGTTCCTGACGACGGACACTGAAGCGATCAGCGGCAATTCCCTGATCCAATACCTTCAGGAGCAGTCTCCGGATGTGCTGCAGCGGGTGGCTCGCTCGGCCAGCGGCGACATCCAGGACATCATTCGTCACAACGTCCAGGGCCTGCTGGGCATGCTCCCCGGCGAGCATTTCGAAGTCAAGATTCAGACCAACCGCGACAACCTGGCCGGCCTGCTGGCCTCGGCCATGATGACGGGGTACTTCCTCCGCCAGATGGAGCAGAGGATGGAGCTGGAAACCAGCCTGCTCGGTACCGACGACGCCGGGGACGACCCCTGCCGCGATGCCGATCCGGGCGAACTGCGGCTCTGAGCCGCCCGACGCGGCTGGTCGCTCAGCACTGAGGCGGCACCCCCGGCGAGCGGGGAACCACCCCGAGCCTGAGCAGGTTCCGATCGATCCCGGCCAGATAGGCCCAGCTGCCCCCGTCCGGCGCCCAGGTGCCGACCTCGAGGCTGTCGGCCAGGTCCGCCAGCTGGGAGGCCCTCACCGCCACCGGGGCCTCGTAATGGGCCGGGATCACCCAGCCGATCTCCCAGTCGCGGGCCATGGCCCGCAACCAGTCCAGCAGCGCCGAGCGGCAGCGGGGGAAGACCAGCCGCTCGAGCACCGGCGCAACCCGGAGAGGGGCGGACGGTGTCGGGAGCAGCGCCTGGAATTCCTCCTGCCAGCCGGGCAGCCAGCGGAACGGATAGAGGCCGAAATAGCAGCGCAGTGAGCGGAGCCCGGGGGCCAGGGCCTGGCTGAGCACCTCCCCCCAGGGGGGCACCGCCAGCCGGTCGGGGCGCAGGTAGCTGGCGAACAGCACGAGCCGCTGCCACCCCCGGCGGCGGTTCTCCGGGCCATCCTGCAGGGGCTCATCGCCCCGATCCCGAGCGTGGAACAGCAGGGGGGTGGGATCGGCGCCGAACAGCTCGGGAGGCTCTCTGCCGATGGCCACCAGGGCATCGGTGATCAGCACACTGGCGCTGGCGCGATGCAGGCAGGCCACCTCCAGGAACGTTCCCAGGCCGAGATCCAGCGGGCCGAGGGCTTTCCAGTCCAGCTCCTCGGCATGGGGCACGCCCTGCTCGAACAGCACGCGGGTGCGCCTGGCCGGGAAGCCGAGCCAGCTCAGCGGCAACGCCATCGGAAAGCTCCACTGGCGGGGCGTGACCCACACGGTGGCCATGGGGAAGGCCCGGGCCATCGCCGGCACCGCCACCTTGTGCTCCAGGCCCGAGGCGGTGGGCAGCACGATCGTCTGCACCGGGCCGAAGCGCTGCTCGAGATCGGCGAGGGCGCGGCGCACCTCGACGGTGGGGGCCACCGGGGCGTAGAGCAGCAGGCCCCGGCGGAGCCGCAGCACCGTCATGCGGATCGGCACGGCCACATAGAGCACCCCCTGGAGCTGCTCGAAGCTCCACACCTGCGCGGGGATCAGTTCCCGGATCAGGGTCTGGCGGCGGCCATAGGGGTAGAGCGGCAGCAGTGGCCACCAGGGCCACGACTGGCTCCGGCCGGTCGCCTCGGCCATCACCGGCGCACCTGGGCCAGCAGCCCATGGCGGGGGGCCAGCACGAAGCTGAGCATGAACAGGCCGGTCTGCACCAGCACGATGCAGCCGGCGGTGGAGGCATCCATCCAGTAGCTCCAGTAGATGCCCAGCACGCTGGAGATCACCGCGGAGGCCACGGCGATCCAGCTCATGCGGTCAAACCGGTCGGTGAGCAGATAGGCGGTGGCGCCAGGTGTCACCAGCATCGCCACTACCAGGATGATGCCCACCGTCTGCAGTCCGGCGACCGCGGCCAGGGAGAGCGCCGTGAGCAGGAGGTAGTGCAGCACGCCCGTGCGCAGACCGATCGAACGGGCATGGGTGGGATCGAAGCAGAACAGGATCAGGTCGCGCCGGAACACCAGCAGCACCACGAGCACCAGCGCGCTGATCAGCAGCGTCTGCACCACGTCCGCGTCGCTGATTCCCAGCACGTTGCCGAAGAGGATATGGGTGAGATCGAGGTTGCTGCGCACCTTGGAGATCAGGGTCAGCCCCAGGGCGAAGAAGCCTGTGAACACCAGGCCGATCACCGTGTCCTCCTTGATCCGGGTCATCTGTTTGATGACCCCGATCAGGGTCACGGACCCGACGCCGAACACGAATGCCCCGAGGGCGAAGGGCAGGCCGAGCGCGTAGGCGATCACCACGCCGGGCATCACCGCATGGGAGACCGCATCCCCCATCAGGGCCCAGCCCTTGAGGGTCATGAAGCAGGACAGCAGGCCGCACACCACGCCCACCACCATGCTGATCAGCAGGGCCCGCACCATGAACTCATGGCGGAGGGGCTCGGTCATCCAGAGGAGGGGCTCCATTCAGCCCTCCACCGTGAGACCGCCGAAGGTCCGGGCCAGGTTCTCCTCGGTGAAGACCTCACTGGTCTCGCCGTAGGCCAGCACGGTCTTGTTGATCAGCACCACCTGGTCACAGAAGCCCCGCACATGGGCCATGTCATGGGTGGAGATCAGCAGGGTGCGCCCGTCGTTGCGGAACGCCTCGAACAGATCCACCAGCAGGCACTCGGTGCGGATGTCGACGCCGTTGAACGGTTCATCCAGCAGCAGCACCGAAGCCCCCTGGGCCAGGGCACGGGCCACGAAGGCCCGCTTGCGCTGGCCGCCGGAGAGCTGGCCGATCTGCCGGTGCCGCAGGGGCCAGAGATCCACCCGCTCGAGGCTGTCCTGCACAGCCCGGTGGTCGCTGGGGCGGGGGATCCGCAGGGGATTCATCCGGCCGTAGCGGCCCATCATCACCACATTGGCCACATCGACCGGGAAGTTCCAGTCCACGCTCTCCATCTGGGGCACATAGGCCACCGACTGGTCCCGGCGGGCCTGGTTCAGGGACGCCCCATTGATCGTGATGCTGCCGCGGGAGGGCCGCACGAAACCCATCAGGGCTTTGAAGAGGGTCGACTTGCCGGCCCCGTTCATGCCGACCAGCCCGCAGATGCTGCCGGCGCGCACCCGCAGGGAGGCATCGTGAAGCGCCACGGTGCCGTGGTAGTCGACGCAGAGGTGCTCCACCACGATGCGGTCGGCGGCGCTCAGGAGCGCGTCCGAGGGAGCCGCTGGGGGCAGCACGCTCACGAGCCCGACCCCTGAAGTCCAGCCACGAGGGTGCTGACGTTGTGGCGTTGCAGGTCGATCAGGGTTGGCGCCGGACCGCCGGGACCGGAGAGGGAATCAACGTAGAACACCCCCCCGAAGCGGGCGCCGGTCTCCCGGGCGACCTGCTGCTGCGGCTCGGCACTGACCGTGCTCTCGCAAAACACGGCCGGCACCCGGCGCTCCCGCACCAGCGCGATCAGTCGGGCCATGCGCTGGGGTGTGACCTGGGATTCCGCGTTCACCGGCCAGAGGTAGGCCTCGGTGAGTCCGTAGTCGCGGGCCAGGTAACTGAACGCCCCCTCGCAGGTCGCGAGCACCCGCTGGCCGGGGGGCAGGGCATCCAGCGCCGTGCGCAGCTGCCGGTCCAGCTCCCGGAGCTGGGCGCGGTAGGCGTCGGCGTTGCGGCGGTAGGTGTCGGCGCTGGCCGGGTCCAGGCGGGTGAAGGCCTGGCGGATGTTCTCGATGTAGACCTCGGCGAGCCGGGGCGACATCCAGGCGTGGGGGTTCGACCTGCCGGCGTAGGCGTCCTCCGCGATCGGCAGGGGCGTGATGCCCTCGGTGAGGGTGGCGGTCTGGAGCTGCCGCTGGCCGGCATAGAAGCGGCGGGCCCACTGATCCACCCCGAAACCGTTCTCGAGCACCAGCTGGGCATCCGCGACCCGCTGGAGATCACTGGGGGTGGGCTCATAGCCATGGATCTCGGCCCCCAGCTTGGTGATCGATTCCACCCGGAGGCGGTCGCCGGCCACATGGCGGGCCATGTCGGCCAGCACGGTGAAGGTGGTGAGCACCAGCGGCCTGCCATCCGCTGGCTGGCTGGACTGGGGCGGCTGGCAGCCCGCCAGGGCCATGGCGAGCACCAGAAGCCCGGCGGCCGCCCTGGACTTCAGAGGCACGGGCGCCGTGGAGGAGCCGGAGGAGGCGTGCCTGCGGACGGCTGCTGACTGGGACCGGGTGGCACCGGCAGGGAATCGGAGAGTTTGCCCTGGCTGGCCCTGATCCGAGGTCATCCCGAAAAGCTAAACGAAAGCCCCCGCCGAAGCGGGGGCTGGAAGGTCTGCGAAACCCGTCGACATTCGGGGGCGAAGCGGTCGACGGGGGTGCTGATCAGCGAAGCTTCAGCGGAGCTGAGGATCAGCCGATCACCGGGGCGGTGATGGGGGCCGTCATGGCCACCGGGGTGGTCTGCACGGCCGCCAGGTCGAGCGGGAAGTTGTGGGCGTTGCGCTCGTGCATCACTTCCATGCCGAGGTTGGCACGGTTGATCACGTCAGCCCAGGTGGGCAGCACCTTGCCCTGGGCATCCAGGATCGACTGGTTGAAGTTGAAGCCGTTCAGGTTGAACGCCATCGTGCTCACGCCCAGGGCGGTGAACCAGATGCCCACCACCGGCCAGGCAGCCAGGAAGAAGTGCAGGCTGCGGCTGTTGTTGAAGCTGGCGTATTGGAAGATCAGGCGACCGAAGTAACCGTGGGCAGCCACGATGTTGTAGGTCTCCTCCTCCTGGCCGAACTTGTAGCCGTAGTTCTGGCTCTCGCTCTCGGTGGTCTCCCGCAGCAGCGAGGAGGTCACCAGCGAGCCATGCATGGCCGAGAAGAGGCTGCCTCCGAACACACCGGCCACGCCCAGCATGTGGAAGGGGTGCATCAGGATGTTGTGCTCGGCCTGGAACACCAGCATGAAGTTGAAGGTGCCGCTGATGCCGAGGGGCATGCCGTCGGAGAAGGAGCCCTGACCGAAGGGGTAGACCAGGAACACAGCGAACGCGGCTGAGAGCGGAGCGCTGTAGGCGATGCAGATCCAGGGACGCATGCCGAGGCGGTAGCTCAGTTCCCACTGACGGCCCAGGTAACAGGAAATGCCGATCAGGAAGTGGAAGACCACCAGCTGGTAGGGGCCGCCGTTGTACAGCCACTCATCGAGGGAGGCAGCTTCCCAGATGGGGTAGAAGTGCAGGCCGATGGCGTTGCTGGAGGGCACCACAGCACCGGAGATGATGTTGTTGCCGTAGAGGAACGAGCCGGCCACGGGCTCGCGGATGCCGTCGATGTCGACAGGGGGAGCGGCGATGAACGCCACGATGAAGCAGATGGTCGCAGCCAGAAGGCAGGGAATCATCAGCACACCGAACCAACCGACATAGATGCGGTTGTTGGTGGAGGTGATCCACTGGCAGAAGCTTTCCCAGCTTTCTGCACGGCTGCTGCGCGCAGCAGTGGTCATGGAAGAAGCCCTTGAAAGGAGGATGAGAACAGGAGCCCATTCAGGAAAGACGCTTCCCGGGGGAGGCCGCTTGCCTGAGCTGAACCAACAAAACGCTACGTAAAAAGCGCCGGAAGGCACGGTCTGGACATCAATCGTCGAGCAGCTTCAGGTTCCTTTACATGCCACTGCGGCCGCCCACCGTCCCTTCAGCCGTCCATTCAGACGACCCTTGAGCACGACCTGGAACCCAGGTAGGGGGCCTAACGCCTTCAGGTCCGGGCCGGCGAGACCGCCGCCTGGGTCGCCAGCCACTGCCGCCCCTGCTGCAGGAAGGCCCCCCAGTCCAGCTTCTCGGCATCGGCGGCCTGGGCCACCAGCAACGGGGCCTCCCGACGGAGACGTTCGAGGTCCGGCTCACTGACGCCGGCGGAACGGGCCAGGGTATCGGCCATGGCACGGCCGACCACGCGGGTGAGGTAGGCCGCGCTGAGGGCCTGGATGGCACTGCCGACCAGCCAGGTGGCCCCATGCCAGCGAATCAGGGAGGCCAGGGCCTGGGTGCTCCACTCCACCACCCCGAGGGCCAGGGAGGCCTTGGCCAGCTCGGTGGCCGTCGCCCGCAGCTGCTCGGGTGTCCAGGAGCAGTGCCAGAGGCGGGCCATCTCCTGCACCATCAGGCCGTTGGCCACCGCGAGCACGAGCAGATCCAGGCTCGGCAGGGGGGCGGCCACCACGGCGGCGGCCACCACCCACTGGGTGCGTTGCTGCAGTCCCTGGAAACGACGGCGGCGCATGGCCTCGAGCTCGGCCTGCCAGTGGCTGTGCAGGCCCTGGAGACAGCGCAGCTGGCGTTGCCGGCGCAGCTGGGCGGCCTCGCGGCTCAGCCGCTCGGCCAGGGGCATGAGCAGGGGTTCCAGGGTGCGCCGGGGCTCGAGACTGCCGGGCCCGGGGTGCCAGAACAGCACCTCCCGGTCCGGCCGGCGTGCCAGTTGGGCTTCCAGTTCGGCCCGCAGGCCGGTGGGATCGGCGCCGGCGCCGCCATCGACCAGCAGGCAGACCGGCAGGGCGGCGGGCAGGGCCTCGAGCCAGCGCAGGTCAGCCGCCGAGAGCGGCGTGCTCAGGGCATAGACGAGAAAGTCGCAGGCCGCGAAGGGTTCGGGCCATTGCCAGTCCTCGCTCCAGCTCGGCAGGGGCCTGCCCCAGAGCAGGGTGAGGGTCTGGGCGCCGCGCAGGGCCTCAGCGAACTGCTGCTGCCAGGGCTCGGCGATCGCCGAAGTGCCCGCCACTCCCACGGTGAGTCCGGCGCGCTCCAGCAGGCGGCGCTGGTCCGCCAGGGTCAGGGCACGTTGCTGGGAGGCCGCGTGGCCCTCGGGGTCGAGGTCCTGGAACTGCTCCTGGAGACCTTCAAGGCGCTGGAGCCAGCCGGTCACATCGGTGGGGGGGGGACCGGCCGGGGGGCGGGGGCGCCGCAGGAACCACCAGCCGGCGGCGAGGGCCAGCACGCCGGTGGAGGCGGAGGCCAGGGGGAGGTGGAGCAGATGGCCCAGGCCGTCGAGGGCCACACCGCCGACCAGGACGGCCGCGCCGGCGGGCCACCAGCGGGAGATCCCTGCGGCGAGCAGGCGTCCGGGAATCGGCAGGGCTGGAGAGGAGGACGGGGGCTGGCCGGACGGCGGCGTCAACGCGGCACCAAAGCGCTGAGCATCTTTAGCTCACCCAGCCCTGCACGCCCACCCGGATTGCCAATAGCGTGGGGGCAGATGCAGGCTCCAGCGGTGACGAGCCCAGGCCCCGGGTCGCCGGACGCCCGGTCACGGGTCCGTTCCGATGGGCTGACCGGTGGCCTTAGCGGCGAGCTCACCCCCAGCGTGGTGGGAAGCCTGGCCATCAGCGTCGTGAGGTTCGCCGTGGGCCTGGGGAGCGGATCGCTGGCCCTGCTGGCCGATGCCCTGCAGAGCGGCCTGGACGCCCTGATCGCCCTGGCGGGGGTGGCGGCCGGCGGTCTGTCCAATCCCCGTCCCGACCGGGACCATCCCTACGGGCACCAGAAATTCCGCACGGTGGGGGCCCTGGCCAGCGCCGCCCTGGTGCTGTTCGCCGGCGTCGAGATCCTGCAGGCCGCCACGACGCGGCTCATCGCCGGTCCGGCAGCGCCGGGCCTGGGGATCGGGAGCCTCGTGCTGCTGCTGGTCAGCCTGGCCCTCCAGGCCGTGCTCGCGGCCGGGGGACCGGGCCGCCGGGCCAGCGGCCGGGCCGGGCCACTCGCCCTGTCCACTCTGGTGCTAGCCAGCCTCGGCCTCCCGGCCCTCAACCGCATCGGCTGGATCGACACCGCCCTGGCCGTGGCGATCGCCCTGCTGCTGCTGCGCCAGGGCTGGCAGCTCCTGCGCCGCAACCTGCCCCAGCTGGTCGATCAGATCGCCATCGCGCCCGAGGCCATCCACGCCGTGGCCATGGCCATCCCCGGCGTGCTGAACTGCCATGACATCGCCAGCCGCGGTGTGATCGGACAGCTGGTGTTCATCGACATGCACATGGTGGTGGAGGCCGAGGACCTGCCGACCGCCCATCGAATCACCGAACTCGTGGAGGAGCACCTGGAGGCCCGCTTCGGGCCGGTGCGCTGCACGATCCACATGGAGCCCAGGGAATACGCCAGCAGCCAGATCACCTTCCGGGGGACCCATGGCTGAGACCTTGCCCGACCTGACGCCGCAGCAGTGGCGTCGGCTGCGGAGCTGGCAGCGGGAACTCGACGCGGCGACGCAGTGGCGGGGCGACCTGCCGGTGGTGCTGCTGGAGCGCTGCTGGTTGCGTCTGCGCGCCGTGCCGATCGAAGCCCTGGCCCGCGAACTCCCCCCCGATGCCAGCGCCGAGGCACCCGAACTCGTCCATTACCGCTCCCTGCTGTGCGGCGGTCTCGAGCCCTGGCAGGCCCAGCTGCTCTGCTGGCAGGAGTACGGGGCGGCCTCCTGCCAGGACGCTCTGCGCCGCTACTGGGAGCGGCAGGACGCCGGCAATGGCCACTGGACACTGGCGCGCTATCTGGCCCTGGTCGAGCGCTACCGGGCTGAACTGCAGCGGACCGCCCCCCGGGCACTGCCCCTGCTGGTCACGGCGCGCCACGGCAGCGGCGAAGCCCATCAGATCCATTGGCTCCAGCCCCGGCGCCAGTCGATGCGGCACACTTGCGCCTGACTCCAAGATGGCCGCCATGGCTGACGAAACGAGCACGCCCCAGCCCCACGGCGGCAGAGCTGGTGGACAGCGCGAGCCTGGGGGCCATCGGGAGCCTGGTGGCTTCCGCATCCGTCTGAGTGACAACGAGATGCGGGCTGCGCGCACCGTGCAGGAGACCTTCCGGCTGCGCTCGACCGTGGCCGTGCTCGGCTTCGCGGTCCGCACGATCGCCCAGCTGATCGAGGAGGGCAAGCTCGACGAACTGGTGGCCGAGGTCCGCAACCAGCCCCAGGGCCGGGAGGGTGCCCGCGGCACCCGCCGGCCTGCGGCTGGGGAGGGCCGCGGTCCCCGTCCGGAACGGGCCCCCAGGGTGGATCCCTTCGCCCGGCCCAGCAAGCCCAGGCCCGCCGTCGCCCCTGCCGAGGACGGAGCTGCCCAGGACGGAGCTGCCGAGCAGGGAGACACCGACCAGAGCCCAGCCCCTGGGGAAGCGCCGGTGGGCGAGGCCCCGGCCGACGCCGCTCCTGCAGAAGACGCGGCTCCTGCCGACGACACCGCCAAGGAGAGCTGATCGCCATGGCCAGACCGCGGGTTCTCTCCGGTGTCCAGCCCACCGGCGCCCTGCATCTGGGCAACTGGCTCGGAGCCATCCGCAACTGGGTCGGCCTCCAGGCAAGCCACGACACCTTCTTCTGTGTGGTGGATCTCCATGCGATCACCGTGCCCCATCAGCCCGGCCAGCTGGCGGAGGACACGCTGACCACGGCGGCTCTCTACCTGGCCTGCGGGATCGATCCGGCCCGCTCCACCGTGTTCGTGCAGAGCCACGTGCCGGCCCACAGCGAACTCTGCTGGCTGCTGAACTGCGTCACGCCGCTCAACTGGCTGGAGCGGATGATCCAGTTCAAGGAGAAGGCCGTCAAACAGGGCGACCAGGTCTCGGCGGGCCTGCTCGACTATCCGGTGCTGATGGCGGCGGACATCCTTCTGTATGACGCCGATCTCGTTCCGGTCGGTGAAGACCAGAAACAGCACCTGGAGCTGGCCCGCGACATCGCCCAGCAACGCATCAACGCCCGCTTCGGGGAGCGGGACGGCGCCGGTGAGGTCCTCTCCATCCTCAAGGTGCCCGAGCCGCTGATCCTCAGCGAGGGAGCCCGGGTCATGAGCCTCACCGATGGCCGCAGCAAGATGAGCAAGAGCGATCCCAACGAGGGATCGCGGATCACCCTGCTGGACCCCCCCGAGCTGATCACGCGGAAGATCAAGCGAGCCAAGACCGATCCCACCATGGGGCTGGAATTCGGCAATCCGGAGCGGCCGGAGGCGGACAATCTGCTGGGCCTCTACGCCGCGCTCAGCGGGCTCGGACGGGAGCGCGCCGCCACCGACTGCGCCGCCATGGGATGGGGGAGGTTCAAGCCCCTCCTGGCGGAAGCCACCATCGAGGCGCTCCGGCCCGTGCAGCAGCGCTACCAGGAGCTGCGGGCCGAGCCCGCCCTGCTCCACGACGTGCTGGCCGAGGGCCGCGAACGGGCCGCCGCGGTGGCCGGGGCCACGCTCGAGCGGGTGCGCGCGAGCCTCGGCTTTCTGCCGCCGGGGCCAGGGGATCGAGCCCGAGCCGCTTAACAGTCTGTTCATGATTGATCAGCCGATCTGATCCATCCCCGCGCTGGAGCTGGTCTCGCCAGTGACGGGCCCGCGTCGACGCCATCGACGCGGAAAACCAGTGACTCTCAGGCCTGACGCCTGAGACTCAGCCTGAACGCCTCTCTGCAAGCACAACACGACGGCCTTGTCCACCCCCCACCCCATGGGGGTGGCCGCCGTGACCCCCCATTCATCAGCTTGGCCCGACTCGCCTGATCCGGGTCTGACCGTTTCCGCTCCCAAGCCAAGCCGCCGCGCAACCAGCAACCGGCCGATGGCCCTGGCCCTCTGCCTGGCTGCAGTCCTTCCCACGCCCCTGGCCGCGTCTGCCACCCTGCCCGGCGGTCCTGCGAAGCTGGCGGCCACCCAAACGGTGCAGCAGGGCTCGGGGCCCTACGCGATCACCCCGGAACGCCGGGCCCTGCTGGAGACGATCCGCTTCGCGGAAGGCACCTGGAAGGACGGCAGGCCCGAGGGCTACCGGGTGCTCTACGGGGGTGGCCTGTTCGCCAGCCTCGCGCGGCATCCCGAGATCACCGTGCGGCGGCGCTACACCAGTGCGGCCGCCGGGGCCTACCAGTTCCTGCCCGGGACCTGGCACGAAGTCTCCAGGCGGCTCAGGCTGCGGAGCTTCGAGCCCCACAACCAGGACCAGGCCGCCCTCCACCTGATCCAGCGGCGCCGCGCCCTGCAGCTGTTCGATCAGCAGGGGCTGGGCACGGAGGTGATGGCACGGCTGGCTCCGGAGTGGGCCTCCCTGCCCGCCCGCCATGGCGGCAGCTATTACGGCCAGCCGGTGAAGAGCCGCTACGAGCTGCTCAACTTCTACCGGATCGCCCTGGTCCGCGCCCGGCAGTCCGCGGCCACCTGAGCCACCCCTGCGGGGAGGGACTCCTGGCTAGGAACTCAGGGCTCCCGGTAAACCACCCGGCCCCGCTCGTCGTTGCCCACATCCAGGAGATGGGCATGGAGCAGCTTCTCGATCTCGCGACGCAGCTGCTCGCTCTCGAGCCCCCCCTGGGGTTGCACCTCCAGGACCGCATCATTGAGGGTGAAGCCCCGCTCACCGCTGCGGCGGGCGAGCTGGAGCAGCTGGATCTCCGCGGAGGTGCCCGAGCCCCGCAGGGCCGGCACGACGTTGGCCTGCTCCACCAGCTCGGGCATGAGCAGCAGATCCACCAGCTGGCCGAGGAAGCACAGACCGAAGGTGAGCAGGTAGAGGGTGCCGCTCAGGGGCTTGCGGTTGTAGAAGCGCTGCAGGCCGCAGACCCCCACCAGCCCCAGGGCCCAGAGCAGGTAGGCCATGCCGAGGTGGCGGCGTTCCAGCCGGGCCAGGCTCTGGGGTCTCACGGTGCTGTCCGGGGTCTCACAGTGCTGTCCGGGGTCTCATGGTGCGGTCCAGGGCGACAACGGCTCAGGAAGGGCCGGGGCCAGGCCCATCCTCCCGGCCTGGAGGGTCCAGGCGCGGATCAGGGGACAGCATTCCCCCCGGCATGGAGGGCAGAGCGGGCCAGTCCATGGGCGGCAGATCCACGCCGCTGCGACGCAGACAGGCGGAGAGGGACCACACCCGCATCACCAGCTGATGCCAGGGCGCCAGGGAGTCCATGCCGAGGGCCATGGGCACCGGCACGGCGCGGCGCAGGCTCGTGGCGGCGGCCAGTTGGCGGCTGGCCTCGGCCAGGCTCTCGCGCAGGGCCTGCCGCTGCTCCGCCCCCATCACACTGTCCGGGCAGAGATCGAGCAGCAACTCACCCCGACTGAACCAGACGCGGAAATCGGCCAGGAGCGACCCCAGCAGGTGCTCCAGCAGGTCAGCCGCAGGCTCCTGGGGGGAGGGCGAAGGGCTCATCGGATCAGCCTAGAAGGGCTGCGTAGGATCGGCTTTCGCCGTTGCCTCCGCTGCCAGTGCCCGCCTCCGCGCCCGCGTCCCATCCCTCCCAGGAAGCGCCGGGTGTGCAGCCGAGCCGAGCCGCCGCGGGGCCACCCTCCCCCACCCCTGCGGTTCAGCTGCCGAAGACGAGCGAGAGCGAGCCACTGCTGCGCATCCGCCATTCCATGAGCCACGTGATGGCCATGGCGGTGCAGAAACTGTTTCCCAAGGCGCAGGTGACCATCGGTCCCTGGACCGAGAACGGCTTCTATTACGACTTCGACAGCCCCGATGCCTTCACCGAGGCCGATCTCAAGGCCATCAAGAAGGAGATGATCAAGATCATCAACAGGAAGTTGCCGCTCGAGCGGATCGAGGTGAGCCGCGCTGAGGCCGAAAGCCGGATCAGGGCCCAGAACGAGCCCTACAAGCTGGAGATCCTGGCGGGCATCACCGAACCGATCACCCTGTACACCCTGGGCGAGGAGTGGTGGGACCTCTGCGCCGGGCCCCACGTGGCCCACACCGGCGAGCTGAATGCCAAGGCCTTCGAGCTGGAGAGCGTGGCCGGCGCCTACTGGCGCGGCGATGAACACAACGCCCAGCTGCAGCGCATCTACGGCACCGCCTGGGAGACCCCCGAGCAGCTGGCCGAGCACCAGCGGCGCAAGGCGGAGGCCCTGCGGCGTGACCACCGCCGTCTCGGCACCGATCTCGAGTTGTTCTCGATCGAGGATGAGGCGGGCGCCGGTCTGGTGTTCTGGCATCCCCGCGGCGCCCGCATGCGCCTGTTGATCGAGGACCTCTGGCGGGAGCTGCACTTCGCCGCCGGCTACGAGCTGCTCTACACCCCCCACGTGGCCGACATCAGCCTGTGGAAGACCTCCGGCCACCTGGACTTCTACAGCGAGAGCATGTTCGGCCCGATGCAGGTGGATGAGCGGCAGTACCAGCTCAAGCCGATGAACTGCCCCTTCCATGTGCTGACCTACGCCAGCACCCTGCGCAGCTACCGGGAACTGCCGATCCGCTGGGCCGAGCTGGGCACCGTGTACCGCTATGAGCGCCCGGGGGTGATGCACGGCCTGATGCGGGTGCGCGGCTTCACCCAGGACGACGCCCACGTGTTCTGCCTGCCGGAGCAGATCACGGACGAAATCCTGGCGATCCTCGATCTCACCGAGCAGATTCTCTCGGCCTTCGACTTCCGCAGCTACGAGATCAACCTCTCCACCCGCCCCGAGAAATCGATCGGCGAGGACGCCGTCTGGGAGCTGGCCACCCAGGGGCTGATCGAGGCCCTGAACCGCAAGGGCTGGGCCTACAAGGTCGACGAGGGGGGTGGCGCCTTCTACGGTCCCAAGATCGACCTCAAGATCGAGGACGCCATCGGCCGGATGTGGCAGTGCTCCACCATCCAGCTGGACTTCAACCTGCCGGAGCGCTTCGCGCTCGAGTACGTGGCGGCCGATGGCAGCCGCCAGAGGCCGATCATGATCCACCGGGCCATTTTCGGCTCGCTGGAACGGTTCTTCGGGATCATGACCGAGAACTACGCCGGCGATTTCCCCTTCTGGCTCGCCCCGGAGCAGATCCGCCTGCTGCCGGTCACCGACGAGGTGCGTCCCTTCGCCGAGAGGTTGCTGGAGCAGCTCAGGGCCGCCGGGGTGCGGGCGAGCATCGACCACTCCGGGGACCGGCTCGGCAAGCTGATCCGCACCGGCGAGCAGATGAAGATCCCGGTGCTCGGGGTGATCGGCGCCAAGGAGGCCGAGTCGGGCCAGGTGAGCCTGCGCAGCCGTCGCGACGGGGACCTCGGGGCGGTGCCCCTCGCCACGCTGCTGGCGGCGGCCGGACGGGCGAATGGGGAACGGGCCGCCGGGCTGGGATTGCCCGCCGCGGCGACAGCCTGAGATGGCCGCCCTGCTGGCCGGCGACATCGGCGGCACCAAAACCCTGCTGGCCCTGTACAGCGCCGAGCCGCACGGCGAACTGCGGCTGCTGGCCAGCCAGCGCTACGTCTCCGCCGAGTGGCCGGACCTGGCGCCGATGGTGGCCGACTTCCTGGCCGGAAGCGAGGGGTCTGGAGATCCTGGCCAGGGGCAGAAGCCCCTGCCCGCCGCCGCCTGCTTCGCGGTGGCCGGCCCCGTGGAGGGCGGCTCGGCCCGGCTCACCAACCTGCCCTGGCAGCTCTCCGAGAGCAGGCTCGCCGCCGGGACGGGGATCGGCCGGCTGGAACTGGTCAACGACTTCGCCGTGCTGGTGTATGGCTTGCCCCATCTCCAGGCCGACCAGCAGGCCGTGATCCAGCCCGGCCAGGGCATCGCCGGCGAGCCCTTGCTGGTGCTGGGCGCCGGCACGGGCCTCGGGGTGGCCTTCGGGATCCCGGCCGAGGGGGCGCTGTTGGCCCTGGCCAGTGAGGCGGCCCATGGCGAATTCGCCCCGCGCAGCACAGCCGAATGGGAGCTCAAGCAGTGGCTGCTGGCCGATCTGGCGCTGGAGCGGCTCTCGATCGAGCGGGTGGTGAGCGGCACCGGCCTGGGGCATGTGGCGCGCTGGCTGCTGCACTGCCGCCATCCGGCCGGCGACCATCCCCTCGCCGGCGAGGCGGAGGACCTGCCGGCGGCGGTCGCCGCTGCCGCCGGCCGTGGCGATCCCCTCGCCACGGAGGCCCTGGAGCTGTGGCTGGGCGCCTACGGGAGTGTCTGCGGTGACCTCGCCCTGACGGGGCTGTGCCGCGGTGGGATCTGGCTGGCCGGCGGCACCGCCGGCAAGCTCCTCGAGGCCCTGCGCGGCCCGAGCTTCCGGCAGGCGTTCCTGGCCAAGGGCCGACTTGGACGCGTGCTCGAACCGATTCCGATCACTGCCGTGGTGGATCCGGCCATCGGCCAGTTCAGCGCCGCCTGTCGGGCGCGGATGCTGATGAACTAGCGGTGCTCATGACCTAGCTGTGCTCATGACCTGGCGGTGCTCATCAACTGGCGGTGCTGATGGGCTGGACGTGCCGACAATGCCCCCGGTCGGCCGGCGGGTGAACTGAGACACTGGGCCGAGCAGTGTTGAACACATGGTGCGCCCCCGGGTCGGCCAAGGGGTCGTCGTTCACGTCCCTGCCACCACGGCGAATGTGGGACCAGGCTTCGACTGTCTGGGCGCCGCCCTGGAGCTCGACAACGTCTTCCAGATGCGCTGCATCGAGGGCGGCAGCCAGCGCTTCGATCTGATCATCGAGGGGCCGGAAGGGGCCCATCTGCGCGGCGGGCCCGACAACCTCGTCTACCGCGCCGCCCAGCGGGTCTGGAAGGAGGCCCAGGAGGAGCCCGTCGGCCTGGAGGCCCGCGTGCGGCTGGCGGTCCCCCCCGCCCGGGGTCTCGGCAGCAGCGCCACCGCGATCGTGGCGGGCCTGATGGGGGCCAATGCCCTGGTGGGCGAACCGCTCAGCAAGGAAAAACTGCTGGAGCTGGCGATCGACATCGAGGGCCACCCCGACAACGTGGTGCCCTCCCTGGTGGGCGGCCTCTGCATGACGGCCAAGGCCGCCTCCCATCGCTGGCGCGTGGTGCGCTGCGAATGGTCGCCCGATGTGGTGGCGGTGGTGGCGATCCCTGCGATCCGCCTGACGACGAGCGAGGCGCGGCGGGCGATGCCCAAGGCCATTCCGGTGGGTGACGCGGTGATCAATCTGGGTGCCCTGACCCTGCTGCTGCAGGGGTTGCGGACCGGCAACGGCGACCTGATCACCGACGGGATGCACGACCGGCTGCACGAGCCCTACCGCTGGGGGCTGATCGCCGGAGGCCGGCAGGTCCGGGAGGCCGCCCTCGAGGCGGGGGCCTGGGGATGCGTGATCAGCGGCGCCGGCCCCAGCCTGCTCGCCCTCTGCCGCCGGGAGGTGGCCCAGCCGGTGAGCCAGGCGATGGTGCGCGCCTGGCACCGCGCCGGGGTGGAATCCCGTTCGGAGGTGCTGAGCGTGCAGCACGAGGGCAGCCGCTGGGAGCCGCTGCCGGATCAGACCCGCCCAGCATGAGTAGATCTACCCAGCTGGCAGGGTGAGACTGATAAGTTCATGGCCATCAACGCTTCGCCATGAGTGAGGGGATCGGAATGGACGCCAACCTGGCTCTGATGGCCGCGTCCGTACCCGACTCCCCGGGAGGAGCTGCCTTTCCCTGGCTGAGCCTGATCGTTCTGCTCCCGGCCGCGGTGGCCCTGCTCATGCCCCTGCTGCCGGGGGATGGCAACGACCCCCGCTGGCCCCGCACCCTGGCCCTCGGCGCCCTGGCGGTGGACCTGGGCCTGATGGTGGTCTGCTTCAGCCAGCACTTCGATGGCTCCCTCAGCCAGCTCCAGCTGGTCGAGCGGCTGCGCTGGGTGCCGGCACTGGGTCTGGAATGGTCCCTGGGGGCCGACGGGCTCTCGGCACCGCTGGTGGTGCTCTCCGGTCTGGTCACCCTGCTGTCAGTCGCCGCCAGCTGGAACATCAACCGCAAGACCCGTCTCTACTTCGCGCTGATGCTCGTGCAGGCGTCGGCGCAGGGCCTGGTGTTCCTCTCGCAGGATTTCCTGCTCTTCTTCCTGGCGTGGGAACTCGAGCTGGTGCCCGTCTATCTGCTGATCGCCATCTGGGGCGGCCAGCAGCGCCAGTACGCGGCCACCAAGTTCATCCTCTACACCGCCACGGCCTCGCTGCTCATCCTGGTGAGCGGACTCGCCCTGGCCTTCTCCGGTGAGTTCAGCTTCAACCTCACCGAGCTCGCCTCCCGGAGTCCCGGCGGGGCCTTCGGGCTGCTCTGCTACCTCGGCTTCCTGATCGGCTTCGGCGTGAAGCTGCCGATGTTCCCGCTCCACACCTGGCTGCCCGATGCCCACGGCGAGGCGAATGCGCCGGTGTCGATGCTGCTGGCCGGCGTGCTTCTCAAGATGGGGGGCTATGCGCTGCTGCGGTTCAACGTGCAGATGCTGCCGGAAGCCCACCTCACCCTGGCACCGGCGCTCGTCGTGCTCGGGATCGTCAACATCGTCTACGGCGCGCTCAACGCCTTCGCTCAGGACAACGTCAAGCGGCGCATCGCCTGCAGCTCGGTGAGCCACATGGGCTTCGTGCTGCTCGGCATCGGTGCCATCGACGCCCTCGGCATGAGCGGCGCCATGCTCCAGATGATCAGCCATGGTCTGATCGCCGCCGCCATGTTCTTCATCACCGGCGTGTTCTACGAGCGCACCAAGACCCTCTCGATTCCCAACATGGGTGGTCTGGCCAAGGCACTGCCGATCACCTTCGCCTTCTTCCTGGCCAGCTCCCTGGCCTCCCTGGCCCTGCCCGGCATGAGCGGCTTCGTGAGCGAGATCACCGTGTTTCTGGGCGTGACCGCCAACGACGGCTTCACGATCGGCTTCCGGGTGATCACGATCGTGCTCGCC
Source organism: Aphanothece stagnina RSMan2012 (assembly GCF_046764815.1). Lineage (NCBI taxonomy): Bacteria > Bacillati > Cyanobacteriota > Cyanophyceae > Chroococcales > Aphanothecaceae > Aphanothece > Aphanothece stagnina. Next base: position 293,433 of record NZ_JBKOUC010000001.1, read on the forward strand.
GCGATCGGCCTGGTGCTCACCCCGGTGTACCTGCTGAGCCTCTGCCGCCGCGTCTTCTTCGGGCCCAGGATCCCCGCCCTCGCGGTGGTGGGGGACATGAATCCCAGGGAGCTGATGATCGGCCTCACCCTGCTGGTGCCCACCCTGGTGATCGGCTTCTGGCCGCGGGTGGCGATCGACTTCTACGAAGCCAGCACCAACGCCCTCGCCGGTGGGCTGGCCACGGTCACCACCGTCGCCGTGGATCGGATCTCCGTCCTGGGCTGAGCCCCGACCGCCCCCGTCGATCCGCTGGAATGGGGCCCAGCCGTCCCCACCCGATGGGCCCTTCGACCGCCACCCTTCCCCTGCTCGCCGGCCGGGGGCTTCCCCGCTTCGACGCGATCACCGCCGAACAGGTCAACGAGGCCATTCCAGCCCTGCTGGACGAGCTGAATGCCGAGCTCTCGTCCCTGGAAGCCCGCCTGCAGGAACTGCTGGCCCGACCGGAGCGCAACCTGGGCTGGGATGAGGTGATGGATCCCCTCCATCACCTCGGTGAACGGCTGCGCTGGAGCTGGGGGGTGGTGAGCCACCTCAACGGGGTCTGCAACACGCCGGAGTTGCGGCAGGCCTACCAGCAGCAGCAGGGTGCCGTGGTGGCCTTCGGCAGCCGTGCCGGCCAGAGCCGGGTGATCTTCCAGGCCCTGGAGCGGCTGGAGGCCCAGCATGACCGCAGCGCCGAGGGCCAGCCCGGCCACCTCGATGGCGTGCAGAGGCGCATCCTGGAGGCCGAACAACGGGACATGCGGCTGCGGGGTGTCGGCCTGGAGGGGGCTGAGCAGGCGGCCTTCAACCAGGCCACCGCCGAGCTGGCGAGCCTCGCCACCGACTTCGGCAACCACGTGCTCGACGCCACCAACGGCTGGAGCCTGACCCTCTCCAGCGAGGAGGACCTGGCCGGCCTGCCCCAGAGCCTGCGGGAGCTGCTCGCCCAGGCCGCAGAGGAAGCCGGCGAAACCGGGTGGCGGATGGGACTCGACATGCCACGGGTGGTGCCGTTCCTCAAGTACAGCCAGCGGCGGGATCTGCGGGAGACCGTCTACCGCGCCCAGGTGAGCCGGGCCTCCCGGGGTGACCTCGACAACCGGCCCCTGATCGAACGGATCCTCGCCCTGCGGCTGGAGCAGGCGCGGCGCCTGGGCTATCCCAACTGGGCAGCGGTGAGCCTCGCCTCGAAGATGGCGGACTCGGTGGACGCGGTGGAACAGCTGCTGGAGGAACTCCGGGCGGCGGCCCTGCCGGCCGCCCGGCAGGAGGTGGAGGCGCTGCGGGAGTGTGCCCGCCGCCATGGTGCGCCGGAGGCCGATGAGCTGCGCCCCTGGGATGTCAGCCACTGGGCCGAGGTGCTGCGGCGGGAGACCTTCGAGCTCGACGCCGAGGCGCTGCGACCCTGGTTCCCCCTGGAACAGGTGCTGCAGGGCCTGTTCGGCCTCTGCCAGCGCCTGTTCGACATCCGCATCGTGGCCACCCGGGACGAGGCGCCCGTCTGGCATGGGGACGTGCGCTACTTCCGCGTGCTCGATGGGGCCAGCGGCGAACCCCTGGCAGGCTTCTACCTGGATCCCTACAGCCGTCCGGGCAGCAAGCGCGGCGGCGCCTGGATGGATGAGTGCCTGGGCCGTTCCCGGACGCGGGAGGGGGACCAGGTCCTCCCGGTGGCCTACCTGATCTGCAACCAGAGTCCGCCGGTGGGCAGCACCCCCAGCCTGATGACCTTCGAGGAGGTCGAGACCCTCTTCCACGAGTTCGGCCACGGCCTGCAGCACATGCTCACCACCGTGGAGCGGCCCCAGGCCGCTGGCATCAACAACGTCGAGTGGGATGCGGTGGAGCTGCCCAGCCAGTTCATGGAGAACTGGTGCTACGACCGCGCCACCCTGATGGGCATGGCCCGCCACTGGCAGAGCGGCGAGCCCCTGCCCGAGTCCGATTACCACAAACTCCTGGCGGCGCGAACCTTCATGGGGGGCAGTGCGACCCTGCGCCAGGTGCACTTCGCCCTCACCGACCTGCGGCTCCACAGCCAGTGGAGCCCGGACGACGGCCGCAGTCCGGATGCCCTGCGGCGGGAGATCGCCCGCAGCACCACTGTGCTCGAACCGATCGAGGAGGATGCCTTTCTCTGCGCCTTCAGCCACATCTTCGCTGGCGGCTACGCGGCCGGGTACTACTCCTACAAGTGGGCCGAGGTGCTCAGTGCCGACGCCTTCAGCGCCTTTGAGGAGGTGGGGCTGGATCAGGGTGAGGCCATCGTGGCCACCGGCCGGCGGTTCCGGGAGACCGTGCTGAGCCTGGGGGGAAGCCGGTCGCCGGCGGAGATCTTCGAGACGTTCCGGGGCCGGCAGCCCAGCACGGACGCCCTGATCCGCCATTCCGGACTGGTGGAGACTGCCGGCTGAGCCCTTCCCCTGGCCGGCAGGATGGGGGGATGCACAGCCCAAGCCTGGCCGGCCTGGCCGAACGGTTCGCGATCGCCGGTCCCGTGGCGACGGTGGCACCGCTCGGCAACGGCAATGTGAACGAGACGTTCCTGGTCACCACGGAACCGGGCGAGCGCTACGTGCTGCAGCGGATCAACACCGAGGTGTTCCACCAGCCCGCCCTGGTGATGGGGAACATCGCTGCCCTGGCCAGCCACATCGCAGCCGGGGGGGCCAACGCGGCCGCCGGGCCTGCCGACTGGCAGCTGCCCCGGGCCGTCCCCCTGGCCGACCGCGCCGCCGCCCCGGCCCCCGGCAACTGGCTGGAGCTGAACGGTCAGGCCTGGCGCCTGCTCACCCACGTCAGCGGAGCGACCAGTTTCGACACCATCCAGGACGGGACCCACGCCGCCGAGGTGGGCCGCGCCCTGGGGGTGTTCCATCGCCTGATCCACGACCTGCCCACCGCTGAGCTGGCCGACACCCTGGAGGGTTTTCACATCACGCCCCGGTACCTGGCGGACTACCGGCGCAGCCTGGCCGCCAGCCGGGTGGCCCGCTGCGACGAGGCCGAGCACTGCATCGCGTTCGTGGCCGCGCGGGAGTCCCTGGCCTCCGTGCTGGAGGACGCCAGGGCGCGGGGGGAGCTGCAGCCCCGGCCGATCCATGGCGACCCGAAGGTCAACAACGTGATGGTCGACAGCAGCAGCGGCCGGGCGGTCGCCCTGGTCGATCTCGACACGGTGAAGCCCGGCCTGGTCCACTACGACATCGGGGACTGCCTGCGATCGGGCTGCAACCGTGCCGGCGAAGACGCAGGCGATCTCAGCGCCGTGCACTTCGATCTCGGGCTGGGCCGGCAGATCCTCGGCGCCTACCTGAACGAGGCCCGCGGCTTCCTCACGGCGGCCGACTTCGATCACCTCTACGACGCCATCCGCCTGATCGCCTTCGAGCTGGGGCTTCGCTTCTTCAGCGACCACCTGGCAGGGAACCGCTACTTCCGCTGCCGCCATCCCCGCCACAACCTCGCGCGCGCCCTGGTGCAGTTCCGTCTCACCGAGAGCATCGAGGCCCAGGAACCCGCCCTGCGGGCCCTGATCGAGGAGCTCCGCTGATGCTGGGGCACACCGTGCGGCTGCACCCCTTCGCGCCGGCCGATCCAGCCACCTCGGCCACCGCCTCGGTCGCCACCTCGGTCACCGCCTCGATCTCCCTGGAGCGTCCGGCAGGGCGAGGGCCAGTGCTGCGCCTGGCGTTCCGGCTGAGCTGGCCGGACGCCACCGCCCTGCGGTTGCCGCCACCCGCCGATCCTCCCGGGCGGCGGGATGGTCTGTGGGAGCACACCTGTCTGGAGTGCTTCCTGGCCGCTGCGGACGAGCCCGCCTACTGGGAGATCAACCTGTCCCCCGGCGGCGACTGGAACGTCTACCGCCTCGAGGCCTACCGCCAGGGGCTGCAACCCGACGCGGATTACCCCGCCCTGCCCTTCACCTGCCGCAGGAGCGCGGCGGAGCTGGAGATGGCGCTGCACTGCCCGCTGCCCGCGGCACTCCACGGCGTCGACGCGCTGGTCTGGAATCCCACCGCCGTGCTCGAGGCCAGCGATGGCAGCCTGAGCTACTGGGCCCCGCGCCACGCCTCGGCTGCCCCCGACTTCCACGACCGCACCCTCTGGATGCGGACCCCGCCCCCGGGCGACGCCCCAGCGATGGCCCAGTGACGACCCAGTGACGACCCCGCGATGACCCTGGCCCCTGCGACGAGCGGGCGGAGCGCCACCGACCAGGCCTTCGGCATCGTGGTGGTGCACCGCTCCCCCAGCCCCTACCTCGCCGTCTGCCTGCGGCAGGCAAAACTCTGGAATCCCCATTGCCCCGTGGTGCTGGCCGGGGATGCCAGCAACCGGTCCATGGCCGTGGATCGCTTCATCGCCATCGACGCCCTCGAGCGCACCCCCGCCCACAGCAGCTTCCTGAGCGACTACCGCCACTACAGCCCCTGGCAGAGCCAGGACTGGGAGAGGTTCTGCATCGAGCGCTGGTTCGTCGTGCTGGCGGTGATGCGCCGGGAGGGGTGGGACCACTGCCTGGCGCTCGATTCGGACGTGCTGCTGTTCTGTGATGCCGCCAGCGAGTCGCGCGACAGCCGCAGCGCGGCCGTGGTGCTCAGCCGCTGGGACGCCCAGCGGGCACTGCCCCACTGCACCTACATCAATCAGCGCGGCGCCCTGGAGGCATTCTGCGATCACATTGCCGCGACCTACCGCAGTGAATCCCGGCTGACCGCCCTGAAGGCCAGGAACCAGAAGAAGCTCGATCGCTACTGGATCTCCGACATGTCGCTCTGGCAGGACTGGGCGGAGCGCACGTCCCATCGGGTGCAGATCCGCGACCCCCTGCCGACGGCGGGTGCCGCCTACGACAGCTGCATCGAGACCGTGGAGGGGTTCCAGCGCAGCAACCCCCTGCCGCTGCTGGTGCGGCCGTGGAAACGGATCGTCTTTCGGCAGGGACGCCCGCTGGCCTTCCGGCGGCAGGACGGGCGGCCCCTGGCGCTGAACTGCGTGCACTACCACGGCCGCTTCAAGGCCCTGATGGAGCGTCACGCCAGGGGCCGCAACGACGGGCTGGTGGCTGGCCTGATCCTGCTCAGGGAGAAGCTGAAGGCCTACCCGCCCAAGCTGCGCCGGGGAGCCCGGGGTTACGGCGAGGCCCTGCGCCGGCGGCTCAGGGGCCGCTCGGCCCCGGCGGGTCAGCCGTCACCGCGGCCCTGACCATCGCCACCGAAGCCTCGAGGGCCTGCCCGGCCAGCTCCAGCAGACGCGCCTGGGTCGAGGCCAGGGTCTGCAGGGGGGGGTGTTCGAGCAGCTCCGTGATGAGCTCCCGGAGCTGCTCGGGCGTGCAGGCCTCGGCCTGGAACAGATGGGGCCAGCCGGTCCGGCCCAGCACCTCGGTGAGCTTGCCGCCCGCGGCGATCTGGTCGATGGCGATCACCGGCACCGCCTCCGCCAGCGCCAGCAGCGAGCCGTGCAACCGGGTGGTCAGCAGCAGATCGACCGAGGCGATCCGTTGCTGGATGGCCTCCGGCGGATTGCTAGGCGTGAGCACGGTGTCGATCAGGACGACCTGCGGACCGGTCGCCCCGACCGCGGCATGGATCAGCTCAGCGGCGCGGCCGGAGTGATCGCGGCTGGCGCCATAGTCCTTCTGGGGGCCGCGGAGGCAGATGCCCACCCGGGCGTCGGCCAGGCTTGCGGGGCGTGGCCGCTGGCGGGGATCCCGGCAGCTGTGCACCGCCAGATCGAAACTGGCGCCTGGAACGCCGTCCCGGGCCACCACGGCGGCGAGCTGGCTGTTCACGGCCTGCTGACTCTCCAGCAGGCTCACCCCGGCGGCGAGCTTTCGGCTGCCGCGACAGAGCCGCAGCAGCCGCTTCACCCGCTTGGTGCCGACCAGGGGACCGCACACGAAGACGAGGGTGCGGATCCGGGGAGCCAATCCAAAGGGATGGCGGGTGGCGCAGTGGCCCGGACCGGCGTGGCTCGGGTGGGACAGCACCGTGTGCTCCAGGCCGGCCGCCGTCAGGGCCTCGGAGAGGTTGTCCACCGCCAGGCGGTCCCCCAGCGTCGCCCCCCGCGGCCAGGTGCCCCACCACACCAGCACGACCGGTGCAAAGTGGCGGGGCGGCGGAAAGAGGCGGAAGATCACGGCCGGCCCCCGGCCAGCGCCGCCGGCCAGTGCCGTTGCCGGGTGACGGAGACCCGACCGCTGAACCCCGCCACCGGCGCCGCACACTTGCGCAGTTCCAGCTGGATCGGCACCGGCCCATAGAGGGCTTCGACCAGATCCAGCATCCGCTCGCTGTAGTGCTCGAGGGTCCGGCAGACCGTGGTGCGGGCCAGGTGCTGCAAGGCGGTGATCAGGCGGCTGTAATCGAGACTGGCGCCCAGGTCATCCCCCCGGGCGGCCGCGCCCAGGTCGGCCAGGAGGGTGGCCTCGAGCTCGAACCACTGCCCCAGCGCCCGCTCCTCCTCCAGCACGCCCACGTGGGCCCAGAGCCGCAGCCCCTGCACGGTGATGCGATCCAGGCTGCTCACAGGGGCAGGGGCCGATGGCTGAAGTGCCGCTCGCCACGGGCGTAGTCCGCCGCGATGTGGCCCTCGCCGCGGAGGCGGTAGCGGTAGGTCACGAGCCCCTCGAGCCCCACCGGCCCCCGGGGCGGGAGGGTCTGGGTGCTGATGCCCACCTCGGCGCCGAAGCCGTAGCGGAAGCCGTCGGCGAACCGGGTGGAACAGTTGAGATAGACCCCCGCACTGTCCACCGCCGCCAGGAACCGCTCGGCCGCGACCGGATCGGTGGTGCAGATCGCATCGGTGTGGCGGGATCCGTAACGGCCGATGTGGGCGATGGCCTCCTCCAGATCGGCCACCACCTTCACCGCCAGGATCAGGTCGGAGTACTCGGTGCTCCAGTCCGCCTCGCTCGCGGCAGCGGCAACACCATGGCCGCAGGCCGCCGGATCGCCCCGCAGCTCCACGGACGCCGCCGTGAAGGCCTCGATCGCCGGGGGGAGGAACGTGGCGGCGATGGCCTCGTGCACGAGCAGCGTCTCGATGGCGTTGCAGGCCGCCGGGTACTGGGTCTTGGCATCGAGGGCCACGCGCAACGCCTCGCTGGGATCCGCCGCCGCGTCCACGTAGAGGTGGCAGATGCCGTCGGCGTGGCCCAGCACCGGGATCCGGGTGTTGTCCTGGATGAAGCGCACCAGGGCGTTCGAGCCGCGCGGAATGATCAGGTCCACCAGGCCGTCGAGCTTGAGCAGGGCCAGGCTCTCCTCGCGGCTGGTGAGCAGGGCCAGGGCCTCGGCCTCGACCCGGCTGGCGGCGAGCCCGCTCTGCAGGGCCTCGAGGATCGCCGCACAGCTGCGGGCGGCCTCGCGACCGCCCTTGAGGATGGCACCGTTTCCGGAGCGGATGGCCAGCGCGGCGATCTGCATCACCGCATCGGGCCGGGCCTCGAAGATGACGCCCACGACACCGAGGGGAACGGTGACCCGCTCCAGCACCAGGCCCCGATCCAGCTCGGTGTGCAGCTGACGCCGGCCGAGCGGATCGGCGAGCTCGGCCACCTGCCGCACCCCGGCGATGGCCCCATCCAGTTTCGGACCGTCGAGCTTGAGGCGGGCGATCAGGGCCGGCGCCAGACCATCGGCCGCCGCCGCCGCCAGATCCTCCTGGTTGGCCGCGAGGATGGACGCACGGGCGGCCTCGAGGGCGTCGGCCATGGCCCCCAGGGCCTGCTGGCGATCGCCGTCGCCCAGCTGGCCGAGGGCCATGGCACTGCGGCGCACGGCCGCGGCCCGCTGCAGCAGTTCGCGAGAGGGCTCCGGAACGGAGGGGGCGGGGGTGCTCATGGGGCCATCATCCCAAGGGGGCTCCCCCAAGCCGCTCGAAGGCCAGGCGGGCGGCTCCGAGCCGGCCGGCCCCGTTGCCGAGGGCGCAGCGCTCGATGCGCAGGCCCTCCCGGCTCACCGCGAGCACGCGGCGCTCCACCTCGGCCCAGACGGCCGGCAGGAAGTGGTGGCTGGCCCCGCTCAGCCCGCCGCCGAGCAGCACCAGCTCGGGCGTGAGCACGTAGAGCAGGGAGCTGATCCCGATGCCGAGCAGCCGCCCATAGGCCTCCCACACGGCCCTGGCCTCCGGATCACCCCGATCCGCAAGCCGGCAGAGCCTGGCGGGGTCGATGGGGCTGAGGCGGCTCAGCCCGCCGATGCTGCAGTAGCTCTCGAGGGAGCCCGTGTTGCCGCTGTTGCAGGGGGGGCCATCGGGCTGGATGCCGATCAGGCCGGGCTCGGCGGCCGCGCCGCCCTGACCCGTGAACAGCTGTCCCCCCAGCAGCACCGCTCCGCCGACGCCCGTCCCCAGGGTGAGCAGCAGCACATCCGAAGCGCCCCGGGCCGCTCCATGCCAGCGCTCGCCGATCACCGCGCAGTTGGCATCGTTCGCCAGGGTGACGGGCCGCTCCAGCATCGGCTCCAGCCAGTCCGCCAGCGGCACCTCGAGCCAGCCCGGCAGGTTGATGGCGATGCGGGCGAGCCGGCCGGTGCGGTCGCTGGGCCCGGGGTGGCCGATCCCCACCCGATCGGCGCGGCGGTCGGGATCGAGGCTGGCCACCGCCTCGGCGATGGCCAGGGTCACGGCCCCGGGCATGGCCGGCCGGGGGGTGGGGCACTCCCGTTCGGCCAGCAGCCGGCCGGAGCGGTCAAAGCGCCCCAGCTTGATCGCCGTGCCCCCCAGATCCACCCCGATCGCCTCGGGAGCATTCCGTTGTGGGGCCCCGGGGACGGGCATGACGGCGTGGGAGGGGTGCAGGGAGGGCTGGCAGCCAGGGGGCTGCCGGCGGAGGGGTCAGAACCGGAAGAAGACCTGGAGCTGGGTCTGCCAGATCCCCTGGCTGTCGACGGAGCCCTGGATGTTGATCAGCTCGGAGGCCTTGAAGTTGAGGTTCAGCTGGGGGGGGACATCGGTGCGGTTCGGGGCGGCGAGCAGCGAGGCGTTGAACCGTTCGGTGATGTCCAGACCGATCTCAGCGCCGAGCACCAGCTGGGGCGGAACGCGCTCGGAGCGGCGCTCCGACTTGCTGTCAACGGCCTGGTTCACGTAGGCGGGATAGAGCGCAAAGCTCAGGCGCTGGCCGAAGGCATCGCTGAGTGTCCCCAGGACGGGTGAGAGAAGCGATTGTCCCACCACGGTGGCCAGGGCCGCGCCGGCCCCGCCGCCGACCAGCCCCGCGAGGGAGTTGCCGCCGATCAGGGCCAGCAGGCGTTCTTCCGGCAGGGGTGGGGAACTGCGCAGGGTGAGGTTGTCGGCCAGGCGGTCGGCCGGGCCGCTGACACCCAGGTACACCCGCACCAGGTTCAGCTGGTCGAGGGAGCCGGTCCCACCCTGGGATTCGATTTCCGTCAGGGAGGGGGCATAGGAGGAACTGGCGAGACCGGAGGTGAGGCCACCGGCACTGAGGCTGTCGGAGACGCGGGTGCGCAGGGCGATGTCGAGGTAGGGGATCAGCCCCGACGAGGGGGTGAACACAGCCACGTTGGGAGCGTCCGGGTCGAGGTTGAAGGTGGTGGTGAACAGGGTGAGGCGACCTCGCTCCAGCCGCACGACCCCCCTGGCCTGCAGCGAGGGGTCGAGCCGGCCGTCGATCCGCAGCAGACCGGCCGCGTTGAAGCTGGCCAGGTTGGGCACCCCCACCGCGAGATCGGGACCCAGGGTGAGCCGCAGATCGTCGAAGCCCACCAGGCGGAACCTGGGCATCTGGGCGCGAAGCTTCTCGCTGGCCTGGCTCTCCACATCCGGTCCGAAGAGCACGAGCGGCTCCTTGAAGTTCCAGCGCTCCACCACCAGCTGGGAGACGCTGCTGGCCTCCTCGCCGGATCCGGTTTCCAGCTGGCCGGGTTGGACGTTGATCGAGCCCTTCGAGACCGCCAGCTCCCCCCCGATGTCGAGCGAAGCCAGGCTGCCCGCCACGGCCAGGGAGCCATCCGCCACCGCCTTGATGCGCGGCAGGACGAAGGGCACCGCCTTCAGGCTGATCTGCAGCCGGGAGGGCTCGCCGGTCTCGGTGGTGGCCGGGCTGAGCAGACCGAGGCTGCCGCTGCCGGCGAGCTCACCACCCTTGCCGACCCGGGCCGAGAAATCCTGCAGGAAGAGCTGCTCGAAGTCGAACAGCACCGTGGCCTGGAGGTTCTCCACGCTCTGGCCGACCACCTCGAGCTGGGCGTCGCGGAAGCGCAGGAACCCGTTGGCAATCGGCTGTTCCAGGCTGCCGCGCACCAGGAGCTGCAGGTCGGCGCTGCCCGCCTTCCAGACCAGGCCCGGCTGGGCGAGTTCGGTGAGGAAGCGCAGGCCGTCCTCGCGGCTGGCCAGGCGGAGCTCCACACCTTCCTGGGCGGGGTTGAGCGGGATGCTCCCCGCCAGCTCGATCGGATTGGCCGCCCCATCGGCCCGGGCCGCCAGATCGAGGGTCAGCGTGTCCTCGGCAACGCGCACCGCCCCACGCTCCAGACGGAGGGCTGTCTTGCCGACGGCGGCGTCGACCAGCGCCAGCTCGACGCTGAGCTCAGGCTCCGCCGCGCCGAGGCGGTAGCGGCCGGTGGCGCCCAGGCTGCCGCGCAGACCCTCCGGCACCGGGGTGAGCAGCGCCATCAGGGCCAGGGGCAGGCCCGAGAAGGAGAGCTGACCCTCGCCCATCCGGAACGGGCCCTGAAGGCTGAGGCGCACCGGCTCCTCGGTGAGGGCCAGATCGCGGTCCTGACCAGGCAGCCACAGGTGACCGCGCAGGGTCAGATCGGCCCGGGTGTCCACCAGCCGCGGTCCCTCCAGCCGGGCATCCAGATCGAAACGGGCCGAAAGCGTGTCGAGACGCTCGGCCACGGTCAGCCCCCTGAACGGGTCCTGGCGGGCCCCCTGCAGCGCGGCCCGGGCGCGGTCCAGGGCGGTGAGCTGGCCATCCAGGCTGCCGCCGAGGGTGTCGATCAGAAAGCTGCCCAGGTCATTCGCCGTGCCCTGGGCGATCGCCACATCGCCCTGCCAGCGGGGCCAGGCCTCCAGCATCTGGCGAACCAGGTCATCCCCCAGTTCGCGGCCGGTGATCGAGGCCTGGAAGGGCCCCTTCCAGCGACCGCTCCAGTCGATCGCCAGGTTGCCCGAACCGAGGGGCTCGACCCCGAGGCGGGCTTCGTAGCGCCGTTCGGTGTACTGGCCGCTGATGGTGACCTGCCGCGCCCAGACCCCGAGCAGCACGGGGTGCTCCAGGCGGGCGGTGCCGCTGAAGGCCAGCGGCTGGAGCTCCAGATCCCCCTGACCGGAGAGGAGGCCCCGCAGGGGTTGGTACTGGCTGCGGGGGCCCAGCGCCAGCAGGAGGCCTTCAAGGGGAAAGCTGCGGGCCCGCCAGCGGTAGGCGCGGGGCGCCCCCTCCAGCCCCAGTTCACCGCCGTGGCGCTGGAGCACGACCGACACCGGCACCCAGCGCCGGTCGAGCCGGGCCTGCAGATCAGCTGGGCCGGCCCCTTCCACCAGGGCCATCGCCAGGCGTCCACCTCCGGCGGGATCGCCGGACCAGGACCCCTCCCAGGTCTCGGCCACCTTGAGGGGCCCCGCCCCGGGTCCCTGCACCCGCAGATCGAAGTCCGGGGTCAAGCCGGAGAGCGGTCCGCGGATCGTGCCCGTCGCCTCCAGCACCCCCTCCAGGCTGGTGCCCACCAGGGCGCCCAGCCGCGGCAGGGGATAGGCCCGCAGCGCCACCTGCAGGTCCAGGGGGCCGAGGCGGACGGGTTCTCCCGGTTTCAGCCGCAGCGGCAGGGAGCCGGAGGCCGTGAGGTAGGGGCTGGCCAGGCGCTCCAGCCGCAGCCGCTGATCGCTCCAGCGCAGCCGGGCATCCCAGCCGCCCACCAGGGGGTTGGCGCCCTGGGCCAGGGTGGTCTCGAGCAGCGGTGCGGGCCAGGCCCCCCGCACCCGCAGACGCCCCCGCAGCGGATCCCCCAGCAGGGCCACGGGGGTGTTCTCCGGCAGGGGAAGCTCTGCGGGGTTGAGCTGCCAGTCGGCCCGCAGATCCACCTGGCGGCCCACCTCCCCGCGGGCCCGCAGCCAGGAGTTCCTGCGGCGCAGCTCCAACGCCTCCAACGCCACCCGGTCACCGCGCCAGAGCGCCTGGAAGGCGAGGCGACCGTCGAGGTCGCCCCAGCGCCAGCCTGTCTCCGCCAGGCGCAGCCGCTGGCCCTCGCAGCCCAGGGCAGGATCGGCGAGCCCGAGGGATGGAGCGGATCCGGGCGCTTTCCAGAGCACGTTGCGGAGGCGCACCTCCCCCTGGCAGTCCGGCGTGCCCTGGCGCCAGGCCAGCTGCAGCCGTCCGCTGGCCTGGCCATCGAGCCGCCCGCCCAGGCCCGCCAGCCGGGCCGGGGTCTGCAGCGGAAAACGATCGGCCAGGAGCTGGCCCTCGTAGATCTGCCGGCTCCAGTCGCCCCGTGCCTTCAGGCGCAGGCTGCCCGGCAGGGGCCGCCCGCCGTCCAGCGAGCGGATCCGGGCCAGGAGATCGAGCTCGCGGCGATGGGGCCGCAGCCCTGCCGACGCGTCCAGGGCCAGCCGGACCCCGGCGGGGGCCAGGGTCACCACCGCAGGCTGGCTGAGCCGCAGGCGCAGATCCAGCCGCGGCGGCTCGATCGCCGGATCCAACGTTCCGGGAACCCAGTAGCGCCCCTGGGCGTTGCGGCGCAGATCGGCCTTCAGGCCAGCCAGGCTGAGATGCAGCACGGGCAGGCGCTGGCGCAGGCTGGCCAGGGGATCGAGGCTGACGGCCAGTTCGTCGGCGCTCAGGGAGGACCCATCGCCCGGCACGGGCAGCACCCGGGTCGGGCCGAGCCGCAGGCCAGACCAGCCGAAGCCGCGGAAGTCGCCCAGGCGAAGCGGGTGGCCCAGCACCTGGCCGATCTGCTGCTCGAGGCCGGGGCGGAAGCGGCCATAGACGTAGCCCAGCAGCTGGTCGGCCGAGGCGACCAGGGCGACCGTGGAACCCAGCGCGATGGCGCAGGCCACACCGAGCTGCCGCCGCTGCCGAAGCTGCCGCTGCCGCTGGAGCGGGTCGTCATCGCGGCCTCGCCCTCCCCGGCGGGAGCTCCGTCGGCCCGTGCCAGCGGACCCGCCGGAGGACTTGGGCAGCGAGGTATCCGAACCCGGGGATCGTTCTCCGCCAGGACCACCGTCCGGCAACACCGCCATCCCCCCGGGGCTGCCATTGCATCGGTCGGGCGCAATATAACGGCGTTGCCAAGGCCGCCAGACCCCCATGCCCACCGACCCGACGCTCTTCCTGGCCGGCCAGTGGCTGGGCGCTGCCAGCGGGGTTCTGGCCCTGCTCACCATCACGGCGTTCCTGCTCAGCTGGGGGTTCCGCTTCCGGCTGGTGGGCGTGACGAGTTTCACGGCCCTGCTGGCGATTTCCTGCCTGGCGTTCGCCGTCAGCTACAGGCCCCGCGTGAGCGTGGTCGGTGCCCTCAGCGTGCCCGTGGTGTTCGACAACGGGGGCGACCTGGTGATCGCCGCGGCGCCGCCGGACTTTCCCCGGGAGGCTGAGCGGCCCACCGTCGAGCAGGTCGCCCGCAACCTGCGCGGCAGCGGCCGCAACACCGCCGACGGATTGGTGCAGGTGAGGCTGCGACGGGTTGAACCGGCCGGCCAGGGGGTCAGCGAGCCCCGCGTGCTGGCCCAGGCCACCCGGAACCTGGTCAGCGGCGAGGTGGTGGTGACCTCCGGTTGACGCCGCGCCGCGCCTGAACGCCATGGCCCCCCGCTGGATCCTGCCGCCCCATTTCGCCCGGGAACAGCGCCAGCTGACGGAGGCCGGCATCACCGACTGGCCAGCCCTCGCTTCCCTCGACGACGCGGCCCTGCGGCGCCTTGGCCGCCGTGGCGGGGCCAGCGAGAGCCGCCTGATCCGACTCCGCGGCCAGGCTCGCCTGGTGGTGGACGTGGGCCTGGAGCCGGCCGAGGCCGCCCTGCTGCTGCATGCCGGCGTCCCCGACCGCCGGAGCCTGGCCCAGGCGGATCCCCAGCGGCTGCTCACCCAGATGGGCAGGCTTCAGCGAACGCTCACCGGCATGGCCATGCCGCTGCTCGATCTGGCAACCCTGCGGCGCTGGATTCTCCAGGCCCGCGCCGGTGGACGCCGGGAGACAAACTGACCCAGCCGAGCAACCCGAACCTGCAGCGCCCCCTGAAATGGGAACAAGCCGAGGCCTGCGATGACCTCCCATCCCAATTCCGACGGGCGCCGAAGACCGGCCTGCCCCCAGCGGCAGCCTCGCTGGGGTGCAGGGCTCCTGGTCCTCTCCTCCCTGCTGATGGCCCCACTGCCGGTCTGGAGCCAGTCGGCCCTGCTGGATTCCGTGAAGCGCAACCCGGGCAAGGCGAAGGCGATCTGCGCCCAGCTGAAACAGCTGAACAGCCAGGGGATCTCCTACACGAGCCAACAGGCCACCCGGCAGATCGCCAGCCAGGAGAACCTCAGCCCAGCCGACGCTGAAGTGCTCACCACCTATGTGGTGGGCCTGCACTGCCCCGACGTGCGCTGACGCGGGGTGAAGGGGGCAGCCCCAGCAGGGCCAGGGAGCCTTGACGCCTGGCTCACCTGCCGTGACGGCATTCGCCTGGTGAGCCGGATCTGGTCGCCGCCAGGCGACGGACCCTGGCCGGTGCTGTTGATGCGTCAGCCCTACGGCCGGGCCATCGCCTCCACGGTCACCTATGCCCACCCCAGCTGGTACGCCGCCCACGGCTTCCTGGTGGTGGTGCAGGACGTGCGCGGTCAGGGGGACTCGGAGGGAGCGTTCGGGGGGTTCGCCCAGGAGGCCCGCGACGGAGCGGACACGCTCCGCTGGGCCCGCCAGCTGGAGGGCAGCAATGGCCGTCTCGGCTGCTATGGCTTCTCGTACCAGGGGGTCACCCAGCTGCTGAGCGACGCTCCGGAGGCCATGCCCGACTGTCTGGCCCCGGCCATGGCCGGCTGCGATGAGCGGCTGCACTGGGCCAGCAGCGGTGGCGCCCACTGGTGGAGCCTCGGTCTGGGCTGGGGATTGCAGCTGGCGGCCCAGCGCTGCCGCCGCGACGGCGACGGGGCAGGCTGGGCCGCGATTCGCCAGAGCCTGGCGTCAGGCACGTTTCCCACCGAGGGAGCTGCGCTGCTGAAGCGGCACGACCCGGAGGGCATGGCGCAGCGCTGGCTGGCCCTGGATCCGGCTGTCCCCGAGGCGTGGCCGCGCCACGAACCCCAGCCGGGGATCTGGCAGCGGCCGATGCTGCTGATCGGCGGCTGGCATGACCCCCACCTGGAGGGGGTGCTGGACCTGTGGAGCCGGTCCCGCCAGGGCGGTGGGCGGCCACTGCTGCGGATCGGCGCCTGGAGCCACCTCCAGTGGGGTGGCGGGCTTGACCGCCTGCAGCTGGCCTTCTTCCGCCACCACCTGCAGGACGCCCCGCCCGACCCCGAACTGCAGATCCCCGTCGCCCTCCAGGACAGCCGCAGCGGCACGTGGCAGGCCATCCAGGCGGACGCAGGGCACGACACAGCCGGGGGCAGCGTTGCTCAGCAGCGCTGCACCTGGGGGCTGCACACGGATGGGCTGGCCTGCCAGGACAGCCAGGGCAGCCAGCTTGTCCCCCTGGACGGCAGCGGTCCCAGCCGGGAGGCTCAGCCGACCGCAGCGACGACGGTCACGCTCGTGCACGACCCCTGGCGGCCCGTGCCCGGCCGGGGCGGTCACCTCGGCCTTGATGCCGGTCCCTGCGAACGGGACGATCTGGATGGGCGCGGCGATGTGGCCTGTTTCAGCTCCGCTCCGCTCGTCGCGCCGTTGCGGCTGATCGGCCGGCCCCTGCTGCAGATCCCCGTGGCGGCGGATCAGCCGGGGTTCGACCTCTGTGCGGCCCTCGCCGTGGTGGAGGCGAACGGCCGCACCGTGCGGCAGCTGTGCACAGGGGTGGCCCGCCATCTGGGCAGCGGCTGCCGTGAAGCGCGCGCCCGGGAGGTCAGGTTCCAGCCCCTCCTGGCGACCCTGAAGGCGGGGGAACGGCTTCGCCTCTCCGTGGCGGCGGCGGCCTGGCCGCAGATCGCCGTGAATCCAGGCAGTGGCGAGCCCCCCCTCGGACCGGTGGGCCCAGGCCATCGGGTGATCACCCTGACCTTGGCGACGGCCACGGCGACCCTGGAACTGGAGCCCTGCTTCGGAGAGAAAGCTGGGGCAAACTGTGGCGACCTCGTCCCGCCCCCCTGATGCGCCTCACCCTGCGCCCGGGCCACCCTCACGCCGCCGCCCTGCGGCACCCCGTGCTCGCCTGCCTGGCCCTCGGGCTGATGCTCGGCGCCAGCCCGGCCGTGCTCCCGGCGGGCCCGATGCCGGCCCAGGCCAAGCCGGGGGCCCCGGCCGGCGCGACGACAGGGCTGAGCGTGGAGCAGGCCCGCGACGCCGCCAACCGGATCCTCAAAGCCGTGCAGACCCGGGATCCCAATCTGCGCTATGCCCAGTTCTCCCCGGAGCTCCAGGCGATCAGCAGCCCGGCGATGGTGGCGCAGACAATGCGAACCCAGCCGCGGCTGCTCAACTGGACCCTGCTCAGCGTGCGCGGTGGCCTGAGCACCACCACGGTGGAAGCGACCCTCGAGACCAGTGACGGCCCGCGCGACCTGTTCATGGTGCTGAACAGCCAGGGGCAGCTGGCCGGCTATCACCTGGATCTCACCGACGCCAAGGCCAGCCTGGTGGCGGCGGACTTCGTCCGGGCCCTGAGCAGCGGCCACTTCATCACGGCCCGCAGCTTCCTCAGCCTGCCGCTGCAGGAGGAACTCACGCCGGCCATCCTCCAGACCAAGTGGCAGCAGCTGCAGCGGATCACCGGCAACTTCCAGCGGGTGCTGCGGGTGATCGAGGCGGACAGGACCAGCGAGACCCAGCTGGTGCTGGTGAACACCGAGTTCAACCGGGTCACCGACAATCTCTACGTGATTCTCAACACCAACAACGAGATCACGGGGGTTGACTTCCCGAGCGAGCCCAAGCCGCCCGCCCGGGCCGAGGCCCCGGCCAGCTGACCGTCGAGGCTCCGGCTCCGGCCCCCCCGGGCGGAGCACCTAAGCTCGCGGACTCCATGCAGTGCCTCGATGTCGGTCCCCTGTCTCGATTGGATGGTGGACGACGCCCAGCGCCTGGCGGAATGTCGGCATGACCACCCCCTGGCCGTTCTCGGTCCCCAGCCCCTGGAGAACGGCCATTGGGTGGTCAGGGTGTGGATGCCGGAGGCCGAGCGGGTCGATCTGCTCCTCGGGGAGACCGCCCTCACCCTGAGCACGCCGCATCACCCCTGGATCTTCGAGGCCACGGTCGACCACGATCCCGGGCGGCAGTACCGGATCCAGGTGCTGCGCGGGGGCATCGAGCACATCACCCACGATCCCTGGGCCTTCCGCGACGAGTGGATGGGCGAACTGGATCGCCATCTCTTCGCCGAGGGGAACCATCACCACATCTGGCGGCGCATGGGCGCCCACCTCGTGGAGCGCGATGGTGTGGCCGGGGTCATGTTCTGCCTGTGGGCACCGAATGCCCGCAGCGTCTCGGTGATCGGCAACTTCAACGGCTGGGATGGGCGCCACCATCCGATGCAGTCCCGCCTCGGCGGCCTCTGGGAGCTGTTCATCCCCGGGCTGAGCGCCGGCGAGGTCTACAAATACGAGATCCGCACCCAGGCGGGCCACTGCTACGCCAAGGCCGACCCCTACGGCTTCCGCCACGAAGTGCGACCCGCCAACGCCTCGATCGTGCAGCCCCTGGGGGGCTTCCCCTGGTCGGATGGCGCCTGGATGGCGGAGCGGGACAGCCGCAACCCCCTCGACCAGCCCGTGGCGGTGTACGAGATGCACCTGGGGAGCTGGATGCACGGCAGCGCCGACCAGCCCTACATCGAGCCGGACGGGACACCCCGCCCCCCCGTCCCGGCGGCGGACATGAAGCCGGGCGCCCGGCTGCTCACCTACCCGGAACTGGCGGACCGGGTAATCCCCTACGTGAAGGCACGGGGCTTCACCCACATCGAGCTGATGCCGGTGTCCGAGCACCCCTTCGATGGATCGTGGGGGTATCAGGTGACGGGCTGGTACGCCCCCACCAGCCGTTACGGCACACCGGAGGAGTTCCGCGCCTTCGTGGACCGCTGCCATGCCGAAGGCATCGGCGTGATCCTGGACTGGGTGCCGGGCCATTTCCCCAAGGATGCCCATGGCCTGGCCTTCTTCGACGGCGCCCATCTCTATGAGCACGCCGACCCCCGCATCGGCGAGCACAAGGAATGGGGCACGCTGATCTTCAACTACAGCCGCAACGAGGTCCGCAACTTCCTCGTGGCCAATCTGGTGTACTGGTTCGAGGAATTCCACATCGATGGGATCCGCGTGGACGCGGTGGCCTCGATGCTCTACAGGGACTATCTGCGGCCAGACGGGGAGTGGCTGGCGAATGAGCACGGTGGGCGTGAGAACACCGAGGCCGTGCTGTTCCTTCAGCAGGCCAACCATGTGCTGTTCCAGCACTTCCCGGGGGCCCTGTCGATCGCGGAGGAATCCACCACCTGGCCGATGGTGACCCAGCCCACGAACATCGGCGGCCTGGGCTTCAACCTGAAGTGGAACATGGGCTGGATGCACGACATGCTCGATTACTTCGAGCTGGATCCATGGTTCCGCCAGTTCCATCAGAACAATGTGACGTTCTCGATCTGGTATGCCTACACCGAGAACTTCATGCTGGCCCTCAGCCACGACGAAGTGGTGCATGGCAAGAGCCACCTCCTTCACAAGATGCCCGGGGATGACTGGCAGAAGTTCGCGAATGTGCGGGCCCTGCTGGCCTACATGTGGACCCACCCCGGTAAGAAGACCATCTTCATGGGGATGGAATTCGGCCATCGTTCCGAATGGAACGTCTGGGGGGACCTCCAGTGGGATCTCCTCCAGTTCGAGCCTCACCAGGGGCTGCAGCGCCTGATCGACGACCTCAACACCTTCTACAAGTCGGAGCGGGCCCTCTGGGGGGATGACTTCAACGAGTACGGCTTCCAGTGGATCGACTGCAACGACAACCGCCACTCGGTGATCAGCTTCATGCGGCGCGAGAGTGCCACCGGCCGCTGGCTGGTGGTGGTGGCGAACTTCACGCCCCAGAGCCACTCCCATTACCGGGTGGGGGTGCCGGTGGAGGGGTTCTACGCCGAAGTGTTCAACACCGATGCCGAGCGTTACGGCGGCAGCAACCTCGGCAACCTGGGCGGCAAGTTCACCGACAGCTGGGCGGTGCATGGCTACGAGAACTCCCTCGACCTCTGCCTGCCTCCCCTGTCGGTGGTGGTGCTGCAGCGCGACGAAAAGCGCAGCCAGGTGCCGGCGCCGGAACTGACCGCCGCCTGAGACCGAGCGCGCGCCGAGGCTCCAGCGGTGCTCGGCTCCAGGTGGCCGGGCGTTGTCGAAATGTCACGCCGTCGGCCCCAGGCTCCCGGGGCTGACCGGGCCCTTCGGCTAGGTTGCCGGATCGCTTCCCACACCCCGCTCCATGGCCGAAACCGCCCCCCTGCTGCTGCGCGCCGCCCGAGGTGAGCAGGTGGAGCGTCCGCCGGTATGGATGATGCGCCAGGCCGGCCGCTACATGAAGGTGTACCGGGATCTGCGCGACCGCCATCCGGGATTCCGGGAACGTTCGGAGAACCCCGATCTCTCCTACGAGATCTCGATGCAGCCGTTCCACGCCTTCAGGCCCGACGGCGTGATCCTGTTCTCCGACATCCTCACGCCCCTGCCGGGCATGGGGATCGACTTCGACATCATCGAGAGCAGGGGGCCGATCATCGAGCCCGCCATCCGCACCCAGGAGCAGGTGGATGCCCTCCGCCCCCTGGATCCGGCCGAGGCTCTCCCCTTCGTGGGCGAGGTGCTCGGCCGGCTGCGTGCCGACGTGGGCAACGAGGCCGCCGTGCTGGGCTTCGTGGGCGCTCCCTGGACCCTGGCCGCTTATGCCGTCGAAGGCAAGAGCTCGAAGACCTACTCGGTGATCAAGGCCATGGCCTTCCGGGAGCCCGCCCTGCTCCACCAGCTGCTGGGCCATCTGGCCGATTCGATCGCCGCCTACGTGCGCTACCAGATCGACAGTGGCGCCCAGGTGGTGCAGCTGTTCGACTCCTGGGCGGGCCAGCTCAGCCCGATCGACTACGACGTGTTCGCCGCCCCCTACCAGAAGCGGGTGATCGACCAGGTGAAGGCCACCCACCCGGACACCCCCCTGATCCTCTACATCTCCGGCAGCGCCGGGGTGCTGGAACGGATGGCCACCACCGGAGTCGACTTCATCTCCCTCGACTGGACCGTGGACATGGCTGACGGCTGCGCACGCCTGCCGGGCCACGTGGGCGTGCAGGGGAACGTGGATCCCGGCCTGCTGTTCGGCACCCCGGAGGCGATCCGCGAGCGCATCCTCGACACGGTGCGCAAGGCCCGCGGCCGGCGCCACATCCTCAACCTCGGCCACGGCATCCTGCCGGGAACCCCTGAGGAGAACGCCCGCGTGTTCTTCGAGACCGGCAAGGCGGTGAACGAGCTGCTGGGAGCCGCCGTTTGAGCCCAGCCCCCAGCGGTCCCGCCGGCGTCCGACGGCCCCAGCGGATCCTGATCACCGGGGCCAGTGGCTGCGTCGGCCAGTACATCGCCGAGCTCCTCCTGCGCGAGACGGACGCCGAACTGCTGCTGCTGCTGCGGGAACCCAGCAAGCTCACGGCCGTGGCGGCCACGGACCCGCGGATCACCCTCCTGGTGGGCGATCTGCGCGACCTCGGCAGCCCCGGCGCCGACCCCGCCCTCGCCCGGGCGATCGCCGCGGCGACCCGGATCATCCACACCGCGACCGCCTGGGGTGATCCCGAACGCGCCCGGCAGGTGAACGTGGAGGCGGTGAAGACCCTGCTGAGCCTCGCGGATCCGGAACAGCTGGAGCAGGTGATCTACTTCTCCACGGCCTCGGTGCTCGATCGCCGGCTGCGCCTGCTGCCGGAGGCGAGCCAGTACGGCACGGAGTACATCCAGACCAAGGCCCTCTGCCTGCAGCAGCTCGAGGACCATCCCCTGGCTGCACGGATCGTGGCGGTCTTTCCGACCCTGGTGTTCGGCGGCCGGGTCGACGGCAGCGGCCCGTTCCCCACCAGCTACCTCACCGCCGGGCTGGGGGAGGCGGCCCGCTGGCTCTGGCTGGCCCGCTGGCTGCGGGCAGACGCCTCGTTTCACTTCATCCACGCCGCCGACATCGCCCGGGTCTGCCTCGCCCTGGCCACCGCACCCCACGAAGCGAATCCGGAAGTCGGTCAGGGGGCGCTGCGGCGGATCGTGCTCGGCCAGCCGGCGGTGGGGGTGAACGAGACGGTGCGGCGGCTGGGCCAGTGGCGAGGTTGCTGGCTGCCGCCCTGGGGCCTCGATCTGCGGGGCTGGCTGGTGGAAGGACTGATCCGCCTGCTGCGCATCGAGGTGAATGCCTGGGACCGCTTCTCGATTCGCCAGCGCCATTTCGTCCATGAACCGATCAGCCCGCCGGAGCGCTTCGGGCGGGTGAGCCATGCCCCCACCCTCGAAGCGGTGTTCGCCGATGCCGGCCTGCCGCATCGCGGGCCGGTGCCGAGGTCGCCGGAGCGATGAGGCGGTGCTGGCAAAGGCTGGTGTGCCCGCTGCTGCTGCTGCTGTGGCTGGTGGGGCTCAGTGCGCCTGCCCAGGCCGCCACCCACCGCCTGCAGCTGGGCAGCGACGAGGGCCTGCTGGCCCTGCAACCCAGCCAGCTCACGATCGCGGCGGGAGACGTGGTGCATGTGGAGGTGGCGGGCCTGGGCCCCCACAACCTGATCGTGGAGGACCACCCGGAGTGGAGCCACCCCAGGCTGGCCTTCAGCCCGGGGGAAAGCTGGGAGCAGCGGTTCGACACCCCTGGGCGCTTCCGCCTCTGGTGTGAACCCCACCGCTTTGCCGGGATGGAGGGCAGCCTCACGGTGACCCCGGCCGCCGGGAGCTGAACGGGACACTTCACCCAGGGAACGGGCGGTGCACCAGGGCAACCCCAGGCGAGGTCTCGGGATGTCGCCTAAGGAGTACCCCCAGGTGTCGCAAATGTTTCGAACCGACGCCCCGGAGGGCACAGCCCCCCGGCCACCCCTTAGGTTTTCGGGGTTGCACGTGCTTTGAAGCGCCCTTCCATGCGCCGACTCTTCTCCCTGATCGCTCTCTGCCTGGCGTTGGTGCTGGGTGCCGCTCCCAGCTACGCCGCCGATGTGGCCCATGGCGGCCAGCTCTTCTCCGCCAACTGCGCCGCCTGCCACATGGGTGGCGGCAACGTGGTGAATGCGGAGCGCACCCTCAAGCAGGACGCCCTCGAGGCCTATCTGGCCAACTACAGCAGCGGCCATGAAGCTGCCATCGCCTACCAGGTGACCAACGGCAAGAACGCCATGCCGGCCTTCGGCGGCAAGCTCAGCGAAGGTGACATCGCCGATGTGGCCGCCTACGTCGAAGACATGGCCTCCAAAGGCTGGGCCTGAGCCCATCGCCGATCGCTCCAGGCTGTTGCGCAGAACCTGAATCGTCCCTCCCCTCCAGGAGCGATCGAAGCTTTGATCCACCTTCAGGAGCCCCGGTCACCGCCGGGGCTCTTTTCGCGTCTGCCGCCAGCCCAGAGCCGGATCCTCACCGGCAGCTCCCCATGACCAACTCGTGAGCCCCAGCGCCTCACGACGCAGCCGGCTCCTGCCTGCGCTGGGCCAGGACTGCGAGGTAGAGCTCTTCCGGAACCTCCCGGATGTCGTATTCACTCGGCAGCACCCCGTGCACATGGCGATGCACCACCAACCAGCAGTTGCGTTCCGGGTCGCGGGCCGTGGCGTCAAAGTCCCTGGAGGCTTCGACCAGCTGGTCGATCAGCTCCTGGGGATAGGGAGGTCCTTCCATGGCGATAGCGTCGATCTGAAGGGACAGGGTGCGCCGCGGCTGGCCCGGCGAAACCCGGCCACAGTAGAAGCGTCTGCAGAGAGCGGTCATGGCCAAAGCCTCCATGGCCAAGCCCCGATGGGGGCGGGGCCTGGGAAGGACAGCCGGATGGCTGCTGCTGGCCAGCGGCCTGACGCTGGAGCTCCCGGCCCAGAGCCAGACGCTCATCACCGGCGGCTGTCCCTGGTTGGTGCCGGTGCGTCAGCGGGAACTGCAGCCCAAACGGCTTCACCCTGCCGAGGTGCCCGGCAAGAACGCCCGGGGATGCCTCTCCCCCCACGATGCCGTTTACGGTCCGGATGGATGTCCTCTCCGCTTGTGTGGTCCCGAGGCGGGGGTCCTGCCGCTGCCACCGCCCGAGACCAGCGGGCCGTGACCTGGCGAGCGCAGGGCTGGTGGCCTGGCGAGCGCAGGGCTGGTGGCCTGGGGATCCTGAAGCTCGGCAACGGTTTCCCGTCCCTTTGACGCCGGCCTGCCCAACCTGAGTTCGGGGCGCCGTACTCCGAGGTACGGCCCCCACGGGTTTCACCCCCGCAGACCCTCCATAGGTTGATTCCAACGCCGCATGTCCGGGAGGTTTTCCGATGCATCCCACCGCCGAACTGTTCACCGAGAAGGCCTGGGGCGCCGTCGTGGCTGCCCAGCAACTGGCCCAGCAGAAACGTCAGCAGCAGATGGAGAGCGAGCACCTGCTCGCCGCCCTGCTGGCCCAGCAGGGCCTCGCGGGGCGCATCCTCGAGAAGGCCGGCGTGGCGGTGGGCAGCCTCAGCCAGAGCGTCGAGAGCTTCATCGCCGGCCAGCCCAGCCTGAATGCCCCCCCCGAGAACGTCTATCTGGGCAAGGGGCTCAATGCCGTGCTCGATCAGGCCGACCAGCTCAAGCAGACCTACGGCGACAGCTACATCGCCATCGAACACCTGCTGCTGGCCCTGGCCATCGATGACCGCTGCGGCAAGCAGCTGCTCTCCCAGGCCGGCACCAGCGCCGACAGACTCAAGGACGCCGTGCAGGCCGTGCGCGGCAGCCAGACCGTGACCGATCAGAATCCCGAGGGCACCTACGAATCCCTGGAGAAGTACGGCCGCGACCTCACCGCCGCCGCCCGCGAGGGCAAGCTCGATCCGGTGATCGGCCGGGATGAGGAGATCCGCCGCACCATCCAGATCCTCAGCCGCCGCACCAAGAACAACCCGGTGCTGATCGGCGAACCGGGCGTGGGCAAGACGGCGATCGTGGAGGGTCTGGCCCAGCGGATCGTCAACGGCGACGTGCCCCAGGCCCTGCAGAACCGTCAGCTGATCGCCCTGGACATGGGCGCCCTGATCGCCGGCGCCAAGTACCGCGGTGAATTCGAGGAGCGGCTCAAGGCCGTACTCAAGGAGGTGACCGCCTCCGAGGGCCAGATCGTGCTGTTCATCGACGAGATCCACACCGTGGTGGGGGCCGGTGCCACCGGCGGGGCCATGGATGCCAGCAACCTGCTCAAGCCGATGCTGGCCCGCGGCGAACTGCGCTGCATCGGCGCCACCACCCTCGATGAGCACCGTCAGCACATCGAGAAGGATCCGGCCCTGGAGCGCCGCTTCCAGCAGGTGTTCGTGGATCAGCCCACCGTCGAAGACACCATCTCGATCCTGCGGGGCCTGAAGGAGCGCTACGAGGTGCACCACGGCGTGCGCATCGCCGACAACGCCCTGGTGGCCGCCGCCGTGCTCTCCAGCCGCTACATCGCCGATCGCTTCCTGCCGGACAAGGCGATCGACCTGATGGATGAATCGGCCGCGCGCCTGAAGATGGAGATCACCTCCAAGCCGGAGGAGATCGATGAGCTCGACCGTCGCATCCTGCAGCTGGAGATGGAGAAGCTCTCGCTGGGGCGCGAGTCGGATGCCGCGAGCAAGGATCGCCTGGAGCGCCTGGAACGGGAACTGGCTGAGCTGCGCGAGCAGCAGAGCAACCTGAATGCCCAATGGCAGAAGGAAAAGGGCTCGATCGATGAACTCAGCGCGATCAAGGAGGAGATCGAACAGGTGCAACTCCAGGTGGAGCAGGCCAAGCGCAGCTACGACCTGAACAAGGCCGCCGAACTGGAATACGGCACCCTCGCGGATCTGCACCGCAAGCTGGCCGCCAAGGAAGCCGAACTCACCGATGGGGACAGCCAGGGCGAGAAGACCCTGCTGCGCGAGGAGGTCACCGAGGACGACATCGCCGAGGTGATCGCCAAGTGGACCGGCATCCCGGTGAGCAAGCTGGTGCAGAGCGAGATGGAGAAGCTGCTCCACCTCGAGGATGAACTGCACACCCGCGTGATCGGGCAGCAGCAGGCCGTCACAGCGGTCGCTGA
This sequence comes from Aphanothece stagnina RSMan2012, assembly GCF_046764815.1. Taxonomy (NCBI): domain Bacteria; kingdom Bacillati; phylum Cyanobacteriota; class Cyanophyceae; order Chroococcales; family Aphanothecaceae; genus Aphanothece; species Aphanothece stagnina. Next base: position 318,851 of record NZ_JBKOUC010000001.1, read on the forward strand.
CGCGATCCAGCGCTCCCGCGCTGGCCTCAGCGATCCCAACCGGCCCATTGCCAGCTTCCTGTTCCTGGGCCCCACAGGCGTGGGCAAGACGGAACTCTCCAAAGCCCTGGCCGCCCAGCTCTTCGATGCCGAGGAAGCCATGGTGCGCATCGACATGAGCGAATACATGGAGAAGCACGCCGTCAGCCGCCTGATCGGAGCGCCTCCGGGCTACGTGGGCTACGAGGAGGGCGGCCAGCTCACCGAGGCGGTACGCCGCCGGCCCTACGCCGTGATCCTCTTCGACGAGGTGGAGAAGGCCCACCCCGATGTGTTCAACGTGATGCTGCAGATCCTCGATGACGGTCGCGTCACCGATGGGCAGGGCCGCACGGTGGATTTCACCAATACCGTGCTGATCCTCACCAGCAACATCGGCAGCAGTTCGATTCTCGATCTGGCCGGTGATCCCGCCCGCCATGGCGAGATGGAGAAGCGGGTGAACGAGGCCCTGCGGGCCCACTTCCGCCCCGAGTTCCTCAACCGGCTCGATGAATCGATCATCTTCCACAGCCTCAAGCAGGATGAACTCCGCGAGATCGTGGAACTGCAGGTGCAGCGCCTGGCGGCCCGGCTCGAGCAGAAGAAGCTGGGGCTCCAGCTCAATGCCGATGCCCTCGACTGGCTGGCCGGGGTGGGCTACGACCCGGTGTACGGCGCCAGGCCCCTGAAGCGGGCGATCCAGCGGGAGCTGGAAACCCCGATCGCCAAGGGCATCCTGGCTGGCACGTTCACCGGCGGCCACACCATCACGGTGGATGTGGAAAGCGGGGTCAACGGCCCAACCGGCGAGCAGCGGAGGCTGCGGTTCCAGCAGAGCGACCCCGCCCAGCTTCCCGTGCTGGTCTGAAGCCGCGGACGATGGGCTGGCTGCCGGGGCCCCGGGAGGCTCAGGCGGCCAGCCCAGCGGCCAGGGCCTCATCGCTGTGCCAGCTGGAGATCCCCTCCAGCACCGGCTCGATCCCCAGCTCGGCCCGCAGCTCCACGAGGTTCTGCTCCATGCGCTCCTCCCACCGCACCGGGAACAGGGGCTGGGCCGCCAGCCCCATCTCCAGGCCGCGGCTGATCATGCGAAACACATAGGCTGTGGTGCGGGCCTGTTCCTGCTCGCTCTCGAGATCCGTGATCGGGGTGTCGGTGCGCAACCAGGACATCAGCAGCCCGATCAGATCGGTGAAGGCCAGCCCCGGGTGGGAGTACTGGGCCACGCTGAGGCTGATCACCCCGAGTTCGCCGAAGTTATCGAGGCTGAAACCGGTGAGGATGTGGTGGATGTCGTGGGTGGCGAACACCCGGTAGTTGATGTAGTCGGCGTCGGTTTCGAGGTTGTTGAAGAACTCCGGTTTCGGGAAGAAATTGATGTCGTAACCGAGGGTGGCCATCACCGTGCCGTAGGTGTGACCCAGGCTCCCCTTCGGCATCGCCTTCAAGGCCTCGATGTCGTAGGGCCCGCAGGGCCGGCGCTGCTCCACCCACTCCCAGCTGGCCGGGTCGCGCTGCAGACGGGTGCGGCAGAGCTGCATCGGCCGCGACTCCCGAAGCCGGTGGGACAGGGCGAACACGTTGTGGGCCGACTGGCCGGCCCCCAGAGCCAGATCGGCCAGATCGAGAAACTGCTGGATCGATTCGGCGCTGGCGACCCGATCGAGGTAGCGGAACCCCATGCCAGGAGGGCAAACCGTCAAGCTTGGCACGGCCCGGCAGCCACGCCGCTCCCCTGCAACCAGGGGGGCCTGGTGCCGCGATCGCTACCGGCCGGCCCCCTCGGCCGCGAGGGCATCGATCCGTCGCGCCAGCTCCAGATCCAGATCGGACAGGCCGCCGGTGTCGTGGGTGGTGAGGTCCACCACCACCCGGTTCCACACATTGCTCCACTCCGGGTGGTGGCCCATGGCTTCAGCCACCAGGGCCACCTGGGTCATGAAGCCGAAGGCCGCCACGAAGTCGCTGAAGCGCAGCTCACGATGGAGCTTTCCGTTGAGGAGACTCCAGGCGGGGAGCTCACGCGACAGGGCGTTGATCTGCTCGGGAGTGAGGGGGATGGCAGCCATGGAGGAGGGTCGGTGGGGGCGCTCAGGCTGGCGCAGCCGGGTCGATGGCTTCAGCCTCCGAGTTCGGAGAGGAGCTCAGGAACTGCGGCCGAACAGGATGGGGCGGTAGGTGGGCGTGGCGTTCTCGGAGTCGCTCCATCGGATCGAGCAGGTGGTCGCCCTGGCGTTGCGGCGCCCCAGCCGCCAGTAGCGCATGCCGGTCACGGTGGTGCCGGCGGGACGCAGCATCTGGGCGCGGTTGCAGGCATCCACCTCCGACACGTAGGAGGTGTAGCTCTCCGAGCCGCCGAGAACCTTCACGCGGGAGGAGGAATCATCCGGCTGGCGGGTGGAGGCGTCTTCAACCTGGGGGGAGGAGGCTTCCTCAGCCCGGCCCGGCAGACCTGACAGGCCAAGGCAGAGCAGGGCGGCGAGGGAGCCGGTCAGGAGGGGGCGGGACATGGGCTGCAGGAACGGCGGTGGGCCCGGAGGTGCTGAGGGCAAGTTAGGGCCGAATCGAAACCCTGCCCAGGACTGCCCCCCGCAGGCAGCAATCCGTCAGGTAGCCATGGCTCAGCTGCCGATCAGGTGGAGGCTCAGACGGCGGCGCTGTCCCAGCCGCCGGTGCTCCCAGAGGTAGACGGCCTGCCAGGTGCCGAGCACGAGGCTCCCCTCCTGGAAGGAGAGGCTGAGGCTGGTGGCGGTCAGGGCGGTGCGGATGTGGGAGGGCATGTCATCCGGGCCCTCGTCCGCATGGCGGTAGGGCTGCCGGGGCCCGGCAGCGCCCGCCGGCACGATCCCCTCCTGGGGCACCAGGGCCCTGGCAAAGCTGGTGAGGTCCTGCAGCACCCGTGGATCGGCGTTCTCGTTGATGGTGAGCGAGCAGGAGGTGTGCAGACAGACCAGGGTGGCGGTGCCGAGCGTCAGGCCGCTCGCCTGGATTTCGGTGTTGAGAGCCCCGGTGAGATCAGTGAACCCCTCCCCGGAGGTCTGCACCGCCAGCATCCTCAGGAACTGGCGCAGCATGGGCGCTAGGCAGGACTGTCCTGCCTAGCATCACCCGAGTGATCGATCCGTCCCATCGAGCAGACCATGCGTGGCGTTGCGACGGCCCTGCTCGCCCTGCCGGCGACTTTCCTGCTCAGCCTGCCGGCCGAAGCCCAGCGGGTGGTCAGGAAGCTCGATTGGATGTGTCCCCTGGGCTACGTCGACATGCTCAACGGCAGCTGCAGCACCCTGGGGTTGATGCACTACACCGTGAGACCCACCCATGGCCAACCCTGCCCCCCAGGCTGGATGAATGTGGGCGGAAAGTACTGCCGTAAAAAGTGAGCCAACCGACCCAGCCCAGCTCCGCCCGGCCTCCGAAGCTGCGCATCCTCTTTGACGGAGCCTGTCCCCTCTGCCGCCGTGAGGTGACCTTCCTTCGCCGCCGGGACCGACAGCGCCATGGTGCTGACGCTCGGCTGGCGTTCATCGACATCGATGCCGCGGACTATGAACCCGCTGCCCACGCCGGGATCGACTACGCCGCCGCGATGGGTCGGATCCATGCCATCACCGATGACGGCACCGTGCTCACCGATGTGGAGGTCTTCCGCCAGGCCTACGCCCTGATCGGTCTGGGTTGGCTCTATGCCCCCACCAGCTGGCCCCTGGTCCAGCCCCTGATCGATGGCGCCTACCGCCTGTGGGCAGCGGCCCGGCTTCGGTTCACCGGTCGCCCCAGCCTGGAGGTCCTCTGCCAGGAGCGCTGCGGACCACGCCTGCCGGTCCATCCCTCGGTGGAGGCGTGAGCCCCGACGTCCCTTCCCCCGGCACCGCCCCCTCCACCCCGCAGCCGGCCGTGGATCTGGTGGTGGTGGGCAGCGGACTGGGGGGGCTCTGCGCCGGAGCCGTGGCGGCCCGTCATGGCCTGGAGGTTCTGGTGCTCGAAGCGCACGACCGGCCCGGGGGAGCCGCCCACGGCTTTGCGCGCGGCGGCTTCCAGTTCGAGTCCGGCCCCTCGCTCTGGTCCGGCCTCGGGCGATGGCCCAGCGCCAATCCGCTGGCCCAGGTGCTGCGGGCCGTGGGGGAGACCGTCCCGGTGGCCACCTACCGCAGCTGGGGTCTGCTGCTGCCGGAGGGATCGCTGCGGATCGGCGTGGGCCTGGATCCATTCCTGGAGGTGGTCCGGCAGCTGCGCGGTCCGGCGGCGGCCGAGGAGTGGTCCGCCTTCATGGCCTGGCTGGCCCCGTTCTGCCAGGCAGCGCGCCAGCTGCCGCTGCTGGCCCTGCGGCCGGGCCTGGGGCTGGCCGCCACCCTCAGCGGGGGGCCTGGACTGGCCCTGCTGGGACAGGCCGGGAGGCTGGCCAGCCTGGGCGGAGCCTTCGGCCCGCTGGCCCGGCGCCGTCTGCGCGATCCCTTCCTGCTCCATTGGGTGGATCTGCTCTGCTTCCTGATCTCAGGGATGCCGATGGAGCACACCAGTGCCGCCGCCATGGCCACCCTGTTCGGGGAATGGTTCGAGCCAGAGGCCAGCCTCGACTACCCCCTGGGCGGCAGTCCGGCGGTGGTGGAAGCCCTGGTGCGCGGTCTGCGCCGCCACGGCGGTGCGCTGCGCACCCGAGCTCCCGTGGGCGAGATCCTCGTGGAGGACGGCCGTGCCCGGGGAGTTCGCCTGGCCGACGGGGAGCGGATCCTCGCCCGGCGGGGAGTGATCGCCAACACCAGTCCCTGGGATCTGCTGCCGCTGCTGCCCGCCGACGCGATCCCGGCCCGCTGGCGAGGACGCCAGGACGCCACGCCCGCCTGCCGCAGCTTTCTGCACTGGCATGTGGGCCTGCGCTCCAGCCCCGCGATGGGCGACCTGCCGATCCACCACGTCTGGGTCGGTGACTGGCAGCGGGGCATCGACGCGGAGCGCAACATGGCCGTGCTGTCCATGCCGTCGCTGCTCGATCCCTCCCTGGCTCCGGCGGGCCATCAGGTGCTGCACGGCTACACCCCCGCCAACGAGCCCTGGGAACTCTGGCGCGATCTCGAACCGGGAAGCCCCGCCTACGCCAGGCTCAAGGCAGAACGCTGCAGCCTGTTCCATCGCGTGCTGGAGCAGCTGGTTCCCGATTGGCAGGAGCACGTGGTGCTCGAACTCCAGGGCACGCCCCTGACGCATCGGCGCTTCCTGCGGGTGCACCAGGGAACCTACGGGCCGGCCTGGCCCGCCGATCGGGGCCCCTTCCCAGGGGGGAGCACGCCGATCGAGGCTCTGGTGCTCTGTGGCGCTGGCGTCTTCCCCGGGATCGGCGTTCCGCCCGTCGCGGTGAGCGGAGCCATGGCGGCCCATCGGTTCGTCACGGCGAAGCAGCAGCGCGCGCTGCTGGAGGAACTGCGTCTGGCGCAGTGAGAGCGCGATCGTCGTCTCCGGCCAGGGGGAGCAGCCAGCCGGCCCCGGTCCGCCGTCAGAGTGGGGCGAGCACCCGGGCCGAGCGTCTGACCATGACCTCCATCACCTGCCACTACAGCGGAGGGCTGCGGTGCCGCGCGGAACACGGCCCATCGGGCAGCTCCCTGGAGACCGATGCCCCGGTGGACAACCAGGGGCAAGGCGCTTGTTTCTCCCCCACCGATCTGATCGCCACGTCCCTGGCCACCTGCCTGCTGACGATCATGGGAATCGTGGCGGAGCGGCATGGCTGGCCCCTGGAGGGCGCCTCGGCCCGGGTGGAGAAACGCATGAGCAGCGGCCTGCCCCGGCGGATCGCGGCTCTGGAGGTCTGGCTCACCCTGCCGGAAGGGCTGGACGCCCAGCAGCAGGCGACCCTGCGCAGGGCGGCGGAGACCTGTCCGGTGAAAACCAGCCTTGACGGGGCCGTGCCGATGACGCTGCACTGGGAGAAGGACGGATCGGGAAGCAGCGGAGGTTCCGGCGACACGTCCGGGACCTGAGGCCAGAAGCAGCGCAGGATCAGGCGACCGGGCTTTCGGTCCCCCAGCTTCCGGTGCCCGAGCTTTCCGTACCCCAGAGCGACACCAGAGCAGCGCGGTCGGAACCCGTCAGTGAATCAAACCCACGACGGGTGAAGTAGGACATCAGAGTATCGCTGGTGTCGTAGCGGTAGTTAAAGCCATCGCCGTAAGGGTGATCCAACCCAAGCACATGCAGAATCTCGTGCTTGATCGTCACCCTTTCGTCCATTCCCACGAGGCCCCGCCTCATGTTCTGCCAGGTCACATCGTAACCATCCTTCGTGAAGAAGGTGGATCCGATCACATTTGGATCGAGATAACGCTTCAGTGCATAG